>DBAY01000008.1 GCA_002291925.1 Alphaproteobacteria bacterium UBA998 | reverse complement strand
GCGTTATCTAGGACAGCCCCAAGACTTAAATTTCCGTTCCCTCATATTACTTGTGAAACGTTTTCTCTCAGGTTGCAAGGCTGAGTTTTGGCTAGCCATGGATGTCTGCCCGCTTTTCACTTGACTCACAGAACAATGGCCGTAATGTGTCGACCTCTCGACCCGGTGGGGGCGTAGCTCAGTTGGTAGAGCACCTGATTTGCATTCAGGGGGTCGCGGGTTCAACTCCTGTCGCCTCCACCATTCAAAAACAATAACTTAGCGTCGAGAGAATCAAGGGCTAAAAATAGCCGTTGCTACCCCGTTGCTACTCTTGCGCCTGTTTTTGCCCGGTTGAGGTCTTCGCTTGTGGGGAGGGGAGGGCAATTAAAACGGGCCGTTCAGCTTCTCCAGCCTGCCACCCCTGAGCGCATTTCTTCTCTTAGGTTTGACGCCGTTAAGATGGAGGATGCCATTCCCTCGCGGGAAAAATGGCTGGAATCGGCAGGCAATAGCTATCCCATCGTGCGAATGGCGCTGGAGATTCTCAAGCGTGACGATAAAGAGCTAACGGCCATGGTTGCGGCGGATGCTGAAGCCTTCCTCAAGCTAAGCGAGGAGATTGGCGAATCCCTAGGCTATTACAGCGCCGTGCTTGAAGCCCTGAAAAGCACAGAGGCGCGGCTTATGATCGCCTTGGCTCGTGTGGTGGAAACCCAGCCCGCTCAAGCGGCGTAGGGGAGGCGGTCATGGAAAACGGAACACTCGTGACCCTTTGCCTTGAGATGGCCAAGTGCTATTGCGCGGATGAGCAGGCATTGCAGGAAGCGCAGGCGCTGTTGGCGTTTATCAAGCAGCGGCCTGCGTATCGGATGAAGGATTCCTTGTGCCTTCCGGCCAAGCCTGAATCTGGTTAACCGCTTTAATAAAGGGCATTCATGATCGCTTCAGGCCATTGCCAAATTGCTGTTTTGGCAGTAATGATGGCCTCGCCAATTGCCCTTTAACCTAAGCGTAACCATTTATCTATATGCTGAATATGTACAAATATGGTCACGATGAAATGCCAAAGATGATCCGCGTTCGAGCTGAATGGGATGGTGAGGCAAAGGTTTGGGTGGCTGAAAGCGAAGACTTGCCCGGGCTAATCACCGAAGCTAAAACCGCTGAAGGCTTGATGGAAAAGCTTTCCATCATGATTCCTGACTTGCTGGAAGCCCGTGGCGAACTCATGGAAAAAGAAATTCCTTTTGAGATCGTGTCGCACGCTGTGGCTATCGCGCACGCACAGGGCATTGCCTAAAAGCTACACTCCTGAAGTCAAAGAGTACCTGACGCAAGCCGGGTGCCATTTGCTTCGTCAAGGCAAAGGTGACCACGAAATTTGGCTTTGCCCTGAAGTTAAAAGGCCAATCACCGTCGATAACTGTATCGAATCCCGTCACACTGCTAATGGGGTTCTAAAGCAGGCTGGAATTGGCAAAAAGTTTTAGATTCAGATTTCCCTCCACCGCCTGCTTTCCCCTAACACAAGGCGACACATCAGCCGGAACTGTTCGGCCTCCTTTGTGTAACTTCCATGCTTGTAAGCATTCCGGTTCCCTTTTGGCGCGCCGGGTGACTTTCCCCCATGCATCCGGCAACGGCCATTAGGCATCGCGGGGGACTGGCAGGGCTTGCCGCTTCTCGTCTTCGCGCCACAGCGGGGGCAGGATGTCGCTTTCTCCAGTGCGGCTTGCCAGTTTCTTCGGTTCGGTTGCATGGGCTTGTTCCTCCGTTTTTGTGTATGACCCTCCCCCCGTTTGCTCGACGCTGCCGACAATGGCTTGCCCGCCAGCGTGCACATGGACATGCTCAACGGTGACTTTCTGCTGTCCCTTGCCCCGGTGCTTGTTCAGGGCATCGAGCAGGCCAGTGTAGGA
Source organism: Alphaproteobacteria bacterium UBA998 (assembly GCA_002291925.1). Lineage (GTDB taxonomy): Bacteria > Pseudomonadota > Alphaproteobacteria > Rickettsiales > UBA998 > UBA998. The sequence continues at coordinate 57,843 of DBAY01000008.1, read as the reverse complement.
GCGGGTGAGCTTATTGGCTTGGCTCAGGTTCATGGCGCGGCCTTCAAACGATTGCTCCGATAACATCGCCCGCCGGAAGCATTCCATCGCCGCGTAATGGCAGGCCACCATTTGCGCCGCTAACATGCCTTCCAGTTCATCCTGCGGCTTCACACCCATGACCTGCGCCATCGCGGCCTGTATCTGCCGATCACGCTCCTCGATGTTTGGCGTCGTGATACGCAGCGTGTTGATAATCTGATTCGCCGCGACATTCAGCACCTCGGAATGGCGTGAACCCGTGAGCGGGCAAATCGGCTTATCCTTCACCCGGTCTGGGTGTTTTAACATGACATTGGCGGTGTCTGGTTTCTTCTTGCTCATGGTTTCCTCTACACCTTTCTTGCTGTTCTCATGCTGTTATTTCAGTGGTCGGCCATACCTGCTCTCTAGCCTGCTTAGCACGCTAAAGCCGGGGCTGTTTCTGGCGGGTCATGTCATCTCCCAGATCATGACACTCCCCGGTGTCCGGCTTACCGGCTTGCGATAGAAGAGCTGCGCGCCGCTGTCCTGATTCTTCAGGCCGATGACCTGCCCATTGATGACGCTGATCACCTCGGCATCCTGCATCAGCATAAGCAGCCCCTTGGCATCCTGCCGACTCTCCGGCGTATAGGGATGGACGCTGAACACATCCGCCAGCCCCCAGCCATGCCGCACCAGATCATGAAGCAGGGAAGGGCTATCGAGCATCCGCCCTGCATGGTCGATCACCCGTTGCCACGATGCGGCGGGAATGGAGGTAGGCCGCGCCATGCAACACACTCTGGCGAATGCCTCCGCCCATTCGCGTGGAATGCCCGCCTCGTGCTCAATGATGGCCGCGCGTTCCTGCCATGCCTCATCGCTAGGGGGAGGGCTTGCAGTCAATTGCAACTGCTCAAGGATGAACGGCTTGCAGCGCGCCAGCGTATCCCGCAACTCCGGCGTCACCAGATGCGCCGGGGCATTGACGCGCACCTGCTGCCCCTCTAGCCGGAAATGGACGCCCTGCGCCTGCAATGTCTGAACCAGTGCCACGCTCATAAGGCAAACTCCACCCGCTCCGGCGCTACCGGGAAATTATCCGTTCTTCCGCTACCAGCCGCAGAAATGCTCACATTTTCGGTAGCGTTATCCGTATGCGTAGCGGCTACCGCCTCCGGCTCCGCTACCCCAAAGCCAAGGGTATCTGCCTCCGGTAGCGGGTAGCGGCTATTTTCGGGGGGTGCAAGGTAACGCTGGAAGGCATCGGCAAACTGCGCCTGTTCGTATCCCTTCGCTACAACGCCATAACTCTGCTTCAGGTTCTTGGAATGGATGCCGTACTCCTTGAGCAGCTTCGCCACCTGACGCGGTGCAATCTGCTTGCCCCGGTTATAGGTCGCCCATGGCCGCTCTTCATCGGCACAGAGTTTCTCGATCAGCTCCGCCGTGGTGATGCGTGTCACCCCTCCTACGAAGATGTTTTCTATGTCCATTAATAGCTCTGTGCCTAGGCTGGTGGCGTCATTATCACGCGCGGAAAGGGCCAGCGCCGCCTGCATGGCTTTCTGAGGCCAATCGCCGCCTGCCAGCCCCGCAATGGCAAGCAACGGCTCCCAGTTATCCGCCGCACGATCTGAGATGCCTTCCGGCGTGGGTGGTATCAGTCCGGCAAGGTGATGCTGGTAATCCTCCGACACTCGCTTGAGCTTGCAGCGCAATAGCTCGAATTGCTCATCCTTGCTGTGGCGCAGGCGTTCGGCATGTTCGCCGGGAAGTTTGCGGCGCAGCTCAATAACGATGGAGCGGTCATGCAGCGTATCGGGCAGCTTGCCGATCAGGGCAATGGCCTTAGCCCCCCAGGTCGAGAACCGTGTCGGCTAATGGGTATCGCCTACGGTGCGGATGACAAAGGCGGTGGTGCGGGTATGGCCGGAATTGATGACGCCGCGCAATTCATCGGAATCGCGGATGAAGGTATCCGCCTCATCGATGATCATCGTGGGCTGCCATTTCTCGACGGCACGAAACATCGCTGCCGGGGTGATGTTGGCACTCGGCAAGGCCCGTGCGGAGAGCTTGTTCACCAGACTCAGCACGGTGGTTTTCCCGCATTGCTTCTCCGGTGAGCAGATGGCCAGAATCGGGGCCACCTTTACCGCGTCAATAAACCATGTGAAGGAGCACCACAGCGCCAAGGCGGTATCGGCGTGTGTGGGCAGAATCGCATAGCGTTTGAACGTGGCGGAGAGTTCTGAAAGTAGCGCGGCCATTTCCACCGGCTCCGGCCATGCTTCCTCATGAGGGAACATGTCATTGCCCTTAGTCGTCTGCGCTACCTGCTGTTTCATCTTCTTGTCGATGGCAGCCCGTGAGACTCCCAGCTTCTTAGCAGCCTCCTTTGCAGCCAACTCGTAGTCAACCGGGGAGAGGGTCGCCAGATGCGTCAAGATCAACGCCTTGTCATGGCTCACGGATGGCTGATAGGCGCTGGCGTTTTCCAGCTCTTCTGATATAGTTGTCATACACACATTTCCTTAATTGAGGCGGCCCCGGCAAGGGCCGCTTTTTCTTTTTGTAGCGCTTCGTTCCAGTCTTTCGCGCCGCCGGGTGGATAGGCAATTTTCACCTTGCGCCCCTCGCGGCTGTAATGCTGCGCCATCCGCTGAGCAGCCTTGCGGCCCGCCTCATCGTTATCGGCGCAGATTATGACCTCGCGGATGGAGTCCGGCAGATCAGGGATGTTGCTTGCGCTGCCGGTCGCCCAGCAAGGACAGCCCGTTGATTGGATGACGGAGAGCGCATCCTCAATGCCCTCCGCCAACGCCACGCGGTCTGTGGCAGGTGTCAGGCGGATGGCTCCGCCCTTGACGGCCCCCAGAAACAACTTGGCTTTGACGCCTTCGCCGGAAACTTTGTGTCCGTCATCGCTGAGGAAGGTTTGATGGACGGCCACCACATCCCCGGCCTTGTTTCGCACCGCCGCGATCATGGCCGGGTAGTGCTTTCCGCTGCTGAAGTTGTAGGCGCGCCAGTAGTAGCGTAAATCATCCGGCAACGGCTCAAGGCGCAGGCCGCGTGAAGCGAGGTAGGCTTTAACTGCCTGCATGGTCGCCCCCCTCAAAGGTGACGGGCTGCGCCTGATTCCACAGCCAGCGCGCCTTGGCCTTCTGCCGTTGGCGGTTGGCATCCTGCGCTTCACTGAGGCGGGCAGAGCTTTTAGGAAAGGGGATTACCTTGCTGGCTTGTCCTAGGTATCCCTTGGCGAAGGCCAGCGCGCCCTTGAAATCCGTGGCCAGCGCAAAGGCGATCAGATCAAACACATCACCCCCCGCGCCGCTCTCATGGCAGTACCATTGGCCATCTTCACGGACAGAAAGCGCCCCATGAGTGCCGACACGATGCTCCCCATACAGGCGGGCGACTTTGCGCTCACGAAAGAGCGTGGAAAGCAGTCCCGGCACATCAGCCAGAAGCTGCTGCTTAATGCCCGGTACGTCATCACGCGGCATTGCCCCCTCCAATCGTACGAGCTTGAAGAAATGCCTTCAGATCAGACAAGCGGTAGCGAACGCTTCTGCCCACTTTGACAACGGGAATGCTATAACGCTGCGTGCTATGCCAGACTGAGAGTGTTTCGGGCTTGATGCCGAGAAACGCCCCGGCCTCCACACGAGTAAGTAATGGGTCTTCAGTTGTGAACATTTATCCTCCATATCCGCCGCTTATGTGCGACTATGGGGATTGTGCTAAATATATGATTTTATTGGTAGAACGCCTTCTTGAGTACACGTCGAAAAACGCCGTCTGCTTAAGCAGAAACCTTTTTCAACAAAGAGTTCAGTCATCGTTATTTTGCTTCTTTCGATGGCTTTATGATTCCTGCATCTTGCAGGGTTTCACGAATAAGACGCCTCTTTTTTTGATCGTCATTAAATGTATGGGTGCGCTCTTCCTCGCCTTTATCATTTTTTATCCATACATCATCCGGCGCAGTCAGGCAGATCGATGTGAGCAATTTCTTATCTGAGATTCCGGGGTTTCTTCTTTTAAGGTCGCGGGCTTCCGAAATTACTAAGCGCTTAAAATCGCCATACCGCCTTTCTGCACGAGCTTTGCCGCCTGAGCTTGCTCTTGCGGAGTTGATAGCTTTTGCTCGCTTCTGGCGCTCCTCCACATCTATCTGTAGCACCTGCATGGCCTGCTTGCTTTTAATCATCTCTTGCAAGATGCTTGATTTATCCAGTGAATCAATCGCACGAATTGCCTCGATTGCTTCTAATAAAGGCTCTGTGGCGGTAAATGTTCTTGGATAAAAGCCAAAACTATTTGCTGATTTAAGAGTGGCTACAGTCGCAGGGTCTGTAAACAAAAGATCGAAGTTCGTGACCGCACCATCAGCATTCTCTGCTTCATCCGCCTCTATAGTATGCCATCGCGGGCTTAATGCGTCCGGGCTTATGAATGAGGCCCTCCTTAGTGTTGCCTGATCAGCGACAAACTGTGCCAGCTTTCCTAAAGCAAAGATAGCAAGCATGGCTCGAATGTATTTTGCCGTTTTTTTCTTTTCGGGGTTGTAAAGTCCTATGCTGAGAAGAGTGAAATCCGGAATAATATGCCGAAAATCATTGGTAGCTTCAGGGAAGCTGATTTTTAGCTGTATATCGATCAGAGTTTTTATTGCTTGCAAAAGCTTTAGGGCCTCATGTTCAGTGATGGCAGGAGCGCTTTGTTTTAGAGCTTTTCGCGCTTCTTCAATGTAATCCTCCAAGCCACTGAAGGGCATTAGTCGCAGGCATTTAATGCCTCCACTCAAAAGCCGTGGGTTATCAAAAGTTCCCGGAAAAGTTGATTCAAAAGAGTCAACTTTCGTAAGGCTGGCTATAATCCCCAACCCCTTTGCATACTCCCTCATTTCTTCGATGACGAATTCGGGTAACAAGAGCCTACTAAAAAAAGCCTTACTTGGAGTTACCTCATCGAAAAGGTTTTTTTTCATATCTACTATCATTTTATTCCCGCCATAAGCTCCAGCATCCGTTTCGCTGCCGTTTCCTGCGCCTCGCGTACCGGGTCAACCGCCACCCGCGCGTAAATCTCTGTCGCGGCGCTGCTCTTATGCCCCAGCGCCTTGCCGATGAGGTACTGCCCCGCGCCGGACATGGCCATGTAGCTCCCCATCGTGCGGCGTATGTCATGGATACGCAAATCCTCAATTTTGGCGCGCTTGCAGATACGCCGCCATGCGCTCTTGGGTTCTTCGTAGTGGCCTGACTCACTGGTAAGGCTTGGGAATACCCATACCGGCTTGCTGAGCTTATCGCCTTTGGCCTTCGCGGCTTTCACTTGCGCGGTTGCCTGCTTCTTTCGGCGCTCCAGTATCTGCAAGGCGGGTTCCGTCAACGCCACGATCAACGGCTCCCCGTTCTTCGTGTCGGTAATGCGCCAGTGACGGTTGGCAAAGTCGATCTGCTCCCAGCGCATCGCCAGCATGTTGCTCTTGCGCTGGCCACAGAAGAGCGAGAGTAGGAAATAATCGCGCGCGGTTTCGTTCGGCTCATTCATGACGGCCTTGAAGAAACGCGCAAACTCATCGCCCTGAATGAAGCGATCACGCGACTTCTCGCGGTTCTTCTTGATGCCCATAGCCGGGTTGCTGCCATCCCAGCCGCGCTCAATGGCCTTGGTGAAGATGACGGAGAGCAGCGCCAGCACCCGGTTGGCGGCATAAGCCCCGTTGCCCTTGGTAATGCTGGCATGTAGTTTTTCAATATCCGCGCGCGTTATGTCGGAGAGGCGTTTGCGTTTGAAGCTGGTCAGATGCAGCTTGTAGTTATCATTATCCTGCTTCCAGCTTCGCTTGTGCTTCTTGGCGTATTCCTCAAGGTAGTGCTGCTCAAAAAACTCTGAGAAGGTGAGTTCGTCCTTAAGCTTACGCCGCTCCTGATTCGGGTTGATGCCTGCCACAATCTGCGCCTTGGCTTCCAGCGCCTTTTCCCTTGCCCGCTCAACGGTCAGATCAGGGAAGGCCCCCAGCTTGATGCGCTGCGGTTTCCCTTGCACCTTTTGGTAAAGGTAAAAGGTTTTAGCGCCTCCGTGCGACACGATCAGCACCAAACCCTTTTCCTTGCTGTCGCGGTAGGTGTCATACACCCCGCCCTTGGCGTCATCCGGTTTTGACGGGGGTTGCAAGCTCTCAAGGGTTGCCTTGGTGAAGCGTACTGATTCTGTCGCCATGACGTTCCGTTGCTACCCCGTTGCTACCATGACGATGAATTAGCATCGACTTTGGTAAAGTTCCATCATATAAGAAACGTACTGTTTCTATATGGTTATCAACGTATATCAAGGAGCGTTAAAGATGGTCAAGTCCAAAACCGTGAGATTTGCATTCAGGGGGTCGCGGGTTCAACTCCTGTCGCCTCCACCATTTCTCATCACGCAAATGATTGAAGCAGTTGCCGTTAGACAAGCTTCTTACAAAGCGATTGTCAGTGCATAATACACCCGCACTATATCTGTTGATGGGGGGGGATTTTTGTGGCAAGAACCACGCTCTGCCATCCGTGTGCCATTGTCATAAACCGTTTGCGCCTCGCTGAATAAGGGATTGAGATCATGACGCGTGCCCTTGGCACCATGATTCGGGAAGTGTCGGCTGCCAGAGCGGTGTTGGTCCAGCTCACACGTCAGCAGCTGATTCTGCGCTACCGCCGCACGATGCTCGGCTATCTCTGGACGCTCGTGAACCCGCTCCTGATGATGACCATCACGGCGCTGGTGTTTTCCAACCTGTTCAAGGCCGACCTCAAGAGCTTCGCCATTTTCATGTTCGCGGGTATGGTGCCGTGGAACTTCTTCAACGCGATGGTGGTGCAGTCGGCCAATACCTTCATTCTCAATGAGGGGCTGATCAAGAAAATCTACCTGCCGAAGCTGCTTTTTCCCTTAAGCATCGCCTGCGCCACGCTGATCGACAGCCTGCTCTCGCTGGCGGCCCTGTCGCTGATCATCATGGCCATTGGGGCGGAGCCTTCCTGGGCGCTGCTGTTCCTGCCGGTGGCCTACGTGCTGACGTTCCTCTTCGCGCTGGGGATTTCGCTGGTGATCTCGGTAGCCACGGTGTTCTACCGCGATCTGCAGCACATGATTGCCATTGCCATGCAGGCGCTGTTCTTCCTCACCCCCATCATCTACGACAAAACCTCCATCATCGGCGGTGTCTCCGTGCTGCTGAACCTCAACCCGGTGACCCCCTTCATTGAGCTCTTCCGTTCGCCCATCCGCTACGGTACGTGGCCGGAGGGGATGGTGCTGCTCCATGCCGCGGCCATCGCCGCGACGTCGCTGGCGGTTGGCCTGTGGTTCTTCCTGCGGCTTGAGAAAAAGATAGTGTTCAGGTTGTAGTGATGACTTCGCACCCCAGCAGCGTGGTGATTGACCATCTCTCCATCAAATTCCGCGTCTATCACAACAGCGCGCCGTCGCTGAAAGAGCAGTTCGCCAGCATTTTCAAGAAGCGCAAGGGCTCCTCCTATTCCGATTTTCTCGCCGTCAATGACTGCTCCCTGACCATCAATGCGGGTGACCGGCTGGGCATCATCGGCTCGAACGGCGCCGGGAAATCAACGCTGCTGAAGGCGATCTGCCGCATTTACGAGCCTAGCTCCGGCACCATCACTGTCAATGGACGCATCGCGCCGCTGCTGGAGATCGGCGCCGGGTTCCACCCGGAATTTACCGGCCGCGAGAATATCTATCTCAATGGAGCTATTCTCGGATTCTCCAAGGCGCATCTGCGCGAGATCGAATCGGACGTGATTGCCTTTGCCGAGCTGGAAGAATTCATCGATATGCCGGTGAAATATTACTCAAGCGGCATGTATCTGCGCCTGGCATTCTCGCTCGCCACCGCGATGCATCCCGATATTTTGGTCCTCGACGAGCTGTTTGCCGGCGGGGACGCCGCCTTTGTCGAAAAAGCCACGGCGCGCATGTACCAGCTGATCGACCGCGCCAGCATCATGATCATGGTGAGCCACCAGGAATCGCTGGTGCGCGACCTGTGCAACCGCGTGATCTGGGTGGATCACGGCAAGGTCATCGCCGACGGCGCGCCGGACGAGATCATGGATCGGTACCTCTCGCGGTCGCGCTGATCAGGCGTCGCTCAGCGAAGATGCCTGGTTGAGCCAGTTCTCAACAACATGTTGAGGATAGCCGCGATGGAAATGCCTTGTCCACGGATAGGCCGGCCGGTCCGTTCCGTCCTTCAGCATAATCTCGCTCGTGTGGCATAGGAATTTCGCCGGTGTGCCGCCGACGATCGTGTGGGGCGCCACGTCCTTTGTCACGCAGCTATTGGCCGCGACCAGCGCGCCCTCGGAGACTTTCACCCCCGGCAGAATGACGGAGCGGGCCGCAATGGCCGCGTAATCGGCAATGTCGCACCCGATGGCCACCGCGCTCGGCGGATGCGGGTCATTGGTAAGCACCACATGGGGAAACAGCCAGACGAAGTTTCCGATACGCGAATATTGCGGCACGAAGACATTGCTGTGAAAGCGGACATAGTCGCCAATGGTGCAGGTCCCCTGTATATCGCCCAGCGTGCCCAGCTGAAAATTGATGCCGGCCTGCGTCTTCTCCCGCACTGTCACCCTATGGCCGGTGATGAAACGTTCGCCAATGATGGAGCCCTGATAGAGGATGCTGTGGGAGCGAATGAGGGATTCCTTGCCAATAATCAGGGGCCGCCCCTCCGCGAGGGGGCTTGGATAGCCAATCTCGCAATATCCCTCAATAACCGTGTCTGGGCCGATTTCGACATGATCATGAATGGTCGTGAAGGCTCCTATCGAGACGCGCTCCCCAAGTTTGGCGTGCGGTGATATAAGGGCGGTTGGATGAATCATGGCGTTTTCGAATGATGGTCTACCAGTATTTAGTCATGCAGGATGGAATTGGATAGAGTTTTTGCATGGGCAGCGCTCTTTACCTGCGCCCTTATTCTTGCCATAGATGGGTGGCTAAAATCTGTAAGCTCTTGGTGCCGCCGATGCCCAACACCACTGAACGCACCATGGAGGCAAACCACCGGACGTTTCTTCGTCTGGTAGCGGCCGCGCAATCCTGCTCTCGCGCTGAGAGAAAAGCGCAGCATTGTGCTCACGCGGCCCTTTTTGCCGTCAACAACCCGTGCGGCGTCTTTTACTCGCACGCGCTTGAGACAATGTTACAGGCATTGGCGCTCACGATTCCTGCGGCACCTGTAAGGACACCTTCGGAAAACCGTTTCCTGCATGTAGTCACGCGCTGTTATGCCAGCGGCGGGCATACGCGGGTGCTGGAGCGCTGGATTTCCGCGTCACCCGCGACGCAGCGCCATGACGTGGTGCTCATCAGCCAGGGGCGGCGGCCTGTGCCGCCCTATCTGGAAGAAGTGGTACAGCAGAAATCCGGGGGTATCCTGCATCTTGCGCCGCGCTTGCCGCTTGAGAAGGCAGCGGAACTGAGAGCGCTCGCCGGAGACTATTCTGCCATCATTCTGCATGTCCATCCCTATGATATCGTGCCGATGCTGGCCCTTTCCCATACTAAATTCGCCCGCCCGATTGTGCTGTTCAACCATGCGGATCATTTGTTCTGGCTGGGCACGTCGCTGGCGGATCTGGTGGTTAACTTCCGCAGTTCCACGCTTGAGATAGGACGCAAGGCGCGCGGGATTACGCATGATGCCGTGTTGCCGCTTCCGATGAAGCCCGTGCCGGAAAAGCTAAGGCCGGATCGTGAAACCTTGTCTTCAATCAAGGCATCCCTTGGATTTCCTGCCACGTGCAAGGTGATGGTTACCATCGCTTCGGCTTATAAATATGAGCCCTCGGGGGGCGTTGATTTTCTTGCCACCATCGAAGAGATTCTGAGGCTTGAGCCCGAGGCGGTGCTTTTGGCCATTGGGCCCAGCGCGCGTGATGCCCAGTGGCGACGGGCGATGAAGAAATCCAACGGACGCATTCGTGCGCTTGGCATCATTCCCAACAGTGAGCTGGATCGTTACTTATCCATTGCCGATGTCGCTCTTGAGTCATTCCCTTTCAATTCGCCGACGGCGCTGATGGAGTTGGCGCGCTATCGCATCCCCTGCCTGACGCTCGCTACCCCGGCAGAGAGCGTGGATGCCTTTGAAGAAGCCGGCATCGTGTGCGCCACGCAGGAGGAGTTGATCTCGCGCACCATCGCCGCGATGCATGAAACCGAACCCTCCATGCGGCTCTATAACATCCTTGAGCGCGACGCATTGCAGGAGGGTTTTTCCCGAAGGCTGAGGGAGCTGTATGATCAATTCCCGACGCAGCATACATTCCGCGCGCCGCCGCCTGATCCGATCCGGCCGATATCGCCTTTCGAAAAGTTTATTGCAGAAAACAGATTCGCCCAGCCCCGCACATTCCGGTACCTTGCCACCCTGATGGTGCGGCATATGCTGAATTTCTACGTGCGCACGATGTATCCTCACGGCATGCGCTCTGGGCTTTATCACTGGCTGAACAGCTACGGGCTCATGTGATCGCCGCCGCTCACGGGCTCACTTCGCTTGAAATGGCTCAGAGCGCGGCTTTCGAGCGATACCGCGCAAAGGTTTTGTTGCATTGTTTTCTATATAGCACTTTTCTTTCCATGCAAGAATGTTATGAAAGGTGAATTTTTAAATTCCTGCCACCGCTGCCCGGGTGTTAAACGAACCAAAACAATGTGATATGGGTGACATCATACAATCTCCCCGCACTGCCAGCGTGATCGATCTGCCGCGCATTAACGATCCCCGCGGCAACCTGACTTTCGTCGAGGGTGGACGTCATATTCCGTTTGATATCAAGCGTGTCTATTACCTTTACGACGTGCCGGGGGGCGCCTCGCGGGCGGCGCATGCGCACAAGAATCTGCAGCAGGTCATGATCGCCATGTCCGGCAGTTTCGACGTGACGCTCGATGACGGCAAGGAACGCAAGCGTTTTAGCTTGAACCGCTCCTACCAGGGGCTCTACATTCCCAAGATGATGTGGCGGGATCTGGACAATTTCTCCTCGGGCGCGGTCTGCATGGTGCTGGCCTCGGAGGTGTATGACGAGTCGGATTATTACCGCAATTACGATGATTTCATTGCGGCTGTCCGCAGTGCGTCCGCATGAACCACGTCGCCTTCCTTGATCTGAAACGACTGAACGGTGAGCTGCAAGCGCCCCTGACGGAGGCGTTTGCCCGCGTCATGGCGTCCGGCTGGTATATCCTCGGGAAGGAAGTCGAGGCCTTCGAGGCCGAGTTTGCGGCTTACTCTGGGGTAGAGCATTGTGTCGGAGTGGCCAACGGGCTCGATGCGATTCACCTGCTGCTGCGCGCCTACAATATCGGTGCGGGCGATGAAGTGATCGTCCCGTCCAATACCTTCATTGCCACGTGGCTGGCCGTTTCGCAGGCCGGTGCCACGCCCGTGGCGGTCGAGCCGGATGCGCTGACCTATAATCTCGACCCCGCGCGCATCGAGGCGGCCATCACCCCGCGCACTCGCGCCATCATCCCGGTGCATCTTTACGGCCAGACCGCCGATATGGACCCGATCATGGCCATCGCCGAGCGTCACGGGCTGGTGGTGATTGAGGATGCCGCGCAGGCGCAGGGGGCGCTTTATAAAGGGCGCCGCGCCTGCGGGCTGGGCCATGCGGCGGCGACCAGTTTTTATCCGGGCAAAAATCTCGGCGCGCTGGGCGATGGGGGCGCGGTGCTGACGCGTGACGCGGCCATTGCCGAGCAGGTGCGCAAGCTGCGCAATTACGGCTCCAGCGTCAAATACCGCCACGATGTGCCGGGCTACAACTCACGGCTCGATGAGCTGCAGGCGGCATTCCTGCGCGTGAAGCTGGCCGTGCTGGACAAATGGAACGAACGCCGCCGCGCGGTGGCGGCCCATTACACGCAGGCGCTGGCCGGTCTTCCCATCACCCTGCCGCATGTGCCTGACTGGGCGGAGCCGGTCTGGCACCTTTACGTGATCCGCACCCCGGACCGGGACGCGATTCAGGCGCATCTCACCCAGCACGGCATCGCCACGGTCATCCATTACCCGCTGCCGCCTCACCAGCAGGCCTGTTATCCGGAGTATGTGCAGTCCCTGCCGCTGGCCGAAGCCATGGCCCGCGAAGTTATCAGCCTGCCCATGTCCCCGGCGCAGACGCCGGAAGAAACAGACCGGGTCGTGGAAGCCGTACGCGCGTTTTACAGCGCCCGTCAGGCCTTGGCGGTATAGCGCGCCTGCTACGCGGGCTTGTGCTCTTCCTTGGTCGCGAATTGCGCTGATTTTTCAGCGAGCGTGGTGGCGTACTCATCGGCCTGATAAATGTCCGACGTGATGGATTTCAGCTTGGCGGCATGCTCCTTCATTCCTAGGGCCTTCGCGTAGGCGGCGGCGGTGCCGAATCCGGTAATGCCGTAATGCGACATGCGCTGGTATTGCGCAATCATCACCACCTCTTGCAGTTCCTCTTCTTTGGGCGCTTCCTTGATGCTGTGCTTGAGGGCCTCGGCCACCAGGCCTTCCATGCCTTTGCAATGCTCCTTCTCGACGTCCTTGCCCATGTCCTGCAGCAGGGCTTTCAGGGCATCGCTGTGCGTGTTGATGCCGGTGAGCGATTTCTCGAACATCTTTTTCAGCTTGGGGTCGCGGACCTTCTCGGCCATTTTCGTGACAGCCCTGGTCATCTGGTCGTTGGCGAACCACAGGTCTTTCAGTTCATCGGCATAGACGTCCTTGAGGCTTTTTGGTGCGGACATGGGAAACCCTTTCAATGGTTGAATGAAGCAAGGCGCAGCATGAAAGCCGTGACATTAAGAAGCAAAGATGAGTCTGCCGTGCAGAAGAAAAATCCGCCCCGGCATATGCTCCTATCGCATGGGCCGTTTATCATATAAGTATTCCCTAATAATCCTCTCATGATAAGCTGAGCGCTGTATGGAGCATCACAATCAGAAACGGCGAGGCGTCGCGCGATGAGCACTCTGCGCCTGGTGCTGGCCGACCAGTTGAGTGCTTCGCTCGCCAGTCTGGCCGATGCGGACAAGGCGCGTGATACGCTGCTGTTCTGCGAGGTGATGGAGGAGGCGACCTATGTGCCGCATCACCCGCAGAAGATCGCATTCCTCTTCGCGGCCATGCGGCATTTTGCGGCGGAGTGCGAGGCGGCGGGTTTCCGCGTGCGCTATGTGCGGCTGGAGGATGCGGCCAATACGGGCAGTTTCGATGGCGAGGTGGCGCGCGCGGTGACGGAGCTGCAGCCCGCGCGCCTCATCCTGACCGAGCCCGGCGAATACCGCGTGCTGCAAAAGATGAAAGGCTGGGAAGCACAGCTCGGCATCCCGGTGGAGATTCGCGCCGATGAGCGGTTTCTCTCCTCGCTGGCCGACTTCCGCCGTTGGGCAGGGGACAAGCGGCAGCTGCGCATGGAATTCTTCTACCGCGAAATGCGCAAGCGTTACGGGCTGCTGATGGAGCCGGACGGCCAGCCCACCGGCGGGCAGTGGAATTACGACAAGGAAAACCGCCAGCCACCCAAGGCAGGCCTGCCACAGATTCCGCGCCCGCGCCACGCGGAGACGCCTATTCTGCGCGAGGTGCTGGATCTCGTGGCGGCGCGTTTTGGCGGGCATTTCGGACGGCTGGAGCCATTCGCCTATGCCGTAACGCGCGCGCAGGCGCTGGCCGAGCTGGAGCATTTCATCGCGCAGCGCCTGCCGCATTTCGGCACCTATCAGGACGCCATGCTGGCGGGGGAACCGCATCTCTACCACTCTGTGATTTCTGCCTACCTGAATGCCGGGCTGCTGCTGCCGCTGGAGGTCTGCCAGGCGGCGGAGGCGGCCTACCGCGCCGGGGCCGCGCCGCTCAATGCGGTGGAGGGATTCATCCGCCAGATTCTCGGTTGGCGGGAATATGTGCGCGGCATCTACTGGCAGTTCATGCCCGGCTATGGCGAGCTGAATTACTTCGACGCCACCGAGCCGCTGCCAGATTTTTACTGGGGGGCCAAGACGCAGATGTTCTGCGTCGCGGAAGCCGTGCGTCACACGCGGGACCATGCTTATTCGCACCATATCCAGCGCCTGATGGTGACGGGCAATTTCGCCCTGCTGGCAGGGCTGGACGTGAAGGAGGTGCAGGCATGGTACCTTGCTGTTTACGCGGATGCGTATGAATGGGTGGAGATGCCCAACACGCTCGGCATGGCGCTCTTCGGTGATGGCGGCAGGATGGCCAGCAAGCCCTATGCGGCGAGCGGAAAATACATCCATCGCATGAGCAATTTCTGCGAGCGCTGTGCTTACGATCCGGAGCAGATGACTGGCGAGAAGGCCTGCCCATTCAACGCGCTCTACTGGGACTTCCTCGCGCGTCACGAGGACAAGCTGCGCGGCAACCAGCGCATGCCGTATGTCTATGCCACGTGGGAGCGCTTCGGGCCGCACAAGCAGGAAGCCATCCGCGCGCAGGCGGCGCGGCATCTGGCGCGGATGCGGGAGGGGGAGTTGTGATTACGGTGTACTATGACGGCCTGTGCGGCCTGTGCGCCCGCGAGATTGCCTATTACCGCCGCATCGCACCGGCAGGAATCTTCGACTGGCAGGACATCGCCCGTAATCCCGCGCCGCTTGGTGCCCTCGGCATTACGCAGGCGGAGGCGCTGAAGCTGCTGCACGCGAGGGATGCGGAGGGGCAGATGCATGTCGGCGTGGCGGCGTTCCTGCTCATCTGGCAGCAACTGCCCCACTGGCGGGTGCTTGCACGCGTGGTGGCGTGGCCGCCGCTGCGGGCGCTGGCGGAAGTGGCCTATGCGCGATTCGCCGCGTGGCGATTCACCCGGCTGGCCCATTGTCAGCTGGCAGCGCGGGAGTAGGCCCATGCCACGCGGCGTGCGTAAGGAGCATCTACCCAGCAAAATCTGCGCGGCCTGCGGCCGTCCTTTCACCTGGCGCAAGAAGTGGGAGAAGGTGTGGGACGAGGTGCGCTACTGTTCGGACCGCTGCCGGCGCTTGCGCGGCGAGGCGGCCAGAAGCTAGTTCAAGGAACGTCTGGCCCGCGCCAGCGGCACCCTGTATCAGTTCCGTTTCTTCAATTACTTATGCTAATTTTATATTCCTTGTGGCAATACGTTAGGAATATATAAAGACACAGAGTGTCCCATCTAAAATTATTGTCATGAAACAACAGGCTGGCAGAAAGCCCAGCGATGATTTGGAGCAGGAATCCTCTGTTCTCAAGGGTAGCGGGGAAGTGGCCGGGCGCATTCGCGCGCATGACTGGGCCGCGACGCCGCTCGGCCCCATGGAGGGCTGGCCCGCTTCGCTCTTGAATGCCGTACAGCTTATCCTGGATGCGGCAAGCCCGATGTGGCTTGCGTGGGGAGATGAGCTGATTCACCTGCACAACGATGCGCTTATCCCCATTCTTGGCAGCAAATACCAGGCGTCCGTGGGGCAGCCCTTGCGTGAGCTATGGGTGGAAGCATGGGAGCAAATCGGTTCCATGCTTGAAGGACCGCTGGGAGGCAGAGCCATCTTCCACGAGAACCTGCATTTCGTGCTGGAGCGTCATGGGCGCCCGGAAGATGCATGGTTTACCTTCTCCTATACGCCCCTGCGGGATGCGGCAGGTGACATCCGGGGCGTCCTCTGCACGGTGATGGAAACCACGGAGACCATGAAGGCAGAACAGGAGCGTCAGGCCAGTGAGGCCCGCTACTGTGCGCTGGTGGAGGCCTCGCCGCAGATCGTCTGGTTTTCCCGCCCGGACGGCTCTGTCACATACATCAACCAGCACTGGTTAAGCTATAGCGGCCTCAGCCTCGAGGCGTCGCTGGGATTCGGGTGGGCGCAGGTCATGCATCCCGATCATCGCGACCGCGTGGTGGAGGCGTGGAAACGCGCGGCGACCACTGATGATCAGTATGAGGTGGAGACGCCCTACCGCCGGCATGACGGCACCTATCGCTGGCACCTCGCGCGCGGTGTGCCGCTGAAGGACGCGCAAGGCAGGGTGCAGCAATGGGTGGGCGTGGCCGTCGACATTGACGACCGCAAACGCGCGGAGCTCGCCCTGCAGAACAGCGAGCGACGCTACCGCTCCTTTGTGGAGGCTTCCTCGCAGGTCATCTGGCGCGTCAACCGCGCGGGCGAGGTGGATGAACCGATTCCGGCCTGGCAGGAATTCACCGGGCAATCTTTTGAAGCGGCGCGGGGCTTGGGGTGGGTGAACGCCATCCGCGCGGAGCAGCGCCCTGCCGTTTTCTCCGCATGGCAGAAAGCATTGGCGCAAGAAACGGTCTATGAGGTCGAGTACGAATTGCGGCGGCATGACGGGCAATGGCGCGCCATGCTGGCCAGGGGCGTACCCGTCAAGGACGCGGCAGGCGACGTTGTCGAGTGGATCGGCACCTGCATCGACATCCATGACCGCAAGCGGGCGGAGGAGGCGCTGCACCTGAACGCCGAGCGCGTGCAGCTGGCCCTCAAGGCCGGGGCCATCATTGGCACGTGGATGTGGGACCTCACCTGCGACCAGTTTACGATTGATGAGGGATTCGCGCATTCCTTCGGACTGGACCCGGGCCTGGGCCGCGAGGGAATCCCGCTGGAGCAGATCATTGCCACCGTGCACCCGGATGACAAGCCGGGCCTGCGCGATGCCATCGCCGAGGCGATTGCGCGTGGTGGGCCGTACAGCCGCCAGTACCGCGTGAAGCGGCAGGACGGGCATTATTACTGGATCGAGGCCAATGGCCGCGTTGACCATGGGCCGGATGGCACCCCGCTGCGCTTCCCCGGCGTGCTGCTGGATATGGAAGGCCGCCGGGCCATCGAGGCGGAGCGCGACCGTGCCGATGCGCTGCTGCGTACCGTCATCGAGACCGTGCCCGGCTTGGTTTACGCGAAAGACCGAGAAGGGCGTATACTTATTGCCAACCACAACATCGTCAAGGCAGTGGGTTTGCCGATCGAGGAAATTATCGGCAAAACGGAAAAGGAATTCCTGAAAGATAGTGACCAGGCGGACATCATCTCCGCCAATGACCGCCGCATTCTAGAAAGCGGCGAAGCGCAGGAATTTGAGGAAGCGGTGACCCTGCCGGACGGCACCACCACGATCTGGCTCTCGAACAAGATGCCCATGCGCGATGCGGCGGGGCAGGTGGTGGGGCTGCTCGGCACGTCGGTGGACATCACGCGGCGCAAGGAGGTGGAGGACCAGCTGGCAGTGGTGGCCCAGAAGCTCGCGCGCAGCGAGGCGCAGCTCTCGCTGGCGCTGGAGGGCACCAATGATGGGCTGTGGGACTGGGACATGGTGACGGGCGAGGTGTTCCATTCGCCGCGCTGGATTGACATGCTCGGCTATATGCCGGAAGAATGGGAATGCAGCTACGAGAACTGGCTGGCCCATGCGCACCCGGAAGATGTTCCGGGTGCCGAAAACGTCATGACACGCTATCTCGCGGGCGAGATACCGGAGTATGTCAACATTTTCCGCATGCGCCACAAGGACGGTAGCTGGCGCTGGATGATGTCGCGCGCCAAGGCGTATCGTGATGCGCAGGGCACGCCGATCCGCATGGTGGGCGTGCACACCGACATTACCGCGCAGCGCGAGGCGGAGAGTGCGCTGCGCGAGAGCGAGGCACGCTTCCGTGACCTCGCGGATTCCATCGGCCACATGGTGTGGGTGGCCCGCGCGGACGGGTATCACGAATATTATAACCGGCGATGGTATGAATTCACCGGCGCGGCCGAGGGCGAGACGGACGGGCTGCAACCATGGGGCAAGATCCTCCATCCGGATGATCAAGACCGCGCCTGGGCGCGTTGGCAGCATTCGCTGAAGAGCGGCGAGCCCTACGAGATTGAATACCGCCTGCGCCGCGCCAATGGCGAGTATCGCTGGGTGCTGGGCCGCGCCGAACCCATCCGCGATGCGGGCGGCAGGCTCATCAAATGGTACGGCACCTGCACCGACATTCAGGAGCTTTACGATGCCCGTCGCAAGGCTGAGGACGCCAACGCGGCCAAGTCCGACTTCCTCGCCAATATGAGCCACGAAATCCGCACGCCGCTCAATGCCATCGTTGGCATTGCCAGCCTCCTGGAGCGGGGAGGGGCCAGTGCTGAAAAACAGTCCCAATTCTTCAAGACCCTGCGCTCCAGCGCCGACGCGCTGCTGGCGCTAATCAACGACCTGCTGGACATCTCCAAAATAGAGCAGCGCGATTTCCAGCTCGCCGATGAACGCTTCCGGCTGGACGAGTTGTTCGGCGAGGTCATCTCCATGCTCTCGCTGCGCGCCAAGGAGAAGAATATCGGCCTGATGGTGGATTACGAGGCCGTGCGCGGTCTGCGCTATACCGGCGATAAGCAGCGGCTGCGGCAGGTGCTGCTGAACGTGGTGGGCAACGCGGTGAAGTTCACCGATACCGGCACGGTCAGCGTGCGCGTGCTGCGCAAGCCGGATCTGTTCAATTGTGAGGGCGGCATCGAGATTCAGGTGATCGATACCGGCATCGGCATCCCCCGGGAATCGCAGGACAGGCTGTTCGAGAAATTCATGCGTGCGGATAATGCGTCCGGCATTCCCGGCACCGGGCTGGGGCTGGCCATCTCCCGCCACCTCATCGAGATGATGGGGGGCACCATCACGCTGACCAGCACGGTGGGATTCGGCACCAAGGTCTTCATCTGCCTGCCCGACCGTCTGACGGGCCGCCTGAGCGCCCAGCCGCGCACGGCGGCGGACATGCCCTCACTCGCCATCGCCACGAATAAGCGCGTGCTGCTGGTGGAGGATTTCGCCGCCAATGTGATGGTGGCGACGGCGATTCTGGACGATATCGGCGTGGATTACGACATTGCCTACAATGGCGAGGAGGCCTTGCGCCTGCTGAAGCAGCATGCCTACGGGCTGGTGTTGATGGACGTGAACATGCCCGTCAAGGACGGGCTGGCCGCCACCCGCGAACTGCGGGGCTGGGAGGCCGCACAGGCACGCCCCGGCGTGCCTGTGATCGGCATGACCGCCCACGCGCTGGCCGGCGACCGCGATGTATGCTTTGAGGCGGGGATGAACGACTTCCTGCCCAAGCCCGTGACTGCCGAAGCCATGTTCGAGAAAATCCGCAGCTATTTGCGCTGAGAACCTGTCCGATGAGGGCTGGTTGCTAGTCGTTGGTTACTGGTCTCCGGTTGCTCGGAAGTAGCGGAGCCCCATATTCCCCTCCCCAGTAGGGGGAGGGTCGGGGTGGGGGCGTGAGGATACGTATAACGCCTACAATGCCCCCCTCCCAGCCTCCCCCTACAGGGGGAGGGGCTTCTACAGCGAAAGTCTTACTCGAAATCTTTGTCCTACATGCTGCGCGTGCCGCTAGATTTCCCCCCGCCTTCCACGCTACGGCATAGAGCGTTGCTAAACGAGCGCCCGCCTGCTGCATTGCTTCCTGACGGGCCTTGCTGCTATCACCACAGGGCATGACTCTGCCACGTCCGACCCACCGCACCCGCTCCGTGCTGACGCGCCTGCTGCTGGCGCTTGGCGTGGTGATCATGCTGGCGCTGGTGTGGCACGTTACCCCGCTGGCGGACTATGCCACTCCCCGCCGCGTGGTGCCTTTCCTGCTCGGGCTGCGCGAGGAGTCGTGGGCCATCCCGGCCATGCTGGGCCTGTATATCCTGTGCGCGCTCTGCTTCTTCCCGCTGCTCGTGCTGGTGGCCGCCACGGCAGTGGCGTTCGGCCCGTGGGAAGCCTTTGCGCTGGCGCAGGTGGGGGCGCTGCTTGGCGCGGTGATCGCCTATGGTGCCGGGCGTTTTCTCGGCCTCTCCGCCTTGCGTGCGCTGATCGGCCGCCATGCGGACCGGTTGCGCCTTTATCTCACGCGCGGCGGCGTGGCGGCGGTGGCGCTGCTGCGCGCCCTGCCGGTCTCCCCCTTCACGGTGACCAACCTCGCGCTGGGGTCGGCGGAATTGCCGTTTGCCACCTACCTGACAGGCACGCTGCTGGGGCTTCTGCCCGGTATCAGCGCGTTTTGTTTCCTCGGTGATTCGCTGGCCGATCTCTGGCGCCAGCCCGACCGGCAGCACCTGCTTTATGCCACCGCCGGGGTGGCCGCATGGCTGCTGATGCTGGCGGCTATCCACGCCCTCTCACGCCGCTGGGGACGCGCGGCCTGAAAAAAAGACCGCTGCACCCGAAGATGCAGCGGCAAGGGCAACAGGGAATCGGTACGCGGCGCGGGGTCAGGAATTGACCTGATCCACCCAGTCCGCCCAGGGATGTATCGTAGTTTGTGCGGGAGCCTCCTGCGGGTACTCCACGCGGCGGGTGAGGGCGGAAATCTCCTCCCGCACGCGCGCGGCCTCGTCCTCGCCTTCCAGCAGGGGCAGGACGTCCGTTGCGTGCTGCAGCGCGGCCTGTGCGGCCTGCAGGCGATGATAACGCAGCAGCAGCCCTGCCACGGCGATCTGGTCCGCCGCGCGCAGCGAGGCCGGCACATGGGTTCCGGGGGCGAGCAACTCATCCTGCAAGGCTTGCAATTCGCCTTGGGCACCGCGGTGATTTACCTCCAGCACGTGTTCTTCCGCCGCATCGAGACGCGCGGCAATCAGTGCGGTGTCCATGCCGGATGCGAGATAACGCACGCGGGCTGAGGCAATGGTCTGCGGCTCGATGCCATGCACCATCAGCAGGCGCTCCAGACCGGTATCGTTGAGGGGGCCATGGCTCACCGGCAGCAGGAAATGCCCCGGCTCCAGCCCGTGCAGGCGGGTGATTTCCAGCGCGCGGCGAGGCTGCCCGATGGCGGCCGCATTCGCCACCGCCTCCAACGGTTTCATGCGATTCAGCAGGCGGCGGGCCTGCATCATCTGCGCGCGGGCGGCGACGCCATCGCGCGCCGAGAGCGCACTGCGCAAACGGTAGAGGGTGGAGATCAGGCTGCGCTGGAGGCTGGCGGGCTCGGCCGGGGCCACGAGGCGCGTCTGCACCAGCGGGGCCGGCGCGCCGAGCGCAGGGGCCGCCATGGCACACGCACAGGCTAGCAGCAGCGAACGCATAGACATTCCCGGCTTCCTCGTCATCCTTACCCCTCCATTGGTCATCAAAACTGTCAGAGCGGCTGCAATTTCTCGATGAGGGCGGCGGCGCCTGCGTGTCAGGCCGCAATCAAAACGAAACGGCCCGCCAATGCGCTGGCGGGCCGTTGCATGGTTTCATCCAGCGAGGCTAGTAGCGGCGCTGCGTTTCGATGGGGCGGGCATCCGCCGCATCGTAATAGTCGACATTGACTTCCACGCGGCGGTTGGGCCGCAGGCAGTTGATGCGCAGGTCGCGCTCCTTGATGTCACCGCACCCGGCGAAGCGGTTGGTCTCACCCAAGGCGGCCAACTCGCCCACCTGCGTATTCACGCCGCGTTCGGAGAGGTATGCCTGCACGGCCTTGGCGCGGCGGTTGGAGAGCGCCTTGTTGTATTCATCCGTACCCATCGGGTCGGCATAGCCGACAATCTTGATGTCGCGCACCTCGCCGGATTTCAGCTGACGGGCGAGGTTGTCGAGGCGGGCGCGGGCATCAGCGTCAAGGTCGCTTGCGTCAAATTCGAAATAGACCTGACGCTCCTCCGTGCTGGGACGCACCGGCGTGGCAACCGTACGCTGCGCTACCTGCTGCTCGGCCTGCGGGGCACAGGCGTCGCTTCCTTCCATCCAGCGCGTGCGCACACAATTGCCGAAGCTGTTGGTGACGATGTTGCGGTGGCCATCATTGACAACGGTGCGGTTAGTGCCGGAGGATTGGGCGCTGGCGCCGGCGGCGACACTGGCAAGCAGCGTGGCACAGGCGAGGGCGCGGCGGATGGACGTACGGGACATGAGCTTCTCCTGTCAGCGGTGATTCAACGGCGCCACGATTCCAGAGAGCGGGTCAGCTCACAATGCGATCCGCGTCAGAGGCCTGTCAGGCCTTGATAAATCCGGCGGCGTTAATTTTGCTGCAGTTAGAAATGGGTAATGGCGAATTCGACGCGGTCCGGCACGCTGGACCAGTCGCCCTTGAACTGCTTGATTTTGTCGAAGCGCGTGCCAAGCCCTTCACGGTTGGCCACCTGAATGGCAAGGCCGGGCCGCGCGTTGGCCTCCAGCAGCATCGGCCCCTTGGTGCGGTCCAGCACGATGTCCGCGCCCAGCCAGCCGAGGCCGGTGATGTCATAGAGCTTGGAGGCCATCTCGAGAATCTTGCGCCATTCGGGAATCTGGCGGCCGGAAATGGAGCGGCTGGTTTCCGGGTGGCTGTCCATGAACTTCCCCCCGGAGACGCCGTGCATCGTGATGCCGTCCTTCATGGAGATGCCGACGCCGATGCCGCCCTTGTGCAGGTTGGCTTTGCCGTCGGAGGCGCGGGTGGGCAGGCGCAGCATCGCCATGACCGGGATGCCCTTGTAGAGGATGATGCGCAGATCCGGCACGCCGCGGAAGGTGATGTCGTTGAAAATGGGGTCGAACTGCACGACATATTCCACCAGCACGCGGTCGGACTGGCCGCCCATCGCGTACATGCCGGAGAGGATGTTGTTGAGGTGGTAGCGCATGTCGCCGCGCGAGATGATGTCACCGCTGGCCTTGCGGAAGCCGGACTCCACGATGTCATCCACCACGATGATGCCGCCGCCGCCGCTGCCCTTAGAAGGCTTCACCACGAAGGAGCGGTGCGGCGCCACCAGTTCCTCCAGCTGCTTGGCTTGGTTCTGGAACTCGATGACGGCGTAAAGCTCCGGCGTGGGGATGCCCGCCGCTTCCGCCAGGCGCTTGGTCTGCAGCTTGTCATCCACCAGCGGGTAGAATTTGCGCGCATTGTTCGGGAAGATGAAATCCAGATTGCGCGCATTGATGCCGACAATGCCGTTGCGGCTGTAGGACCACGGGAACATGTTCTTCAGCGACAGCATCAGCCCGCCTTCTTCTTGCGTTCCAGCTCCATCTGCAGGGCTTTGAAGCGGAAATACTCGGTCAGCTTGTAGCCGTTATAGCGGCCCATCAGCAGCGCGAAGGCGAGCACGATGAGCAGCAGTTCCGGGAAGGCAAAGAAGAGGTGGTTCAGCGTCGGGTGGTACATCACCAGATAGCTGACGATGGCGGAGAAGAGGCTGCCGAGCGAGGTCTTCATCGCGGCTTTGGGACCGTATTCATCCCACATCAGCGAGATGCGCTCGATGGTCATCGTCAGAATCACGATGGGGAAGAGCGAGATGGAGAGGCCCACATTGAAATTGAGGTTATTGGCGACCATGGCGACGAGGCTGAGAATCAGCACCACCACGCAGAGCACGGCGGCGAGCCGTGGCACCAGCAGCAATTGCAGCCGCGCGAAATAGGCGCGCACCAGCAGGCCGAGCGCCACGATGGTGACAAACAGCGCAATGCCGTTGAACAGCCCCGTTTCGCGGAAAGCGAGCGCCACCAGCACCGGCATGAAGGTGCCGAAGGTCTTCACGCCCACGATCTGGCGCAGTACGGCGATCACCACGCCGCCGACCGGGATCATCAGCAGCACCTGGAAGAGGAGCTGGCTTTCCAGCGGCAGGTTATAGAAAGAGAATTTCAGCAGCACGTCCGCGATCTCGCCGCTTTTCCAGATGGCGCGGGTGAGGGCGTTGTCGGTGTTCTGGCGCACGGAGAGCACAACGTCGGTTTTGCGCAGGCCCTCGGCGTCATAGAGAGGCTCGTTGCCGTACCACCAGACGAGGTATTTGTCTTCCAGCTCGAAGCGGTGCGAGACGGGGTCGACCGGATGCCAGTTGCCCTCCACGAACACATCGAGCCAGGTTTGCAGACGCGTATTGCGCTGGTCGCTGGTGAGGTGGACGCCATGCACGGTGCGCGTCGGGATGTTGTTGGCCTCGATAAGAATCTGCGCCAGCTTTATCTTGTCGCCACGCAACTGCAGCGTGTCATTGACCACGCCAAGGCGATCATCACCGCCGCCATCCACCAGCTTGAAGATTTCACGCACATAGGTGCGCTCATCCGCCGAGCGGGCGCGGGATTCCTCCACCAGCGCGTCGATGGCAAGCAGCAGCGGGTCTTCCTGCGGCCCGACCACCGGCGCCGGACGGTTGCCGGGCGCATAGGGCGAGGTGACGGGCGGGCGTTCCTTCGGGGGCGCGACATCGGCGGGGGAGTCCAGCTCATAGACCATCGCGCGGTAGAAAATGGCTTCGTTGCGGTCGATCTGGCGCTTAGAGAAGGTGACAATGCGGTTGCCGTCCTTGCGGTTGGCGTCGATTTCCTCGCCGAAACCGCTGGCGACGAATTTCTCCTCCACAATGGCGAAACGGTTGGAGTTGCTCGGCGGGATGTGCAGCCAGAGCGTCGCCGGGTTCTCGCCCTTGGCGTCGCGCCACCCGGCGGCAATGTTCATGCGCGCCTCGATGTACCAGCTGTTATAGGTCTTGTCCGGCGTCAGCGGGAATTCCAGCCGCGCGTATTTGTAATAGAAAATGCCAAGGGCCGTCAGGGTCAGGATGACGGAGAGGATAAGTACGTGAAGGGTACGCATGGGGCTCGCAGGTGAGGGAGGGAATCAGTTCCGGCCGGTCTTTTTCGGGCAGGTTGCAGGGGCCGTCAGCTTGCGCGAGGCATCCACCACCAGCCCGCCTTTCTCCAGCATGTTACGTCCGATGAGTACCGGATAGATGAAACGTTCACGGACTGCAAGATTAACTTCATCCTCGATCAGCCGTCCGGCGAGGCAGAAGCGCATATGCACCACCGGGCGGCGAATGAAGCCTGCATTACCCTTCTTCTTGATGCGTGCCCACCGCACGATGTCGCGCTCCAGCGTCTTGGGCGCGCCTGTCTCGTCCTCGATGGTGAAGATGATGCGGCCAAGCGGACTGGCGGCTTTCTTCTCCGGCGCCGCCGCATCGCCCGCCTTGCGCGGGGTGTACTCGACGATGTCGATCACGTCGGCATCGATGGAGGACGTCTTGGCCCCGGTGTCGAGCTTGGCCTCGAACTGGGTATCGATGGCCTCGATATGCACATGCTCCACCCAGCCGACCATCCGCTTGTCCACAGGCGGGCGCGCCTGTGCCGTGGAGATGCCCGCTGCCCAGGCGAGCAGGGCGATGGAGAGCGCAATCCATGGGGCGTGTCGGGAGAGAAAAGAGGTCATGGGAGGCTTTCGCTGGGGAGTGACTTCGTAGCGAAGTCGCCCCCGCTTCGCAAGTGCAATAACGGTCACTGTTGTACTCACGAGGTGCGGCGCGATGACGTAACGTGATAAGCGCCGGGAGAAGATGGATTCAGGTAAAAACCAAGTAAATCGGTTTAGTATCTATTTACTCTCTACTGTTGCCACCCCCACAGCATTCTAATATGATTCGCGCAACGATGCCTCCTGATGTATCCCCCGGAGCGCATCGTTCTGCCCCTTACGTGGCAGACCAACCGGTGCCCTTGCTGGCATTTCGTGATGACGCTCCCTTTGTGACCCTGCCTTCCGGCGTGCCGGCAGGCGTGCTCCCGCCCCCGAGGCGGGACAATGTGGTTTTCCGCGCGCCTTCCGGCGTGCCTAACACGCAACCCGAAGGAGAAGGCTATGAGCCTGTTTATCATTGAAGAAGAAGACGTCCTGCCCGCCTACAGCGATCTGGAGGATCTGCCCGCACCTGATTCCAGCCTGGAGGGGCGATCCATCACGTTCGATGCCATGCGTCACGAGCTGGATCAGATGTTCGAGTCGGACGTTATTCTCGACATGGATGCGCCGGAAGCCATCGCCCGCGCGATGGAGTCGGGCACCCTGCATTTTAACGCCTGAGTCAGGAGAAGATCATGGCTACCAGCAAGACCTTGAAGGTCGTCGACGGCCTGCGCCCGGACATCGGCCTGCAGACCAAGCAGCGCACGCAAATGGCCGAACAGCTCGCGGCGTTTCTTGCCACCACTTACACGCTTTACCTGAAAACGCTCTATTACCACTGGAACGTCACCGGGCCGAGCTTCCACAGCCTGCACAAGATGTTCGAGGAGCAGTACGAGAACCTGCACGAGGCGGGCGACGCCATCGCCGAGCGCATCCGCGCGCTGGGGCACATGACGCCCGGCACCACCCGGGAGTTTCTAGAGCTTTCCGCCATCAGCGAGGATGAATCCCTGCCGCGTGACCCCCGTCAGATGGTGAAGAATCTGCTGAAGGACAATGAAAGCGCCTCGCTGGCGGCGCGCATCGTGCTGAAGAATGCGCAGGAGGTGGAGGACGAGGTCACCGCCGACATGCTCATCGAACGCATGGCCTATCACGATGAGGTGGCGTGGATGCTGCGCGCAACCATTGAGTGATAAATTCGCCCGAACACCGGAAAACTGGTGCGCCACCGCGTATAAGCAATGACGAATTTAATGGAGAATTGATACGCTGCAAGGGAAAGTAGAGGTAAGAGAAAGATAAGAACCTAACAGGGAGACTGCGGCAATGCAGCGACGGATTGCCGTATGCATTAATGAAAATATTCGTACGCCAGTGCTGCTGCGCGCCGCACAGCGTAAGGCGCGCGACCTGCGCATGCCGTGGGTGGCGCTGTACGTGGAGACACCCGGCTATTATGCCCTCTCGTCGGAAGCACGCGACCGGCTGTTGCGCTTCATGACCATGGCAGAGCAGATGGGCGGCGAGGTGGTGGATCTGCCGCACAAGAGCGCCGTGGCCGGTGTGGTGGAATACATCATCTCCACGCAGGCCAGCGACGCACCGATCTTTCACGTGATTGCCGGGCGCTCCGCGCGCGACGGCATTCTCGCTCGGCTGCGTCCCAGCTTTGCGCAGCGGCTCTCCGCCAAGCTACAGCGCAATTGGGAGGTGCATATCATTCCTCTGACCGAGGACCAGTCTTATGTACGCCAGCTCGGCCGCTCCTCGCACTGGCGCAATCTGCGCCTGCTCGAAGCGGGGGCGGTGGTGTGCGCCGTGGGCGGCACGACCCTTGCTTCCCAATTACTGAATACATCGTCGGCGCCGGACGCCCTGACACTCAATTTCACCTCCGTCAGCCTGGTCTTTCTGACTATTTGTACGCTGATGGCGTTACGGTTCGGCTTTTTCCCGGGCGTTCTCGCGGGGCTTCTCTCCCTGCTGTCCGTCAATTATTTTTATGTTTCGCCTGAAAATACCCTTCAGGTGAATAGTGTGGATGATTACGTGGCCCTGCTCGCGTTTCTCTCGGCCACCTTGGTGATTTCCGCCGTGGGAGGTTCCACCCGGGCGCAAGTCGAGACCGCCTTGCGACGCGAGCGGCGCACGCAGGCGCTGTTCCAGATCAACCGCCTGACCGCCAACGCCCAGACCTCCGAAGAGGCACTGGAAATCCTGCACCGTGCGCTGAGTGAGATGCTGGAGCTGGACGTAGTGTTCTTCCTGCCGCCGACCCTGAACCCGGACGCCATTGAGCCTGCCTATCCCAAGGACATGGACCTGAGCCAGGAAACGCGTAAAGCGTTGGAAGAAGCGTGGCGCGAGAAGAAGCCCACCGGCACCGGCACGCCCGACCGCTACCACACCACCTGGCGCTTCGAGCCCATGGTTACGCATAATGGCGAAGTGGGGGTCATGGGCATCAACATGCCGCGGGATGCCACGGTGGATGCGGCGTTTGGCCGGCTCAGCGGCGCACTGGCCGACCATGTGGCCGCCATCATCGAGCGGGTGGAGCTGGCGCGTTCGGTAGAGGACACGAAAATCCGACAGGAGCGCGAACGCCTGCGTTCCATGCTGCTCTCCTCCGTCTCGCACGACCTGAAAACACCGCTGGCCTCCATCATCGGCTCGCTCAGCGTCTATCACAGCATGCGCGCGAAGCTGCCGCCCGAGCGCCTGGAGCAGCTCACCCAGACGGCGCTGGAAGAGGCGCAGCGGCTGGACAGCTTCATCACCAACATCCTCGACATGACGCGGCTGGAAAGCGGCAGCATCACCTACAAGATGGAATGGGCCGACCCCGGCGAACTCCTCCTGCGCGTGCGCAAACGCATGAAGACCCGCCTGCGTGGCCATGCCATCCACATCCACGCCCCCAGCGAGATATTGGAATTCGAAGCAGACGTCATGATGACGGAACAGGTGCTGGAAAACGTGCTCGACAATGCCATCAAGTACTCGCCCGCTGGCAGTGACATCGATGTCAGCTACGGCGTCGCCTCCGACGGGCTGTTCATCGAGGTGCGCGACCGGGGACAGGGCATTCCGCTGGACAAAAAGGACCTCGTTTTCGACAAATATTTCCGCCTGAAGATGGAAGACTCCCGCGTGGCGGGCACGGGGCTGGGGCTGGCGATCAGCCGCAGCATCATGGAGTCGCAAAAAGGCACCATCGAGGTGGAAAACCACCCGGAGGGGGGGGCAGTGTTCCGCCTGCTGTTTCCGAGCATACGGCGGCTTGATGCCGCTTATGGTGTAAGGGCGTCATGACGCTTGATAAGAAGCATATCGTGGTGATCGACGACACCGCCTCCATCCGCACCTTCCTGCGCATCTCGCTGGAAGGAGAGGGGGCACTGTTCAGCGAGGCCGAGACCGCCGAGCAGGGGCTGGACCTCTGCGAGCGTACCAAGCCGGATTTGGTGGTGCTGGATCTGGGCCTGCCCGATCGCGACGGGCTCGACATCCTGCCTGAACTCATCCAGAGATCCACTAACGGACATACTCCGCCTGTGATTGTCCTCACTGTCCGCAAGGATCTTTCCGTGAAAGAAGCCGCCCTCAAACGCGGCGCCAGCGCCTATATGACCAAGCCCTTTCTGATGGACGACCTGCTTGATGTGATCAGTGAGAAGATTGATCACACATAAGCCTCCATGTTGCGCTCTTCGGCAAGGCGCACGAGGTTACTGAACAACCGCTGGAAGCGGCGCTGGTAAATCAGATATTCCGGGTGGAATTGCACGCCGATGAGCATGGGGTAGCGCGGGTCCTCGATGCTCTGCACAATGCCGTTATCCTCCTGCGAGGTGATACGCAGATCATGCCCCAGCCGGGAGACGGACTGGGTGTGCATGCTGTTCACCCGGCAGCGGCGGCAGCGGATGATGCGGTAGAGCAGGGAATCCTTCACCACCGTGACCGGCTTGCGGTAGAAGATGCGCGCCAGCGTGCCTGTGGGGTAGTCTGCCTTCTCGTACACTTTGCGGATATCCAGATGCAGCGTGCCGCCGCGCACCACGTTCAGCAATTGTGCGCCGCGGCAAATGCCGAGCGTTGGGATACGGATCTGCATCGCCATCTCCAGCCAGCGCACTTCCATGTCGTCACGGAGGGCATCGTAATGATAGTCGCTTTTCGGACGGCCCCGGTAAAGGTCAGGATGGACATCCGTGCCGCCGCCAATGATGAGGCCGTCCAGCGTGACGCCGTAATGGGGCCGCTCGGTCGTCAGCAGCAAAGGCTCGCCGCCCGCGCGCAGGATGGCATGGCGGGCGAACCACCAGCTGGAGCGGCGCCTGGCCAGTCCCTGCGTGATGCCGATGAGCGGCCGCAGGGGCGTCAGGCGGGCGCGAGCCATCGTGCGGTCTGTTCCCGCCACTCATCGTCGAAGCGATGCATCAGCCGCTGCGTATCGGCGAGGAAAGCCTTCGCCATGCGGCGGCGCAGCGTGGCGTCTTCCGCCAGCCGTTCCACATGGCCCCACGCCTGCACCTCGGTGCCGATGGTCCAGCCTGGCTCGTCGATGCGGCAGTTGGGCATGCGGAAGTGGAAGGTGGGCCGTGCCTGCACGCGCGCATCCTTCACCACGGCGCGCACGCGAGGTTCATCCATCCAGACGAACATGGGCAGCATGTCGAGTGCCCGGTCACGCGACGGGTTGAAGGCGAGGTAATCATCGATCAGGGTCTCGATATCTGGCCGGTAGCCGGGGTGCAGGATATGCTTGGCGTAAGCTTCCGGGAACGGCTTGGCGTATTGCGCAATCAGCCGGGTGAGATCCATTTCCAGCTGCTCAGTCAGCCAATCCTGCAGCAGCACGAATGCCTGCAGATAGGCGAGGATGACCTCGCTCTCGAGCGAGGGGATGTCGATGTTGAGGTGCATGCCATAGGCGTTGAGCATGCTGGCCCCGGTGCCCTTGGCGCCGCGGGCGCGCAGCAGGGCCACCAGCCGCTCCAGCGGCTCCAGCTCGGATTCAAGCAGGGGCGGCGTGATGATTTCTGTCGGGCTCAGGCGGGTCATGATAGGGCTCAGCAGTGCGTCGGCGGTTTCCTCCAGCCGGTGCCGCTCCGCTTCTTCCGTGCCGACATGGGTGCTGAGCTGGTGCATCAGCTTCACATCCAACTCGACGGTGAACATGCCTTGGGCCGTGTCATGCAGCCGGTAGCGGTATTTTCCGACCTGCTCGGGATGACCACCAAACACTTCCTGCACGGTGGCAACCGAGGCCTTCAGGTCAAGGGCGGTGTATTCCAGCTCCACGCCAATCTTGCGGGGCGTGCCGTCAAAGCGGTTGGGGGTCAGAAAAATGCTCATCAAGGGTTCTCCGTCTGCGCTGGCAGGCCATCGCCATGCTAGGGAAGGGCGGGTAAACTCTCCGTGTGAAGCTGCGGGCGGCGGCCTAGTTCAGCCGCCAGATGCTGCCCGCCAGAAGCAGAGCGAAGCTGGTCCAGGCGAGGTAGGGCAGCAGCAGGAGGGACGCCGCGCGTGAATGCTGGCGGAACAGCGAATAGGTCAGCACGGCGAGGGGCAGCAGCACCAGAATCCAGCCGAAACCAAGCACCGGCGAGCGCAGTCCGAAGAACAGGTAGGACCAGACGAGGTTGATGGAAAGCTGCAGCACGAAGACGATGAGCGCCGTGCCCACTTCTTCGCTGTGGCGCTTGCGCCAGACCAGCCATGCCGCGACCGTCATCAGGACATAGAGGATGGGCCAGACGACGCCGAACGACCAGCTGGGCGGGGTAAAGAACGGTTTTTGCAGCTGGCCGTACCACAGCATGCCGTCGCCGCGCACGGGCAGGGAGGAAAGCCATGAGAGGGCCAGCACGAAGACGATGCTCAATAGGAGCACGCGCCCGCTATGCGTCGTTAACAGGCGACGGGCAGGCCGAATCCGGGAAATGGCGCGGGCGTCTCTCATGCGCCCGACGCTAGCGGATTCAGTGCCTGATATCAATGATACTGGATATTGGGCCGGTCCTGGTGCTCGGCGATGCGGCTGGCCTTGAAGTCCGACTGGTCATGTTCCACCCGGCGGGACATCTTGCCCAGCTTCTTGAGCAGGAAAACCGGCACGATGGTGATGATCAGCAGCACGGCGATGCCGAGGTAAAGTGCTGTGCCTGTCGGGTTAACTTGTTCAATGGCAAAGAAATTTCGCATCAGTACCGTGACAATGCCCACCACCAGGGCGAAAAGGGCCAGAAAGCCAAATACATAGCCGGCGATACGGGAGGATTGCTGCATGGAAGATGTTTCCCCTTTGTTCCCTTCATCTTCCGCTACACGGTATCAGCGGGAAAGCGAGCGGGAGAGCGTGAAGCTAAGAGAAGAATAAACAACCGAACAACAGCTTATGGAGAATTTATGCCCAGCGCCCGACACTTGATGAAAAGGAGATGTCTTAGTGGCGCGCAGTTTTCATCGGTTTGGATGTCATCATCATCGGCGGCGGCACCGCAGGAATCAACGCCCTGCAGGAAGCTCGGCGCTATACCGACAACGTGATTCTCATCAATAACGGACCGCTGGCGGCGTCCGGGGCGTACCATGTCAGTGTTCAGAGCAATGCGTTTCTGAACGCGGTAAGATTGTATGCGGCACAGCGCAAGCTGGCGCGGCTGGGCATCGAGGGGGGCGAGAATGTAACGGTGGATGTGCCCCGCCTGATGGCGTCCGCCCGTCAGGCGGCAGAAGCCGCGGCGCAGCAGCTCCGCGTCCGACTCAACGGCGGCTCCGCCTATATGATCGAAGGCTCCGCGCAGTTCGAGGGGCCGACAAAAATCCGTGCGGGCGGAAACCTCTATCATGCCAAAACGGTCGTGCTGGCTACCGGGATGCAGTCTTATGTTCCGTCGTATCTTCAAGGCTACCGTGAGCGGCTGCTGACTGCGGAAACCCTGTTCAAGCGCCAGGATCTGCCCCACCGCATCGGCGTGGTCGGTCTCGGCCCTTCGGGTCTGGCCATGGCGCAGGCCTTTGCCGAACTTGGCTCCCGCGTCACCAGTTTTGATGAACGCCATCAGCTTGGCGGGCTGGTGCATGGTCCCCTCGTGGAGCGCATGCATGGCCATTTGAGCGCTGCGTTCCCCATGTATCTGGGCGTGCGCCCAACACCGCGTGAAACTACCACCGGCCTGAAACTGCGATGGAATGAAGACCAGTTCTGCGCGGTTGACGCGCTTTATGTCAGTCTGGGCCGCCGTCCCGTGCTGGACGGCCTTTCACTGCGCCGACTGGAGATACCGGAGAATGACGAGGGCATGCCGAGTTATGACGCGCGCACGCTTCAGCTGGAAGGCGTACCTGTCTATCTGACCAGCGATGCTTCAGATGAGCATTTCACCATGCATGAATCACGCGATGAAGGGGTGCAGGCCGTGCGCTATGCGCTGGGCGTCGATACGGCCCCACGAGCCGTGCCGTTGCCCTTTAGCGTCTGTGCGGGCGAGGTCAGCCTTGCCACGGTGGGGGATATTGCGTCCCTGCTGAAGCGGTCGGATGTCTCAGCCTTTGAAGCCCGCTGGGAGCCGGATCACCTGCTGGCAGGCGGCGCTCCGGCCGTGGTGCGCCTCTACACCCGTGCGTCCGACGGAGTGCTGCTGGGGGCGGAGATCGCCGCAGCGGATGCGTCGCATCTGGCGCAATCCGTCGCCGTGGCGGTGCAGCGTCACCTGACCGCGCGTGACCTGCTGGAAGTGCCCCTGCAGGGCGCACACACGGAGGAGCTGCTCCGGCAGGTGCTTGTGAGCGCC
This sequence comes from Alphaproteobacteria bacterium UBA998, assembly GCA_002291925.1. Taxonomy (GTDB): domain Bacteria; phylum Pseudomonadota; class Alphaproteobacteria; order Rickettsiales; family UBA998; genus UBA998. Next base: position 24,809 of record DBAY01000008.1, on the reverse strand, counting down.
TCCGTGCCGTTGCGCGCAACAAAAAAGCACCCGTCTCCGGGTGCTTTTCTGCATCACGCCGCTTCCTAGAGAGGCGTGAATCATCAGGCGTTGGCGGCCTGCTTTGTGGGTTCCGCCTGCAGGCTCGCCGGCTGCTCGACGATCTCCATGCGGTAGCCGATGCCCGGTTCGGTGATGATGTATTCCGGATCAGACGGCGTTTCCTCGATCTTCTCACGCAGCTGGCTTACATAGACGCGCAGATACTGCATGTCCTCGCCGTGGGCGGGGCCCCAGACGTCTTTCAGCAGCTGCTTGTGGGTCAGCATCTTGCCGCGGTTGGAGAGGAAGTAGCGCAGCAGTTCATATTCCTTCGGGGTGAAAAAGGTCTTCTCGTTGTCGAGGAACACTTCGTGGCGCACCAGGTCCATGCGGATCTTGCCGTTGCGGATTTCTGGCTCGCCGGCTTCCTTGGTGGCCGCCTTGCGCAGGTTGGCATTGATGCGCGCCAGCAGGACGTCCGGGTTGAACGGCTTGGTGACATAGTCATCCGCGCCGAGATTGAGGGCCTTGGTGATTTCGTCGTCGCTGTCACGCACCGAGAGCACGATAATGGGCAGCTGCGTCCAGCCGCGCACTTCCTTGATGACTTCCTTGCCGTCGCGGTCGGGCAGGCCAAGGTCGAGCAGCATCATTTCCGGCTTTACGGAGGCGGAGAGGCGGATGCTTTCATTGGCGTTGTCGCATTCCACGACCTTGTAGCCCGCACCTTCCAGCGAAATCTGCAGGAGTTTCCGGATCTGCGGTTCGTCATCAACGATGAGTATCGTGTTCTTTTTCTCGTTCATAAGTCCCTCTCTGGATAACGGCTTGCAGGTAAAGAATTTTAACCTGTTGGCGGTCTTTATAAAAGAGCCTAGATAAAGGGAACATCATGAATTCATCAGTTTTTCAGCCCATCTAGAGGGTTTCGGCCTGCCGTGTGAGCGACCAGCGGAACTCGGTGAGCTTGGTGGTGACCTCGGTGCTGATGACAATCTGCAGGGTCTTCTGGGGCTTGCCGTAATAGCCGAGATAGACGCTTTCCTCGATCTGCGTCGCCTTGGGCATGGTGGAGGTGAAATACCACACCGACCCGCCCACCGAGGAGAGCGAAATCGTGCCATCCTTCTGACGCTGGCAGCGGATGTCCGGGTGCAGATGGAAGCGCAGGTTCAGTTGCAGGGCCGCATCTGGGGCGGTGCGCAGCAGGCGGAAACTGTCGATGCCGCTGAATTGCAGCCCGCCCGCGTTCAGCCGCAGCTCGCGCTCATGCACGCCCTCATTCTCGCCGGTGCGCAGCGTGTGCATGGTGCGCGCGGTGAGCTGCGCCCCGTCATTCTGGAACGTATCGGCCTTGAGCATCAGCACTTCGTCGCCGGAGAGGGCGAAGTTGCGTCGCTCCGCACCATGGACGGCTTCCAGCGAGAGGGTGGAGTGCGCCGCCGGGGAGAGCGAGGCATTCTGCCAGATGGGGCTGGTGCCGCGATAGCCGCCGCAATTGATGACGAAGCGCTCCGGCCCGTCGCTGAACTCGAAGCTGCCGAGCGATGCCGTCTGCACCGCCAGCGGGCGCTGCGGCTGGCCGCAGAGCAGCAGGCAGGCATGCCCGCGCTCCAGCCGGAAGAAGCCGGAGGCGTCCATGTGCGCGGGCACCGGCTCGCCATTGTCGGAGCGACCGATTACCTGCGCGATCAGTTGCGGCTCTTCCATCAGCGAGCCATTGAACAGCGCCAGCCGCCCGTCGCCATGGCAGAAGAAGCGCAGCGCGCTGCCCATGCCGAGCAGGGCCTTCTCCAGCCCCACATGCTCCTCGCCCACTTCCAGCAACAGGTCGCGCATCTCGATCAGATGTTGCAGCACATGCAGATGGATTTCCGGGCAGCGCGAGGCATGCACGCCATCATCCAGCACGATTTCGTCAAGCAGCGCGTCCAGCGCGTCGTAGAGCGGCTGGCGGGGCAGGCGCAGCATGGGCAGGTGCACCGAGGCAGCGAGCAGCCCCTTCACGATGAGCAGCATTTCGCCCGGCACCGCGTCACGCCCCATGCGCTGCAGCCGCCAGACATGCGCAATCAAAGCGCGCACGAAACGGCGCTGGAAGCGCTGGCTGCCGCTTTTCAGCAGAAACACGCGGTGATGCAGCCATTCGGCCAGCCGTATGCCGGTGACATCCGGCGCCCAGGCGACGGGGGCCAGCTCGTCCTGATCAACAATGAAGCTATTGACGAATTCCCGGCAGAAGCTGGAGGCGATGCGTACGTTGCCGGTGGCGGCGACGTCTTCCATCCAGCGGAAACCGTAGAGCGCCTGTTGCCATGCCTCGTTGGCAGATTCCACCTGCCAGGCGATGCGCCCGGCCATTTCCACGTCGCACCCGGCGAACAGGAAGCGCCGTTTGAGCAGCTTCTTGCCGGTGGCCGCATTGCCGGGCCAGCGGGCAGGGGCGGGTGTGTCTTCACCCCGCAGGGCGCGCGCCACGGCGGGCTGCCCGGCGGCGAGCCAGAGCCATCCCATGCGCAGGCGGGTGAAGGGGGATGTCACGCGGCGGACTCCATCAGCGCGGCTTCCACGCGGTCGGCGAGCAGGTGCAGCAGGAAGATATGCACCTCCTGCACGCGCGCCGTCTCGGTGGCGGGCACCACGATCAGCTGGTCGGCCACGTGGGCCATGTCCTGCCCGCGGCTGCCGGTGAAGAGCGCCGAATGAAGCCCGCGCGTGCGGGCCATCTCCAAGGCTTTCAGCACGTTGGGACTGCGCCCGGAGGTGGAAAGCGCAATCAGCACGTCGCCCGGCTGGCCATACGCTTCCACCTGCCGGGAAAACACAGAGTCGAAGCCGTAATCATTGCCTACGGCGGTGAGGATACCCGCATCCGCCGAAAGCGCGATGGCCGGAAACCCGGCACGCTCCCGCGTAAAGCGGCCCACGAATTCCCCAGCGATATGCATGGCGTCACAGGCGCTGCCGCCATTGCCGCACACCAGCAGCTTGCCGCCGCCGCGCAGGGTGGCGGTGAGGCGGGCGGCGAGATTGTCCATCGCAGCGGATTCGGCGGCCACGCAGTCACGCAGCGCCGCTATATGGGCTTCCATGCTGCCCGTCAGCCAGTCGCTCATGCGCCACCTCGCAGGGCGCGGATATTGGCCGCGTAAGCGGAAGCATCGCCTTTGAAGACGGCCGAGCCGGCGACCAGCACATCGGCCCCCGCAGCGATGACCTCGCGCGCCGTCTCCGGGTTGATGCCGCCATCCACCTGCAGGTCGATGGTGCGGCCCGATGCGTCGATCATGCGGCGGATTTCCTCGATCTTCTTCAACTGGCTGCGGATGAAGGACTGGCCGCCGAAGCCGGGATTCACCGACATCACGAGGATGAGATCCACCATGTCCATCACATACTCGATCGCGTTCGCGGGTGTGGTGGGCACCAGCGAGACGCCGCACTTGATGCCGCGCGCCTTGATGGCCTGCAGGCTGCGGTGCAGGTGCGGTCCGGCCTCGGCATGAATGGTCAGAATATCGGCTCCGGCATCCACGAATTCGGCGATGAACGGATCGACAGGGGCAATCATGAGGTGAACGTCGAACACCTTCTTGGAATGGGGCCGCAGCGCCTTCACTACGGCGGGGCCGATGGTGAGGTTGGGCACGAAATGCCCATCCATCACATCAACATGAATATATTCCGCCCCGGCGGCGTCAATGGCGCGCACCTCCTCGCCCAGACGGGCAAAATCAGCGGAAAGAATGGAGGGAGCGATGCGAACAGGTTGGGGCATAAGGGTCTATGGCGGTGAATGTACGGCAAGATAACCGTGCGCCGGGGTAATTGCAATAAAGCGCCGCACTCGCTTTTCAGTGTCGGCAAAAAATCAGGTTTTCTGCAGGCAGACCGCGAAAAATCCATCGAGCCCGCCCTGCTCCGGCCAGTAAGAGGGCAGGGTGCGCAGGGCTCCCTCGGGCGTCACCCACGCGGGCGGAACCCCCAGCCGGGCGGCGTCGGCGGGGCGGACGCGCAGGGCCGGGTGGCGGGCCAGCGCGTCGCGCAGGACCTGCTCGCCTTCCTCCGGCAGCAGGGAGCAGACGCAGTAGACCAGCTCGCCGCCTGGCACAAGCAGGGTGAGGGCGTGATCCAGCAGCGCGCGCTGCAGCGTAGCCAGCTCCGCCAGATCGCCGGGCTGGCGATGCAGCGCCACATCCGGGTGGCGGCGCAGCGTGCCGGTGGCGGTGCAGGGCGCATCCAGGAGGATGCGCGTCACCGGGGCAGTGGGCGTGTAATGCCGTGCGTCCGCCTCGACGATACGGGCATGCAGGCCGGTGCGGGCAAGGTTCTCCTGCAGCCGCGTCAGGCGCGCGCCGGAGCGGTCGACGGCGGTGACCTCCGCGCCGAGTGCGGCCATCTGCAGCGTCTTGCCGCCGGGGGCGGCGCAGAGGTCCAGGGCAGTATGCCCCTGCAGGTCGCTGAACAGGCGCACCGGCAGGGCGGCGGCGGCATCCTGCACCCACCATGCGCCCTCCGCGAAGCCGGGCAGGGCGCGCACATCGGTCGCCAGCGCCCGGCGCAGGCTGCCGGTCGGCAGAGGGGTGGCTTCCAGTGCATCGATCCAGTGGGAAGCAGACGCGGGGTCGCGCAGCGTGAGGTCCAGCGGCGGCAGGGTGGTGTACGCCTGCGCGATGGCTCGCATTTCGGCCTCGCCATAGGCCTTTGTCAGGGCCTTGCGCAGCCAGCCGGGCAGGTTTTCCTCCGGACGCGCGGCGGCCATCACCTCCGCCCGCGCCCCGGCGATGCGCTTGAGCACGGCGTTGACCAGCCCGGAGATCGGCACCAGCCCGGCTTTCTTCGCCAGCGTCACGGCGGTATCCACAGCGGCGTGTGGCGGCACTTCCAGCCAGAGAATCTGCGCCATGCCGAGCAGCAGGATAAGCTGCGCGCGCTCCGTGGGACGTTTTTTCACATACCCCTTCAGCACCGCCTCCATCTCGCCGAAATGGCGCAGGGTGGTGAGCACCAGCTGGCGGGCGAAGGCGCGGTCACGTTCATCGAGCGTGCGGCGGTTTGTGGCATTCATCCACGCGGCGTCCAGCTCCTCACCGGCGCGGATGCGCTCCAGGCAGTCAAGCGCGAGGCGGCGGGCGGTGAGATCGGGGGCGGGCATGGACAAGCGGGGTGAGGGTGATTATGTAGATAAGCATGAGCCAGAACCCCACGCATACTCCAACCCCGGACAAACCGCAAACGCCGACGCCCGGCGCACCGGAGGCCACGCCGGCACCCGTGCAGGAAATCGGCGGTCCCAAAGGCCCGGAGCCGACGCGCTACGGCGATTGGGAGCGCGCGGGGCGCTGCACGGATTTTTAAGCATGCTGGCGCTGCTTTCGCCCTCCAAGACGCTTGATATGACCCCGGCCAGCGCGCCCTTGCCCGCCAGCCAGCCGGACTTCTTGAACGACAGCGAAGCACTGGTGGCGCAATTGCGTGAGGTGCCGGTGGAGGGCTTGCGAAAGCTCATGGGCATCAGCGAATCGCTCGCCACCCTCAACCATGAACGCTACCGGCAATTCAGCCAGCCCTTCACGCTGGAGAATGCCAAGCCCGCCATCCTCGCCTTTAAGGGCGATGTATATGAGCCGCTGACGATTGGCACGTGGAGCACGGAGGATTTCGCCTATGCCAACGCGCATCTGCGCATCCTTTCCGGGTTGTATGGCCTGTTGCGCCCGCTGGATCTCATGCAGCCTTACCGGCTGGAGATGGGGATTGGCTTGAAGAACACGCGCGGCAAGGATCTGTACGCCTTTTGGGGCCGTAGCATCACGGAGGCCATTAACGCGGCGCTGGCGGGGCAGAAACAGCCCATCCTCCTCAACCTTGCCTCGCAGGAATATTTCAAGGCCGTGCAGCCTTCCTACCTGCAGGGCACGCTTATAAACGTCTGCTTCCTTGATCAGAAAGGCACTGCCGAGCCAAAGGTGGTAGGGCTTTACGCCAAGCAGGCACGCGGGTTGATGGCGGATTTCCTCGTCCGCCAGCGCGTCGAGACGATCGAAGCGCTGAAAGCCTTCAATGACAATAACTACCGCTTCAATCCCGCCCTCTCCGATGACACAACCGTGACTTTTCTGCGTCGTCATTGAGCGCAGCGGCGGCTCGTTCGCGCAGGGGCGTGCAAGTTTACAAAATCTTTAGAAAGATACGCTCTAATGCGTGGAACGGTGGGAATCCCCCCATCGCCTCTCCGGATGACCCTGCATGAACGATCCTTTTCTGCTCGCCGAACTGCTCTGCACGCGCCTGTGCCACGACATCACCGGCCCCATCGGGGCGGTGAGCAACGGCGCGGAGTTCCTCGAGGAAGAAGATTTCTCCATGAACGAAGACGCGATGAAGCTGATCACTGACAGCGCGCGCGAAGCGGTGAGCCGTTTGCAATATTTCCGCCAGTCCTTCGGTGTGCTGAAGGAAACCGGCGACGCACCGCTCAGCGAGAAAAAGGCGCTGGTGGAGGGATATCTTCGCCAGACGCGCCTAAAGCTCGACTGGCCGGATACACATACCGACGCGGCGGATATCGGCATTAGCCAGGGCTTCTCCAAGCTGATGCTGAATATGGTGATTATCGCTAATGCCGCGATGATCAAAGGTGGCACACTGATCGTGCGGCTGGAAAAATCCGGCATGGACGGCAAACAGGTGCGCGTGCGCGGCGAGGGCGACCTGGTGAAAGCCGACGAGCATGTGGTGGCCGCGCTGCGCAACTACCTGCCGGAAGAACAGATGACGCCGAAAAGCGTGCAGGCGGTGTTCACCCAACGCCTCGCCGAGCGGCTGGGCGTGGCGCTGAGCCTTGATCACGAACCCAATTATTTCGAACTCATTGCCCGCAAATAGGAGCCTTCCGTGGACGATCTCATCCAGGAATTCATCACCGAAACCTCGGAAAGCCTCTCCACGCTGGATTCGGAGCTGGTCAAGCTCGAGCAGAACCCGAACGATACGGAAATCCTCGGCAATATCTTCCGGCTGGTGCATACCATCAAGGGCACCTGCGGCTTCCTCGGGCTGCCGCGCCTGGAATCGGTGGCCCATGCCGGTGAGAACGTGCTCGGCAAAATCCGCGACAAGCAGATTGCCGTGTCCTCGCAGGCCATCTCGCTCGTGCTGGAGTCGCTGGATTGCATCAAGGGCATCATGGACTATCTCGGCGAGCATGGCGAGGAGCCGAAAGGCGATGACTCCGACCTTATCCGCCGCCTGAACGTCTTCGCGGATTCCAACGGCGCGGTCTATGAGGGGCCGGGCGAGGCCGGGGCCGCGCCCGCCGCCGAGGCGCCGGTGGAGGATTTCAGCCTCGATGATTTCAAGCCGATCCCGGCGACCTGGGTACCCGATCCCGAGCCGCAGGCGGAGGCAGAGGCCGTGGCCGCGCCTGCACCAACTCCCATTCCCGCGCCAGCTCCCATTCCCGCGCCGGTACCGGTCGCGGCGCCCGAGAAAGCCGTGGTGGAAGCGCCCAAGCTGACGCCGCAGGTCAAGCAGGAAGCCATCGAGAAGGGGCTGGCGACCGACCCCAAGGGCGGCGGGGGCGATTCGGCCAGCATCCGCGTCAACCTGCAAGTGCTGGAAAACCTCATGCAGATGGTCGGCGAGCTGGTGCTGACGCGCAACCAGCTGATGCAGATTGTGCGTACCCGTGAGGATAACGAGATCAAGGCCCCGCTGCAGCGCCTGAGCCATATCACCACTGAGCTGCAGGAAGGCGTCATGAAGACGCGCATGCAGCCCATCGGCAATGCGTGGGCGAAATTCCCGCGCCTCATCCGCGACCTTTCGCTGGAGCTGAGCAAGAAAATCGACCTGAAAATGGTCGGCGCCGAGACGGAACTGGACCGCCAGCTGCTGGAGATGATCAAGGACCCGCTCACCCACATGGTGCGCAATTCCTGCGATCACGGGCTGGAGAATCCGGAGCAGCGCCGCGCGGCGGGCAAGCCAGAGACGGGGCTGGTGACGCTCTCCGCCTACCATGAGGGCGGCCATATCATCATCGAGATTTCGGATGACGGGCGCGGCATCAATCTGGAGCGCGTGAAGCAGAAAGCCCTCGAGAACGGGCTCGCCAGCGAGGCGGACATCGCCCAGATGAGCGAGAAGCAGATCGCCCAGTTCATTTTCCGCGCCGGGTTCTCCACGGCGGAGAAGGTCACCAGCGTCTCCGGGCGCGGGGTGGGCATGGACGTGGTGCGCGCCAATATCGAGAAGATTGGCGGCACGGTCGAGCTGGAATCGCGTCCCGGCTTCGGTTCTACCTTCCATATCAAGATTCCGCTGACACTCGCGATTGTCTCCGTCCTCATCGTCGAGGCCTCCGGCCAGCGTTTCGCCATCCCGCAAATCAACGTGGTGGAGCTGGTGCGTACCGGCCGCGAGGGCGAGGCGCGCATGGAGGTCATCAATCACTCTCCCGTGCTCAGACTGCGTGATAAGCTCTTGCCACTTATCTCACTCAGCCAGGTTTTGCGAATGGATGGCCATTCAGCAGAAAAGGCCACGGAGGAGAAATATGTAGTTGTTCTAAAGATCGGTACCAGTGATTTTGGACTTATCGTTGACAGCATTTTTGACACGGAGGAAATCGTCGTAAAGCCCGTATCGTCGGTGCTGAAAGATATACCTGTCTACTCCGGTAATACTGTTTTGGGGGATGGCAGTGTCATCATGATCCTCGATCCGAACGGCATTGTACGCAGCATCAATGCTGAGTTGGGTGAGACGCGCGCCGCCGGCGCCGCGGAGGATGTGCGCAGCGATATGTCAGGACGCATGGTCAATTTCCTGCTGTTCCGCACCAGCAGTGGCGCGCCCAAGGCGGTTCCGCTCGAGCTGGTGTCGCGGCTGGAAGAGATCGATGCCGCTAGTATCGAGTATTCAGACGGGCAGCCAGTGGTGCAATACCGAGGCGGCTTGATGACGCTCACCACATTACATGGCGATCCGGTGCCGGGCGAAGGCGTCTGCGAGGTGATTGTCTTCAATTATGATAACAAGACGGTGGGCCTGCTGGTGCAGGAAATCCTCGACATTACGCTGGCCGAGGCAAGTGTCAAGAAGGCGGCGCGAAACCGGCTTTATCTTGGCAGCCTTGTGGTGCAGGGAAAAACCACGGATGTGGTCGATATAGGTTATTTGCTCTCGCAGGTGCTTGGAACCCAGACTGAGTTTGATGTCAGCAACCTGATGGGGCGTCAAGCGGCAGATGTGAAGCTGCTTTTTGTGGAGGACAGTATGTTCTTCCGCAGTCTCACTGTGCCGTTTCTTTCTGCCGTCGGCTATCAGGTGACTGCTGTGCCAAGCGCCAAGGAAGCTCTTGCGCTGCTGGAGCGGCAGCCGATTGATATTGTCGTCACAGACATTGAAATGCCCGAGATGGACGGATTTACCCTGACCCGTGTGCTGCGCGCCACACCGAGATTCGCTGACCTGCCTATCATCGGTTTTTCCGCCACCATGAACACAGATATAGAGCGGTTGAAGAATGAAAGCCGCATGAACGATTTCGTTATGAAAACAGAGCGGGAGCGATTGATCAAGTCCATCGCCGAATGCCTTTCGCTCAGTATGCAAGAGGTGGCCTAATGTCAAATGCCCTTCAGCCTTACGACGCCTCGCCGCCGCCCTCCGCCCTCTCGGTTATGGGTAGTGCCCAAAGTTTTGTCACTATGCGGGTGTCCGGCCAGTTGTTCGGCGCATCTGTCATGGTCGTACAGGACGTGCTGCGTGCCCAAACCATTGCGCCTGTACCTTTGGCCCCCCGCGAGGTGTCTGGCTCACTCAATCTGCGCGGGCGCATTGTTACTGTAGTCGATATGCGGGCCCGTCTGGGACTTGATCCGTTTCCAGACCCGCATTCAGTCATGCATATCGTAGTAGAATATCAGGATGAGCTTTATAGCCTTATGGTCGATGCGGTGGGTGATGTGCTGAATCTGCCAATGATCCAGATTGAGAAAGCGCCCGCTAATCTTGAACCGCTATGGAAAGATGTGGCGGGAGGGATCTGCCGACTGGATTCGGAATTGCTAGTCTTGCTGGATATTCAGTCAATCTTAACATTTCAATCCTAGGATTTTGTAATCAATCTCTAATAGCGTTGACAGAAGTTGCCTATGAAAACCTGCATGATCGTAGATGATTCAAAGATCGTGCGGAAGGTCACGCGCCGCATGGTGGAAAACCTTGAATATGCTGTTGTCGAAGCAGAGGATGGCGAAGAGGCGCTGCGCGTATTTGTCAAGCATCAGCCATCGCTTATTCTGCTTGACTGGCACATGCCCGTGATGGATGGGCTTGCCTTCCTGAGAGTGTTGCGTGGCGGCACACCCGGCGGTGAGGTTCCTACGGTCATTTTCTGCACGACAGAAACGGATATCGGGCACATCCAAGAGGCCATGCTCAGCGGGGCCAATGAGTATGTCATGAAGCCCTATGACGAGGAAATTCTGAAGGGCAAACTGATACAGCTTGGCCTACTCTGAGCCTTGCATGATGTTGACCACTCCTTCTTTAGCACCGCTTAGGATCATGGTTGTTGACGACTCGGCCATCGTACGCGGCATGTTGAACCGGCGGCTTAGCGAGCAGCCGGATTTCACCATCGCGGTCAGCGCAGTGGATGGCCAGATGGCTATTGACGCCCTGCAATCGGCCTCTGTGGATGTTATTATCCTCGATCTCGAAATGCCACGAATGGATGGGTTCACGGCGCTGCCTGAAATCCGCCGTCTGGCACCGAGGACACCGATTATTATTTCCTCCACCTTCACCGAGCGCAACGCGGATGCGGCGCTGCGGGCGCTGGCCATGGGAGCCAATGATTATGTGAGCAAGCCCTCCGCCCGGCAGGACCGCGGAGCGGGTGAGCGGTTTTATGTTGAGATGGTGGATAAAATCCGTGCTCTCACGGGGCGATCCGCTGTTGTGGCCGCCCCTGCTGCTGCGGCGCTCGCCCCTGCCCCGCAAGCGCCAGTGGAGTCCGTGACCATACCAAAGCCGCCGCGTGGAGGCACGCTTTTTACTGACGGTACCGCCGCCACTTCCTTTACCGGACTCATGCCTGCCACGCGTCCTGCTGCTGTCGCTATCGCCTCCTCCACCGGCGGTCCGCAGGCGCTGCTGCAGATTTTTGGCGCACTTGGACGGGCACTGGAGTCCGTACCAGTGTTCATCACCCAGCACATGCCGCCCACCTTCACGTCTATCCTGGCTAAACATATTGAACAGGCGAGCGGTGCAGCCAGCAGTGAGGCGAAGGAGGGCGAGAATGTTCAGCCTGGGCGTATCTACATTGCGCCAGGAGACTACCATATGCGCATCCGAAAGGAAGCCGAAGGGGCAGGCCCCCGCATTTGTCTGACACAGGACCCACCCATCAATTTCTGCCGCCCGGCGGCCGACCCCATGATTGCCTCGCTGGTGGAAATCTATGGTAATCGCCTGCTGCTTCTAGTGCTGACCGGGATGGGGCATGACGGGCTGGAGGGGGCACGCCTTCTCGCCGCGGCGGGGGGAACAGTAATCGCGCAGGACAAAGCATCCAGCACGGTCTGGGGCATGCCCAAAGCAGTGGCGGAACATGGCCATTGCAAGGGGCTGCTTGCCCTTCCGCAGATTGCTCCGTACCTGCAGATGGTGTTCGGGGGCGCGCGATGATTCAGCCTGCCGACTTCCAGTTCATAGCCCAACTGCTCAAGCAACGCTCGGGCCTCGCCCTGACGCCTGATAAGGAATATCTGCTGGAGACGCGGCTACAGCCCATTGCCCGCCAGCTAGGCTGTGCGAGCCTCGCTGAGCTGGTGGCCATGCTGCGCCGATCGCCGGGGGATGAAGCGCTGCTCAGGGACGTCACCGAGGCGATGACGACCAACGAATCGATGTTCTTCCGTGATACCAAGCCGTTTGAGCAGCTGCGCGATTTAGTGATTCCCCGCGTACGCCAAGCCAAAGCGAGCGGCAAAATGCGCGTGTGGAGTGCTGCCTGCTCAAATGGGCAAGAACCTTACTCTATCTCCATGACTTTACTCGAGCAGCGCCTGGCCATGGGCGGCCTTGGTTGGGAGATTCTTGCCACCGACCTTGATACGCAGGTGCTCGCCAAAGCACAGGAGGGAGTCTACACGCAGTTTGAAGTGCAGCGTGGGACGCCGATTACGTTGCTCGTAAAATATTTCAGCCAGATCGGCAATAATCAGTGGCGCATCAAAGACGAGGTGCGCGGCGGCATAAGTTACCGTGTGCATAACCTGATACAACCCTGCAATGGATTTGGCAAATTTGACGTGGTTTTCTGCCGTAACGTGCTGATTTATTTTGATGAAGAGACTAAGCGCGGTGTGCTGAACCGGTTGGCCGATGCCCTGGAGCCGCATGGGGTGCTCTTTCTGGGAGCGGCGGAGACAGTACTCTCCCTTACCGACCGCTTCCGCCCGGTCCAGGATCAGCGCGGTGTGTTCGAGCTGAGGACATAGCGCCTGCTGTCATAATGCGGTAACATATACAGCATATAATTCAGTCAGTCAGAAAGGCGTCTCCTATGAAGCGTTTCACCGTTCCCTGTGATTTCGGCGGGCAGAAGCACCCCTTTCACGTCTATATCGGCGAGCCGCATCCAAAGAAGCATCCGTTGCAAAACCAAGCTGCGTGGCTTTCCAGCGAGCGCGGCGGCACCATTCCGCAGGACGTGATGGATAGTTTCGAGAAACTCTTCAAGATCGCGCAGGAAAACAATGTCTCCTTCGAGGATCTCTGCGTCTATGCCCTTGGCAATGCCGCGAATAACGGGGCAGGGGGCACGGCACCCACACAGGGAGCCGGCGGATGAGCTTGCCCCCTAAGCGGAGGAGGTAGCACATGCCTTTGGATGGCAATCAGCCTCCTGAGCGTGGTTATGCTGAGCGCATGCATATGCGCCGCGAGGACTCGCATGCGAACGATTACACGGGCATTTATGCCCCTTACGCCAATCGCCCCGATACGGTCCTTGAATTGATGATGCCTAACTGGTTCCCGCAGTCTGCGGATAGCGGGAACTATGCGGATGTGGGCAATTCCTACGTGGCGGGCATGGCGGCGCTGCAGCAGGTCTTCAGCCCCGCCGGGGTGGGCAAGTTTGTCCGCCCGCGCGAGAATACCTGGATCCGGCATGAGCTGGCCGTCATCGGCGGCGGGCTGGACTTCAATACGAAACGCTACGAGTTCGACAAGATCGTCGCCCATTTCGCCGGCATACCGGAAGCGTTTGACCCCAAAAGCCGCCGCTACGAGAAATATGCCGACCTGCGCATGAACATCGCGGTGCTGCGCAACTATTTGCTCAACCATTTCTTCCCCGACGGCGATGTGGAGAATGACGCGCGCGACCGCCAGGCCGCCCATTCGTTGAACCAGGTGGCCATGCAGGTAGGCGAAATGCTGCACCGCGGCCGCAGCTGGCTGCCGCATCTGGGCACGTCTGTCAGTCCCTCACGCGCCAATATGAAAGGCGACGGGGCGGCCGAAATTTACGAAAAACTCTACCGCGGTGAGCGCCTGCGCCATTTGGCCAGCCCGGTGATGGTGCCGATCAATTTTCTGCGCAACCGCTCCAACATGTTCTGGCGCCTGCCACCCCTGACGGAAACGCCGTTCGACCCGCGCAACCTCGCCGCGCCGCTCGATACCTACGCGACCGGCGATGACGTGATGACCGGCGGTGGCGGACGGCCCGATGGCATGGCCTCCATGCCGGACCCCGCCCGCACGGAAGTCATCAGCCACAGCTTCGATGATCTGGGCGCGGGCTTGGCCGGCGCCGCCATTCCGCTGGCGTCGGTGGATAATCTGAGCGAGCCTGTGAAGGCGCGGGCGGTTGAGATCGCGCGCGAGATTCTGGAGAAGCTCAGGCTGAAATTCGCCGATACACCGCTCGATGCGCTGCTGGACCGCGTGGATACGGCGGAGGTCTACAAGCTGCTGCAGGAAACGCAGAAGCTGAGCGACCTGTTCTACACGCAGGCAGGCCGCGCCGCCCTGCGCGATCCCAACCTGTTTCTGGATACCGATATCCAGGTGGCCTTCGATTCGCTCGGCAAGCTCTCGGCGCAGGCCAAGCTGCAGGCGCTCAAATATGCCGAGGAATCCGGCAGCAGCGAGAATGCGCTGCGCATTGCGAACGAGCTGCAAGCCATGCCCGCCAGCTGGCGCGATACGGGCCTGCTCACCGTGGGCCAGATGCTGGGCTCCGTGCAGGTGGGCCTCGAGAAAATCCTTTTGCGCCTGCAGGAGCAGGCGCGCGCGTCGAACGAAGTACGCCAGCCGGTGCTGGCTGGCCCGGCGCTCGGCACCGGTCTCGTCGCAGGCGCGGCAGGTACGGTTCTTGGCGTCGGCGCAGGCATGGGGCTGGCCAATCAGGCCGGGGTCGTGGCACCTTCCATTCCGCCGTTGCAGAGACAAATGCAGCAGGTGATGGCGGCCAACCAGATCGCTAATACTGCCGCCGACCGCCGCGCGCAATCGTTGGACTCCAACGCCACCTCCATGGAATCTGCGCTTTCCACAGCGGCACTACGTGCAGTCACGCCGCCGCCCCGTCCGTCATCACGTCCTCGCAATGCCAACCGCCTACCTTCTTCCACTGTACGCGAGGCAGGTCGTCGTGCCCCGCAGCAGGCAATGGCACCCACCCCGGCACCGGCAACCGATGCCTTCGGCTCGCTGCTCAATAATGGGGATATGGCCAAAATGCGCACGGCAGTGGATACGGGTGGTCTAACCAGCCCGGCCATTGGTCCGCGCCGCGCCCGAGATGTCGTGGAGCGGATTGCCGCGCAGGAGCGCGATCCACTGGCGCAGTCAAACGATTCGAACGGCACGGGACGCCCCGGCGGCTTTGGGGTGCGCTAAACTGACAGATTCATCCAAAAACGCAGGGGCTCGGCAAGCTTAGCTTAGGCCAGCCACCAGGCATTCACGGGCTTGCGAGAACCGCATGGGCTGCCCTCCAGCCCTACGCAGGGGCTTTTCATATCCTGCCGCTCCCCTGAACATCCCACTAACGGCAAGGTTAGCAGTATGGCGCAGAGTATGTATCGGGTCATAAATGGCATCCTTATTTTCTATGCCTTATGAAGGCGGGCGGGACGGGGTTGGATTACGCAATTGTTGATATTGTGCGGCCGCATTGCCTCGTTGACTGCCGAATCCTGACATATTGCTGATGGCTTGGTCAAGTCTGGTGACGCCTTGGGACATCTCAACGGCTAGGCCCGGGATCACACTCATGACGGCCCCTGCAATATGTACCATCAGCAGGAACACCAGAATATCAACGATGCTGACGGGGGAAATACGGCCGCTCGGGCATTCCAATGCGCCAGTCGCCGTGCGTTGTCCGGAGTAGGGGCGAATAGTATTGCCATCCGGGCAGATGAATTGCCAATTCTCCATACTGAACGGCGTGGTGCCCTGCTGGCTGGAATGCACGTAACAGACATGGGTGTCCGGGCGCGCCAGAATGGCTTTTGCACTTGAACTGATCAGGGTGGAGAAGAAGGCAAGAAAGGCGAACATTAGGATAGGCTGAAGGCTGAAATTGATCAGCTGGTTCAGCCAGCCTGTGAAAAGCTGTTTGGTTTTGTCGAAAAGCAGGAATACAAAGAAAATGGGTGCTAGGCCAAAGAGCAAAGATTTTACAATATTCGAAAGCACGTAAATCAGCAGCGCGCGGAGCAGAGCCCATACAAAGCTGAAAATGGCCCAAAGCATCGCCAGCCCGACGGCTGGACCAAAAGGAACCGTGGCAAATGAAGCCACCGCCGTCACGAACATGCGCGGCGAGAAGACGAGATTCACAGTACTTTCAATTACCTGAAAGGGGGAATTGGGTCCCGCTGTTGCCCCTGACGCAGAGCCTGTCTGCGCAATCGAGATCATAGCGCTAATAAGATAGTCCGTGCCGGTTTGGCGGTAGTATGGGCTGCTAGGGCCGGCGGGGCCAAAAAAGCGGATGAAATAGTCCTCAATCAGCGTCCAGCCATAGCCGGGGGTCAGTATCCAGGCAAGCAGCCCAATCTTCACCAGCCGGATGATAAGCTGACCCAGTTGCGGTTGCAGGAAGCCGAACATGACCCCCACCGCGAAGAAGATGATCATCAGCGTCATGGAGGCACCGACAATCAGTTCGTATCCGGGATCCAGCGTGATGGCATCGAAGATGTTGCGCGAGGCGTTGCTGACGGAATTTTCCACGCGCTCGATAATTGTTTGCAGGATGCCGCTCACCCGCTTTCCCAGAAAACAGGGATTATCCGCCTGAAAGAAAGGATGATTCGTGCAAATAGGCGTGCTCCCGGATCCCGTGGAGGGGGGGCTGTAACAATCGTTGCTTCCGCCGCCCCCGGTTGCCGGGGCCGTCTGGGCTGCGCTCATGAGGGGAAACATGAGCAAGAGGCTCAGCAGTCCCAGCAGCATGGGTTTAGAAAATGACCCGAAGATTTTCCTCATTATGCGCTATGCCTCTCTCATCTACGGCCTACCAGTGTCATCAAGCCTCCGACGGGGCCGCCACGGCCACTTCGCGCGCTCTGCGTCAAACGCCCTTGCAGTGAATTCATGGCACCACTCAGTTGCGCCTCGCCCGGCAGCTGGCTGCCCGAAGCGTCGCCGGCAGCCCAGCCGCCGCCTATCCATCCCAGCACAAGTTGCGGAATCATATTGGCCATCATAGTCACTAGAATGCCGATCAGAAACACCCGCATCAGCGAATAGCCGATTTCCCACAATTTCTGCAAATGGTTGGCACCAAAATCCATGCTGGTCATCCGAGTAAACTGGCCTGCATCCGTCGCGGCTGAGCGGGAAGGTACGAGGACGTTACGGAACGGCCCTCTTTCCACCCATTGCTGGATGTCAATACCGGTGGCGCGGAACCATGAGTAATCCGTTTCCGATGTTGCCATAGATACTCTTTGCTGTTCATTGCGGTAGGCGTTCATGATATCCTTTTCGCTGACAACCTTTTGTAAACTCTCTGGATTATTGCCTGTGACAGCATAATCAAGGAGTGGCATGATCAAGCAAAGATAAGCAAAAAGGGCTCCCGGAATAAGCATGGAAGCCATCAGGTTTTTAAGCCAGGCGTCAAACATATGTTGCGTTGAACGAAACAGTATCGTCGGCATCACCATCGGCGAAATGGTGATGAGAAAACCCGTCAGAATGAAGGATACAAGGAAGATATAGACGACGCGTAACGCGAAGAAGAAAATGCTGATGAGGGTCGTCAGCGCAAAGAAAAACACCATGATGCCGATGGTGCCGGAGCCGAGCAGGGATCCCAGCATGCCGAAGATGCTGGCTGCCATGGCGAAGGAGCCGCCAAACCCGAAAAGCTTGCCGATGATGCAATCCAGGGTCGCCCAGACATTCTGCCCGCCGCTGGAGATGTAGCTGTAAGACGGGGCGCCCGAGGTGAAGCCGGAAATTGGGCAGTTTGGTGAGTTCCACAGGGAGGTGACGATGGCATCCTGCAAGGAGACGCTGGCCCCGAAGGTCGGCAGCATCCAGCCGCCGAAATCATAGCCGAACAGGAGGACTACGCCAATTTTAAGAAGTAGGCCAAAGGTGCGCCGCTTGGGCTCGCTGTCCCCAGTCGAAAGGCGGTAACCAAAGAAAGAAACCGCCAGCGTTATTACCGCAAGGTTGATGGGAAACATCAGATCGCTGATGGGCGAAAGAAACAGCTGGGTGCCAGTCACCACGGCAATCTGAACGCAGTAGACGACCGTCATGATGACGGATTTGAACTGCGGGCAGCGCGCCTCGCTGCCCGCGCCATTCTTATAGGATATGTTAGTGGTGGTGTCATCCTGCTTTGCGGTTTGGGCATAGGCGGCGACAGGCTGCAGCATGAGCGACAGGGCGAGAACCATCAGTCCGAGGGCGGTAGCCAGCTTACGCATCATGTGGCCCCCCCTGCACGCCGAGTCACCAAATCACCCAGGCGTTGCGTAATATTGCCCGCTGTACTGCTGACACCTCGTCCCATCGACAATGCATTTCCTGCCAGGCCACCCGTGTCAATTGTTTCTTTCACGCCCCCTGTCAGATCCTGTGCAAGGCGCGGAACATGCGTCATGATCTGCAACAACAGGAAAACCGTGACAATCGACATCAGCAGGGAGTTGCCAACGGCTTGGCGCATGGCCTGCTCGGGTGGGCCAGACCCCAAGGCGGGCCCGCCAGAGCGGATGCTTTGCAGGCGGTTCCAGTCGATTGTCTTGTACTCGACACCTACAAGGAATTCCGTCAGGCTGTTATTTGCAGCTGGCCGGGAAGCCGGGCCGGAAGTGGGTAGGGTGGGTGTGTTGGATGCGTTTCGTACGCTGCCGTAGGCAGTAGGAGCTTGCGCAGGCGGCTGGTTGCTTTGCGTATGTGTACCGGCTTGGCGGCGCACGTAGAGATTATTTTCTTCCATGTAGCGGCTCAGGCTGAAATTCTTATCCGCTGAACGGTCTCCCGCCACGGTGCGGTAAAACGAGTTTGGGCCGCTGAACAGCGTCACATCCACTGCCGTGAGCAGCACGCTCATGAACGCAAAGACAATTACCGGCTGCAGGATAATGGAAATCAGCTGCTTGAGCCACCGGGTGAAGTAGGACATCGCCGTGTTTTTGAACAGGATCAGCGGAATGAAAAGCAGCGATATCATCACCAGCAGCGCCAGGATGATGAGCGACATGATGTATTGCGCAATCGCACGGAAGAGGCCCATCACCAGATTGGCAATCATGTAAAGGCCGGCGAGAAAGACGAAAATGCCCATGGCGCCGGAGAAGGCATTGTCCCAGAGAAAACCAATGATGCCGTTGGAGATTTCGCGCCCAGCCTGCTCATTGATACCCACTACCCTGTCCAGCACACAATCGATGCGCTCCCAGACAGTAAGCGAGAGCTGGCAGCGCAGGCTGTTGCCGCCCACGCCGTTGAAGGAGAAGTTCGTCACTGTTTCAATAAGGCCGTTCAGAATTGCAATGGACGAATCGTAGATCCAGTAAAGGTTCCCGGTAAATGCAACGACTGAGGCCACCTTAAGGATAAGTATCATCGTTTCAGTGGAGGCTTTCGGCGTAGGTACCATCTGGGTAAGCAGCATGGCCCCATAAAAAGCCACTGCGAGCACCAATGCTGCATAGATGACCGATTCCATCATCGGATAAACCGCATCAAAGAACTGGTAGGCGGCGTTGACGATGATATTACGCAGGCAAGGAACATAACGTGCGGCCAAAGCGGGCAGCTTCTCACCTGTTGTTGGGTCAACATGGGGGGCACCGGTAGCGGGGTCAGTAGGTTCCGGGCAGGTCTGAATGGTGGTATTCGCGAGTGGCTGACTGGTAGCCAGCGCCGGGCAGGGTAGAAGGGAAAGCATAGCCACTGCTAGACATGCCATTACCCAGCGGTAGGAAAGGCTAAGGGCAAGCGTTATATGTGCGGGGCGAAGCGGCATCAGCGGTTCCGCCTTTTCAGCCGTTCCTGGAAGATGGGCATCCAGATATCTGGGTCGTCGCCCACTTCCTTGCGGATTTCATCAAGGATGCCTACCGTCTCCGCGCGGCCCGAGAGCACGTTGATAACCTCCTCCATGCCGGAGAGGTCAATGCGCGCCTGCACCACGTCCTTGCCCTGCTTGCAGAGGAAGAAGCGGCTGCCGGGGTCGGTGGTCTTCAGCAGGTTGAACTCGCGTTCGCTGATCATGAAGGCCTTGCGGTACATGTCCGTGGCCTTCGGGTTGGGAAGGAAAATCTGCGTCGAGGTCTGCTGGATGAGCGTGTCGGAGATGTCCGAGTTGGTGGCGTCCTCCACCGACTGCGTGGCGAACACGACCATGCCGTTGAGCTTACGGAGCGTCTTCAGCCAGTCCTTGATTTTCGCGCGGAAATGCTTGTTGTCGATGAGCGCCCAGGCCTCGTCGAGGATGATGATGGTGGGCGTGCCGTCGAGCGACAGATGCACCCGGTGGAACAGGTACATCAGCGCGGGAATCAGGCTGTTCTTGTCGGACAGCACCTCGCCCATCTCGAAGCCGAAGACGGTGTCGTTGCTGAAATTGATGATGTCGACATCATTGTCGAACAGACCGGCATACTGCCCGTCGCCATGCCACTGCTTCAGACGGCCCGCGATGGTGCCGGGGCCTTCCAGCCCGAGGAAGGGTGCAATGTTGCGCAGCACGCGGTCCTTTTTGTCCAGCTTGTAATTGCCTGCGATGGCTTCCTGGATGCGTGCCGTATCCTCGGCGGTGACGGGCTCGTCATGCACGGAGATGAGGGCCTTGATCCATTCCACGAGGAAGTTGCGGTTCTCCATCGTGTCAGGCAGCTGCAGCGGGTTGAACATGCAGCGCTTGCCGGGATCGACGATGGTGTATTTACCCGCCAGCGCCCGCACGAAGATTTCGCACCCGCGGTCCTTGTCGAAGATGAATGTGCGGCACTTGAATTTCTGCGCCTGCGCGGTGAGGAAGTTCATCAGCACCGTTTTACCCGCGCCGGTGGGGCCGATAATGGTGGTGTGGCCCACATCGTGCAGGTGGAAATTGAAGAAATAGGGCGTGCCGGACTCGGTGTCGAACACGGTCACCGCGTCGCCCCAGTGGTTGCCAGAGATGCGCCCGACCGGGTAATTGTGCAGCGAAGCAAAGCCCGCGAGGTTGAGCGTGTTGATGTCTGCCTTGCGGCCAATCATGTCGAAATTGGCCGGGAGTTGCGCCCAGTAGCACTGCTCCATGATCATCTTCTCGCGCACCGGGTTAATGCCGAGATTCACCAGCTCCGCAATGGCGGCGGACATGGCGTTCTCCAGGCTTTTGGGGCTGTCCTCCAGGCACATCACGGTCAGGTGGTGCGTGCCGAACGCCACGTGGCCGGACATGGCCATGTCAAGCGCTTCTGAAATTTCCGCCACCTGCGAGATGGCCTTGTCCTCCGCCGCCATCATGCGGCGCTGGCGGGTTTGCATCTGGTTCAGGTTGGACTGGCGGTTATGGAAGGTAAAGGATTGGCTGATGATGAATTCATGAGGCAGCCGCAGGAAGGAGTCCAGCATTCCCGCCGCGGTGGCAGGTGCATATTCGCGGATGCTCACGATCCCGGCAAAACGCGACCCGTTCGCCCCGCGCGATTCAATGGCGCGCGAGCCGAAATAGAGTCGGTGGGTGGAGAGATACCTGTCCAGCATCATGTTTGGGACCACCATCGGCTGGTATTCCCCGCAATTGACCAGCCTCCCCAGGAATTCGAGCGGTTCGGAGATCGGGCCGTTCTCCGTATCCTTCACGGTCAGCACCCGCGCGCCGTAATCCTTCAGCGTCGCCACCACGCGGTAAACCGTCTCCACCAGTTCCTTGTGGTGGTCACGGCGCAGCCGCTCGGACACCGCCTTGTCGGTGGCCCCCTCGAACTTGCGGTAAAGATGCTCAATCATGCCGAGGCCTTCCTTGTCCTCGCGCCGGATGATCGTCATGAAAAGTTCGTTGACGTAAGATTCCTTGGAATGGTGCTTCTCGCGCCATTTCTCATCGATGAAGGCGGCGTAGTTCTTGGGTTGCTTGCCACCGGGATAGGCCGACTGGCGACGGCGGATGACATGAAACCAGACGGCGTAATTGCCTTCCCCCATGCTTTTCAGCAGGGAGTTGCGCACCATCTTCTTCATGTCGATGTCGTCATCATCCGCCGTCTCGAACGAGAATCCCTCGAGCTTGATGATCTGCATCATCTCGCCCTTCTTAGTGTAAATCGTCTCCTTGTCCCAGTGATGGGCGTAGGGGATGAACTCGGTGGTGGACAATTCCTGCCGGGAGTATTTGGCCTTGGAGACCTCGCGCCGTTTGAGCTTCAGGTTCAGCATGGATCAGAAGACGTCATAGGAATTGGCGTGGAAATGGAAGCCGGCGATGTTGTTCTTGGAGAGATAGCCCGTCTTGCCGCGCAGAATCATCAGCTCCACCGCGCGCGGCTCCTTGCGGCAGATGAGGTAGCCAACGCCATGAATGGCCGGCGCCACGATCAGCAGGATGATGAAATCCTTGGTATTGATGAAGGCGATCAGCGAAAGGATGGCGTTGATCACGAAGTAAAGATAGCTGACCCCGGCAATCATGGTCGGGCGTGCCAGCCCCTGAAAGAGCGGGTCAGCCGTTAAGCGTCCTTTACTCATGTTTCTCCCCGAATGTCCTGTGCGGAAGGATAGGAAATAAAGCTAAATTTTTTATGAATCTGCTTTATCTTCCCCATGCGAGGAGTATAGGCGTGAATTGTGACAGTTTGTTTACAATGTCTGCTTGTTTTAGTTGTTTTTAAGTAAAAATCGAATCGACGCAGTTTCGTCATAATGGGCGTAAGTATTTAGAAAATCGTGGCCTTGCACGTGCAGGCGCGCGGGAAGGGCGGTGATCACACCAATAGAGATGCCAGCGCGGAAGCCCCGGTGCGCCGCGGCTGACGCGGTCCGGTTTGGCGGAAGAAAGCAGAATCGGTGAAAGGGGGAGGCCTGATATATGATAATAATCAGGTTCTTACCTTGTTGGTCTTGAAATTATCCGCGTAGGATTTGGGCGGAATCACATGAGCTTTCTTGCGCTTCACGGTGAAGTCATAGCCCTTGCGGCGGGCGTATTCACAGGCCTCTTCCTCGCTGTCGAAATAGAGATCAACCTGCGGCGTAGTGTCCTTGCTGCCGACCCAGCCCATCAGCGGCTCGATGAACGGTGCGCCGTCCGATTCAAACGCCATGCGCCATTGCTTGGTCCGCCGGGTGCCAGACTGCATAGCGGTTTTGGAGGGCTGGTAGATGGTGACGCGCATGGGAAACTCCTGTGTCGGGCGGGACTATAAGGAAAACGAGGCGACGCTTCAAGGGGCGCTCGTCATTCTCTGCATAACCCCGTCATTCCGAACGAGCGAAGCGAGGAGGAATCTTGTCACGCCGACAATCGCTGTGTTCCCTGTAGAAAGATTCCTCACCTGCGTTCGGAATGACAATTTACCGCTTGCCCCGGTGCTTCTTGCGGTGGGCGGACGTCATCGGCGCCGCGCGGCGGTGGTCGTTCTCCACGATGACGAAGCGCAACGAGCCGGTGAGGATATCCGCCATATCGAGAATCACGCGCAGCGGCTGGCCCAGACGGTATTCCCGCTTGAAGCGCCGCCCGGTGAGGCGCACGCGCTTGGGGTCAAAGGTGTAGAAATCATCCTTCAGCGCCCCACGCGGCACGAAACCCTGTGCGCCGTTCTCGGAAAGCTCCACGAACAGCCCATACTGGTTGATGCCGCTGATATGCGCCCCGAACTCCGCCCCGGTATGCGCGGCAAGGTAGGAAACGGTGTAGCGCTCCATCGCCTCGCGCTCGGCCTGCATGGCGCGGCGCTCGGTGGTGGAGATATGCTCGCCGATGTCTTCCAGTTTCTCCAGCATGTCGGGCGTCATGCCGTCCTCGCCCCATTGGTAGATGGAAATGAGCGCGCGGTGCACGATGAGGTCGGAATAGCGCCGGATCGGCGAGGTGAAGTGGCAGTAGGATTCCAGCGACAGCCCGAAATGCCCTACATTCTGCGGCGCGTAGTAAGCCTGCATCTGCGAGCGCAGCACGGTGGTGTGGATGGTGGTCGCTTCCTCGCGCTGCTCGGCCTGCCGCAGCAGGTTATTGAACATCGCCGCCTCGATGCGCCCGCTGGTGGAGAAGCTGTAATGGCTGCCTTTCAGCATCTCCTTCAGCGTGGTCAGCTTGGCGAGGTCGGGCGCTTCATGCACCCGGAAGATGGCACCCATCCGGTGTTTGGAGAGCGTATCCGCCGCCGCCACGTTCGCCGCGATCATGTACGCCTCGATGAGCCGGTGCGCGTCCAGCCGCTGGACTTTGTAAATCTCCACCACGCGGCCTTGCTCATCGAACTTCACCTTGTGCTCGGGCAGGTTCAGATCCAGCGGCGCGCGTTTCTCAATGTGTTTTTGCAGTGCAGCATAAGCCCCAAAGAGGTTGGCGATAATCGCTCCCTCTCCCCTCGGGAGAGGGCGGGGGGTGAGGGCTGTGTCCACAAGCGAAGCCTCGGCGTTAAGCACCGTCCCTCCCTCACCCAACCCTCTCCCTGTGGGAGAGGGCTTTTTGCCCTTCTTCGCCTGCATCGCATTCCACGTCTCCTGCACCTTCGTATAGGTCCAGCGCCCGTGGCTGCGCATGAGGCCGCGCACGAACTCGTGGCGAATAGTATCCCCCTCCGCATTGATCCACAGATGGACCGCCAGGCAGTAGCGGTCTTCATCCGGCTTCAGCGAGCAAAGGCCGTTGGAAAGCGCCTCCGGCAGCATCGGCACAACGAAATCCGGGAAATAGACCGAGTTGCCGCGCTCAAACGCATCGCGGTCCAGCGCCGAGCCGGAGCGCACATAATGCGCCACGTCCGCGATGGCGACCAGCAGGTGCCATCCGCCGGGATTCTTCAGGTCCGTATCGGGTTCGGCGAAGACGGCATCGTCAAAGTCCCGCGCATCCTCGCCGTCGATGGTGATCAGCGGGATGTGGCGCAGGTCGGCGCGCTGAAAAGAGGATACAGAGGGGCGATCTTTCCCTTTGCCCCCCCCTTGAGGGGGAGCGGATGAGAGCGAGGCGGAGCCGATGCTCGAAGCGTGGGGGGGAGCTCCCCCCACCGCTTGCGCGGCACTACCGTTTGCGCGCGCTGGCTCCCCCTCAAGGGGGGAGC
>DBAY01000042.1 GCA_002291925.1 Alphaproteobacteria bacterium UBA998 | reverse complement strand
GCGTCTTGTAGCACTGGCTCTTTGCGTCCGTAACGATTCTTTTAAACGATGTGATCGCATCAACTCGCATGATCAACGCGCGGAAAGCAACGTTGACCTTACGGTTTCAGAAAAACTCTTCTTCACTTGTCTAGCAGCAGCGGAAACGCTTGGTTTCTGCATCCCTCCTCGCGAAGGGAGTTGTCTTATATAGCCGCCTCTCGGGACCGTCAACGAAAAATTTTCGAGAATGTTCGAGAAATTTTTGGTGCCTCGAAAGAGGCTGGATTTACGAGGAGTTTCCCCGCTCGTACCAACCAATATAATGCGCCCCTGATGTGCATTCAAGAGAAAAAGAAGAAAAAATTT
Organism: Alphaproteobacteria bacterium UBA998; assembly: GCA_002291925.1. Classification (GTDB taxonomy): domain Bacteria; phylum Pseudomonadota; class Alphaproteobacteria; order Rickettsiales; family UBA998; genus UBA998. Next base: position 5,245 of record DBAY01000042.1, on the reverse strand, counting down.
GCGTCCGACAAATAGCCGCTTAATGCAAATTTAAACGCTTCTGATACAATATAAGTAATAGAAGCGCCTACTTCCAGACAAACAGGGAGACTATTTGCTACATGCGAGACTTTGAGCGTGTCCTTCTTGAAGACTACCGGCTGACCACCGCCGAAATCCTCTACCATCTGCCGGACCATCCCAGCCTGCTGCAGTCTTATATATGGCAGGAGCTGGACCTCACCCCGGACTTTCCGCAATTGCACAAGTTCCTCGAATTCTGGGAGCGTTCGCTGGATGGCAAGCTGCATTCCGTGAAGGTGGCGAGCTGTGAACTCATCCGCCCCAGTGACTGGCGCTGGGTGAAGAACGTCTATTCCATCCACTGACGCCGGCAGGTGCCGCTTTCGGCATTTCTGCCGCCTGTCGCCCCCGTGTGGTGGCCTAAGGCTTTGCATTTGTTGCCTCATCCCGCTATGCAGGCGATAAGGAGGAGGCCTACGTGCGGATTGCGCTTATTTATCTCTCGCGTCATGCAACGGTCGCGCCGCGCGTGCTGGACGTGGCGGCCGGGCTGGCGGCGCTGGGGCATGAGGTGGCGGCCATCACCCATCCCAAGGCGCGACTGAACGCACGGCTGGCGCCGTTGCCCATCTCCCAGCTGAGTCTCTCGGCTCCCCTCGGCGAGCGGGATGCCAGGGCGGCGGCGCAACTTGGCCCGCTGGTGCGCACCTTGCGGGCGGAGATTGTTCTCTGCTTCGACGGGCTCACCATGATGCTGGCACGCCGCGCCTTGGGAGCGGAGAAGCCCATCGTGGCCATGGCGGATGCGGCGCCTTACGCATGGGCCGCGGCGGCGGATCTGGTGCTGACCGCTCATCTTTATACGTTCCCGGCCATCAATGAGGCGGGGGTGGCCTTGGATAGATTGCACTACCTGCCGCCGATGATCGCCCAGCGAGGCGGCTTTATCCGCCCGGTCTGGCAGCAGCCGCCAGTCATGCTGCTGGACACCGTGCCGGGCGAGGCGGGAGGTATTGATCTGTTTCTCCAGGCGATGGCGCAGGTGAAGGAGCAGGGCTTCGACTGCCGCGCGCGCATCGTGGGGGCGGGCTGGCGCATGCTGGCGCTGCGGCGGCAGGCGGCGCGGCTGGGTTTGCAGGGCACTATCGAGATCATCGCGCCCGAGCAGCGGGAAGAGGCACTCAAAAATGCCGATATCTACATCTACCCGCTGCGTGAAGGGCTGGCCTGTGAAGGCCTGCTGGCACCGATGGCGGCCAAGCTGCCCATACTCGCGACGCAACTGCCCTGCGTAGCGGAACTGCTGCAGACGGGCGAAGAGGCGGTGCTGGTGACGCCCGGCGACGCGGAGGCGCTGGCGCAAGGGCTTGTCTATCTGCTGAAGGATGAGGACCGCGCCCGCACGCTGGCCAGCAACGCCTTCCACCGGCTGAAGCGCCAGTATGCCCGCGAGCGGGTCTGTCAGGCGCTGGCCGCGCAGCTGGCGGAGATGGTGGCCTCGCACATCCCGCAAGCGCGCGTCCGCGAGGTCGCTTGAAGCGGCCACTCTCCGGGCTTATGTAGGACGGTATGACGCTTCAGGCTGTAGTACTTCCCGACCGTGCCGTGCTTCGCATCGAAGGCGAGGACCGTGCGGAGTTCCTGCAGGGACTCATTACCAACGACATTGCGCTGGCCTCGCCCGTGCAGGCTATCTTTGCCGCGCTGCTGTCGGCGCAGGGGAAATTCCAGTTCGATTTCTTTATCAGTGCGGATGAGGGCGGTTACCTGATGGAGACGGAAAAAGCCCGTCTGCCCGCGCTGCAGCGGATGCTGACGCTCTACAAGCTGCGCAGCCGCGTGACTTTGCAGCCGCAGCCGCAGGCCATGGTGATGGCAATACTCGGCCGCGAGGCGGCACCGGCGCTTGGGTTGCCCGGCGGGGAGGGGGCGGCACAGCGGGAAGGGGGCGCGGTGCTCTATACCGATCCGCGCCATGCACCGCTCGGCGTGCGGGTGATTGCGCCGGACGAAGCCGCCGCCCACCGCTTTATGGAGGCGCATGGCGCTACACAGGCCCCGCTGGAGGCATACGAAACATTGCGCATCCGTGAGGGCATCCCCGAGGGAAGCCGGGATGCCGCCATCGACCGCACCATCCTGCTGGAAAACGGCTATGACGCGCTGCACGGCATCAGCTTCAGTAAGGGCTGCTATGTGGGGCAGGAGATCACGGCCCGCTCCAAGCACCGCGCCACGCTGCGCAAGCGCCTGTGCGGGGTCTCCGCCGATGGCGACCTGCCGCCGGCGGGCACGCCGCTGATGGCAGGCAGCCGCGAAGTGGGCGAGATGCGCTCCTCCTGCCACGGGCAGGGTCTGGCGCTGGTACGGCTGGACATGCTGCGGCTTGCGGAGGAACCGGTCACTGCTGGCGGTCTGGCGCTGAAGGTGGCGCCCCTCTGGTGGCACCCCGCCGAGAACGAGGAAGCAAGCGCCTGACGGCAGACACTCGAAAAATTTTCATCCCCCGCCCTGCAAGGACATAGGCAAACAATCCCTCTCAATGGTAACATCATGCGTATGAACACTCCCGACGCCGATTCCATTCGCCTCAACTCCTCGTCCTCGCCGCAGGCGCGCCATGTTGCACAGGGCTGGCTGGAGGGGCAGCTGCTGGTGGCCACGCCGCAGGTGAAGGGCGACATGTTCGCGCAGTCCGTGATCTATCTCTTCGTGCATAACGAGGAGGGGGCGATGGGGCTGGTGCTGAACAAGCCGCTCGATCAGATACAAACCTCCGAGGTGCTGGATCAGCTGGGCATCGAGGCTGGGCCGCAGATGCGCCCGCTGCCGGTGCTACATGGCGGCCCGGTGGAGGAGCAGCGCGGCTTCCTGCTGCATTCCGGCGATTACGCGAGCGACACATCGCTGCGCGCGGAGAATGGCCTCTCCGTCACGGCGTCGGCGGCCATACTGAAAGCCATCGCGCAGGGCAGGGGGCCGCACCACCGGCTGCTACTGCTCGGCTATGCCGGCTGGGGTGCCGGGCAGCTTGAGGCCGAGATGGAACAGAATAGCTGGATTTCCGTGCCCGCCACGCCGGAGCTGGTCTTCCATGAGGAGCCGGATGAGCTCTGGTCGCTGGCAGCCGGTTCGCTCGGCATTGATATGGGGCGTTTCTCCCCCACGGCGGGGCATGCTTGACATTATTTTTCAGTCGTTGAGATTGCGAACAAGAAGGGGAGTGGGTTCGATCTGGGTGAACACTCCTTTTCCCGCCTGTCCATAGTTGTTTCCTCCCCAGCAATACACGGTCCCGTTAAACAAAACCGCACACCCGTGAAACCCTCCAATTTCAACATCTATTGCTTCGCGGGGTAAATTCACCGTTGTGGCACTAGTGCTGCGAGCGCTGACCGTTCCGTTTCCTAATTCTCCACTAGTGTTTATTCCCCAACATCTTATTATTCCGCCATTCACCCTGGCGCACGAGTTGTATGTGCCCGCATCTATTTGTTCTATGCCCGAAAGGCCGGCTGCATTGTCATGCTTGCCGTTATTGCTTGGGGGAGCTTTTATTGTTCCATTACCCCATTGCCCTTCTGAATTGTCACCCCAACAGCTCATGGTGCCATTATTTAACAAAACGCAGGAATGATAGAGCCCTCCATTGAATTGAGTGGCAACTTGTCCAACACTTATCGAATTTGTTGTAGGGATCGCACGGGGCGTAACTGTACCATCGTTCAATTGTCGCATCCAGTTTGAGCCCCAGCAACGCAGGATACCGGTGTTGAGCACCGCGCAGGTGTGATATGAACCTGTTCCAATTGATAAGACATTTGTAAGGGGATTTAAACCAGCACTGGTAACCACCGTCCTTGGCACAGGTTCCGTGGGATTTGCTGTACCGTCTCCTACGTTCCCAACGTTGTCGGAACCCCAGCACGATACTGTCCCATTGTTCAGGAGGGCACATGAATGTTCAAATCCGTTTGCCAGTTGTTTCGCGTTGGATAGGCCAAATACACTTACTGGGGAGGACCGAGACGGAACACCGGTGTTATCCCCTAACTGTCTCTTGTCGTTGTTGCCCCAGCAGCGTACTGTCGTATCCTCAAGCAATGCACAGGAATGGTTGCCGGAAGCCTGAATCTCCGTGACTGAATTCAGGAGGGATACTGAAACAGGAATTGCACTGTCAGTTGTGCTTCCGTTTCCTAACTGGCCGAGATGGTTGCGCCCCCAGCATTTAACTGTACCGTCGATCAATAACGCGCAGGAATGGTCTGAACCAACATTAATACTGCGAACAGGAATAAAATTTTTTGATAGGTTTTGCTCTGTTTTAGTTGCTGAATTATTGGGAAATTGGGTGCGCCATCGTATAATGTCATGGTAAAACGAGGTTAATACGTTGGTATCCGAAATATTCATATCCCTGAATATATGGTCCCCATTGCAATTTTCGGCGTCCAGTGTGGTAACGCAAGCCGCTGTGGCCATTTGGCCGTTACGATTATAGGCACCACGTTTATCTGGACCGGAGCTCCAAAGGACGTAGGGCACGTAACTTAGATTAGAGACGCGTGTAATCTGGTTGTTGCTGGCATCCACTAACTGAATGACACCCGTTGTCAGGGTAGTGGAGAACGCTTCCATGCCGCTGTGGGTAAGCTTCTGGATTACTGCGTACTGGATGCGGTTGCCCCAGCCATCATAAAGGTAGCTGTCGGGCAGGCCAAGGGTGCGCACAGGCACGGCGCCCTGCACCACCTCGTCATTGCCAGCCACGCCGCTGCTGGGCAGGCTGCGCGAGGTGCCGGCGGGCAGGGTGCCGGTGCAGCCTGCGGCGGGGGACTGGCCAAAGGCGGTGGTGTTTTCCGCCTGGGTGAGCGAGGCCGGGCAGGGCAGGGCGCTGCGCTGCAGGTAATAGCGGCTGAGGGCGGCCTCGATCGTGTCCAGACGCTCGGCAAGGCTGGCCTGCTGGCTCTGGCTGACCTGCCGGTTGCCCAGGCTCAGCACGCTGCCGCCCACCAGGCTCAAGATGCCAATCACCACGGAAAGCTCCAGAAGTGAATAACCCCTCTGTTTTCTTGAGGACATTACGTGGCTACCGGCTGACATAGAGCATGTCTCTAAATTTTTGCGATATTTAGAAATGATACACCCCCTAATATTTAATAATGGTTAATGAGTATGTAAAATAGCGCTTGAAGAAGAAAGGGAGATTGCGTTGTTTGCAAACTAAAAAGGCATTGTT
>DBAY01000033.1 GCA_002291925.1 Alphaproteobacteria bacterium UBA998 | reverse complement strand
AGATCCTGCGCAGCCCTTCAGGCTCGCAGGATGACGGCTACATTACTATGTTATTCGAGCGCAGTAAGCGCGTAGCATCGAGGCAAATACAAAAAGGGCCGCTGAATTCAGCGGCCCTCTTGTATGAAGCATGCAACGAAGAGGATTACTTCTTCGCAGCAACTTTCTTCGAAGCAGTCGCTTTCTTGGAAACAGCGGCTTTCTTGGCAGCCGGTTTCTTAGCAGCAGCCGGCTTCTTAGCAGCAGCCGGCTTCTTAGCAGCCGGTTTTTTCGCAGCGGTCGTTTTCTTCGCAGCGGTTGCTTTTTTAGCAGCAGGCTTTTTCGCTGCAGCCGGCTTCTTTGCAGCAGCCGGTTTCTTCGCAGCAGCAGCTTTTTTCGGAGCTGCCTTCTTCACAGTCGCAATCATAAAACCCTCCTTCGTTATAATTGCATGTTCATTTAAAAAAAACGAACGTCAGAACACTAGCAGATAATGTGTTAAAAAAAAGAAAACCCCTTCGATTTCTCAAAGGGGTTTTCCATTAGTAGCATTTACGCATCACGCGACGCGTTGATGAAATGCCTTCGCGCACTTATGCGGCGATGCTGCGCGTCAGTCGCTCGGTGGTTTCCGAGAGGCGATCGCTCACCGGTTCGGCGGCCTGGTTCATGTAGTCGAACACCATCTCCGACATGCGCGCGCTCTGGCTGAACAGGCTGTCGAGGTTGGTGCGCATCATGCGGTTCTGCAGATCGAACACGTCGTTGATCGTGCGGCAGGCGAAAATGTCTTTCGAGATTTCGACATTGCTGGAGAACATGTCGTTCGCAAAGTTGAACGCTTCCTCGCTCATCTTGCGCGTCATGTCGGCAGCGATGTTGCCACACTGCATGCAGGTTTCGACATTGCCCTGCATGATGGCAACGCTCTCGCTCATGGCGCGGCTGGCGACGTTCGCCGTGCGCGACATCTGCTCAGCGCCTTCGCGGCTGAAACGCGACGCGTGCTCCTGCAGGCGCTGCGCGTCACCGGCGCCGCGCTCGAACGCGCCGCGCAGGTTGCGCGCGGAGAAGTTCACCACGTTCTCCGTCGCGCGGCGGGCGTTCTGTTCCGAACGGCCACGGCTGGAAGCCGACGTGCGGCTTTTTTCCTTCGTCGCATTCGCGGTGCTGCGCTTTCCGGTGGCCGCCTTGGTGCGGCGGGTGCTGCCGGATTTGCGGGCCGCCGCTGTGCCGCGACCACGCGTTGCCCCTTCGGAGGCCTGGGCGCGGGCAGAGGTTTCGGATTTGGACGACGACTCGTTCTTTTGATTGTCGTTCGCTTCCGTGTTCGAAGCGTTGTTGTTCTCGCTGGTGGATTGCGCATTGGCGGCGAGCGTCAGGCGGGTGCGTGACTTGCCGGCCGATGCGGCCTTATTGCGGGGTGCTTTGGTGGCCATGGATGTCTCCTTCATACTGGTTGGGCGTCCCGCGTGCCGGACGGGACTGAGGGTTTGAAGCGCAAAATTTATTGCAGCGCAACATGATGAGATATAGGCGTGCGCCATCTCACAGTCAAGTCAAGGGCTGATAAGGAAACAATCACGAAAGCTGTTAAGCCGCACACGCAGCGCAGATGTGACTAGCGGCCCATGTGCTGGATGGGCATGACGGCGGCGTAGTCGGAGTATTTCAGCGTCTCCCAGTTGCCCGCGTAATGCTGGGCATTGGTGCCGCCCGCGCACGCGGTGGTGAAGGTGAGCGAGAGGATGGCAAGAAAAAGAACTGTGCGTCTCATGCGCCGCGTTATAGGTCAGGCTTGTGGCACCGACCATTGCGTTTCCTGCATAGCGGGTATGAGTGTCAGTGGCACTGACAATGAATCACCGCCATTCCTCCATCCGCTCCAGATGGTCATAATCATTATGCGCGAGCGCGGCGGAGGTGTCGGCGAGGCAGGGATAAGGGGTATCGGCCCGCTCGAACCAGCCGAGCAGGCGGTGCAGGCCGTCGCGGGCCTCGGCGATGAGCTGGGCGGGATCGGCGCTGCTGCCCCCCGCCTGTTCCAGCGGGTTCGGCTTCGTGCCGGCGGGCACTTTCCAGTATAGCAGCTGATGCACGGCAAGCCCTGCCTCCTGCAACAGCAGCCCTTCCAGCGTCAGTTGCGGCGAGAGGCCGGCGCGCACGGCGCGGCCCGAGGGCACGCTGCCGGTTTTGAAATCGATGATGTCCGCCCCGCTGCCGCGCAGGTGATCGATGCGATCCAGCCGCGCCTTCAGCGTGAATGGCCCGCTGGGCAGCGTGAGCGACGTCTCCATCGGCCGCTCGGCCTCTATATATAAGAGGAGCTGGCGGCGCCCGCGCTCCAGTGCAATCACCTCCTGCACGATGCGCTGCAGGCGCCGCCGCCAGAAGGAGGGAGCCTTCACGCGGTAAATCAGCTCGGCGAACGAGGCATCGATCATCGCCATCAGTTCGGCTTCGGCATTGGCGGGAAGCTGCTCCGGATAGCGGCGCGCGAAACGCTCCAGCGCCGCGTGGACGGCGTTGCCAAACTCCGCCATGCCGGGTTCCTTGTCGATGGGGTCTAGCGGGCGAAGACGCAGAATGCATTGCGCATAGAACGCGTACGGGTCGCGCATCAGGCGCTCCACTTGGCTCACCGAGATGGTGCGCGGGCGGGCTGATGCAGGCGGCATGGGACGCGGGCGGTCGTGCGATTCGGTGCGCTCGGCGGCGGAGAATTCCTCGCACCACTCCAGCCACATGGTTCCTTTGGCAGCGAAGGCCGCGCGCGCTTCCTCCGGCATCGCTTCCAGCACGGTGGAGAGCCGCAGCCACCAGCGCGAGGCGAGCGTGGGGCTGCCCGCCACTTTCCGCGCGCGGGTAAGGATGACGCGGGGCGCGGCGCAGGCAAGCGAGAGGAAATCATGCGCGGCCTGCCCGATCTGGCGCTCGTACGGTTGCAGGCCGATGGATTCGCGCATGGCGCGGCTCATCCATGGGTCGCTCTGCGGCGCGGGGGGCCAGCAGCCCTCGTTCAGCCCGGCGAGGATGACGAGGTCGGCATGCTGCATGCGCGCATCGGCGGGGCTGAGAATGGTGAGGCGCGGATGCGTGGCATGCACAGGCTGGAACGTCTCGCGCGAGAGCAGCCGCGCGAACAGCGCGCCAAGCGTGCCGGGTTCCACCTCGCCCAGATAAGAAGAGTGATCATAGATGTCGGCAAGCTGCTGCGAGAGCAGATGGCCGGACTGTTCGTTCCACAGCCGCGCGGCGCCCGGCTCCTCCGGCGTCTCGGCAAGGCGCTCGAGCGCTTCCACCAGCACCTTATGCGCCACCGGCAGCGCCACGCGCGACTGCTGGAACAGATCCACCAGCGGCTGCAACGCTTGCGTCAGGCGCGTCATCAGCGTGGCGGCGTCGGGGCTGAATTCCTCCAGCGCGGGAATGCGGGCGACGCGCTCGGCCAGCGTTTCTCCGGTGCGCATGCCACGGAAGAAAGTCAGTTCGATCTCGCACACGCTTTTGAATTTCACCTCCGGCGACGCACCGAGACGGCACAGCGGATGCTTCAGCAGGGCCAGCACCTCGGCGGGCGCTTCGGCTTCGGCGGCGCGCAGGGCCAGCATCGCCAGCACCGCGGCGGGCGTGTTGATGAGCGGGTGGCCGCCGCCATCCTCCACCGCCAGCCCGTAGCGGCGCAGCAGCACGGCGACGCGGCGGGCGAGCGCGCGGTCATGCGTCACCAGCATGGCCTGCGTATCGGGCGACTCGAGCGCGTCGCGCAGCATGAGCGCGATGGCCTGGGATTCCTCCTGCTCGTCCTCGCACTCCACCATCGCGAGGCCGTCGAGCACGGACGCATCGAAGGCAAGCTCCCGCCAGCGGTGCGAGAGTTCCGCGGGCATCATGACGGCGTTGAGGAATGCGAGGCGGTTCATTACGCCCCCTCCCCTGTTTACGGGGGAGGGTTGGGGTGGGGGTAATGGCGCTTCTATTGGTTCAGAGCCAGCGTCTGCACCCCTCCCAACCTCCCCCCGTAAACAGGGGGAGGGGTTATGAGGCAATTCCTTCACCTCCCCCCACTCGCACCCAACGCGCTTCAGCAATTGCTGCAACCCATATTGCGGATGTGACACGGCGCGGCGGATGGCCTGCCACTGCTCATCATCGCAGCTTTGATCCAGCCCCGGCAGAATCACCTTACCTTCCGGCAGCCGGGCGATCACCTCCAGCAGCCGCGCGGTGGCGGGAATGCTGCCCGTGGTGCCTGCCGCAATCACGGGATGCGCGGGCGGCTGCGCCTGCCAGTGATCCGCCAGCAAGCGCAGGATGCGGCTGCGGCGCTCCACCGCGTCGATACGGCGCAGCTCAGCGAGGCGCTGCGGCCAGGCCTCGGTGATGATTTTCAGGAAGGCGAGCGTCTTCTGCCAGTGATGGGCCAGTTCACCCTCCACCAGCGTCTCCAGCCGCGCGTAAGGCACTTCCTCGCGCGCCAGATCGTCGATCAGATCCCCCAGCGCCTGCGCCAGCAGCACGGATTGATCCGCCGCGACGCCGGACTCCCCGTGGCGCTGAAACGCTTCAATCAACCGGGCCAGCTCGAAGATGCGCTGGCGGGGCGAGAGCGCGGGCGGCAGCTCCGGGCGCGCGGCGGCGTCTTGCGCCCACAGCACCTCCGGCATCGCCAGTTCCACATCGATCTCGCCGATGGGCTGAATGCGCGGCAGCAGCAGTGGCCGCCCGCCGGAATGACGCAGCAGCGTATCACGCAGCGAGGTCACCGCCCGCCGCGTGGGCACCAGCACCAGCATGCGCGCCAGCGCGTCCGGCGCCTCGCCATACTGCCCGAGCAGATGCGCCGCCAGCGCATCCACGAAGGGCACGTTCAGCGGCACATTATAGATATTGCGGCAGGGCGAAGCGTGTGACGGCATGCGGGTTCATGTATTCTTAACTTAGGCAGACTAAAGACTTATCTTGGAGAGTAAAGCAACAGGATGCATGCATGACCAGCGTGGAGAAAGTTCGGGAATCCGTGGAGAAAGAGTTCGCCCTGCTGTGGGCCGCGCATCAGCGCCAGGGGCTGAACGGCTATATGTGCCTCTACACGGAGGAGTCGCAGGAGGTCTGGCGAGCCAAGGCGGGCGGCCTGCGGTTCTGGTTCGGCCCGGCGCAGATCGCGGAGGCCGTGGCCTTCGTGATGGAGCATTATAACGAGGGCAACCTGCCCAACTCGCCGCTGTTGCTGAATCCGCTGGTGCACGCGAAGTCGGGCGAGGACACCTATACTCCCATTGGCAGCGGCGTGTTCTGGGCCACGGGCTTTGCGCTCGGCATCGCGCGCATGACGCCCGACCAGCGTCAGCGCCCGCAGGAAATCGGCATCCTCACCAGCCCGTTCGAGCGTGGTGAAAACAAGGACGCTGGCCTGAAGTTGCTTGGCCTCGCCGATGGCGCACTCTCACCCCACGAAGGGGGCCGCACGGTCGATGGGTGCCGCGCGCTCTATGATCTCAGCAACATCCAGAGCGAGGATTACTGGGACGCCTACCTGCTCTCCGGCCTGAATTACCTCTGCGCGCACGGCCTGTTCCAGCATCCGCACATCGATGCGCTGATTCCCGAAAATTTGCGCCACCTACCCCCGCAGGAGCTGGTGGGCCACCTCACGGTGCCGGTACAGAAATCCATGGATTGCGCGCTCTGCTTCAACGCCTATGACCGCGAGCACCGCCTCTATGTGCATTTCGGGCAGGACTCAAAACACATCGAGCACAACAACCGCTTCTACGATCTCTGCGCCCGCGACCTGCATTTGTTCGACCGCACCGGACCAATGCGCAAGAGCAAGGACGAGACGTTCGAATTCGTTGTCCCCGGCCTCATCCCGCGCGGGGCGGTGACGCTGCTCGCGGCGGCGGGCGGCACGGGCAAATCCTCGGTGGCGCACCAGCTCTGCGTCTTCGCCTCGATGGACTGGCGCGAGAACGAGCACCCGCTCTGGCTCGGCCAGCCGGTGAACCAGTCGGCCTGCCGGGGCATCTGCGTCTATTTCTCCGGTGAGGACGGCCCGGCCATTGTGAATGCGCGAAACCAGCTGTTTGACCCGGAAGGCCGCGCATTGCGGCTGCAGTTCCACCGCACCGAATTCGCCGACATGGATATGACGTTCGGCCAGTATCTGCAAAGCTTGCGCAAGATGCCGGAAGTCTCCATCTGCGTCATCGACCCGGCGCGGAAATTCCTCAACGGCAACGAGGACAGCTCGGAAGCGGTGTCGGAATTCTTCGAGGCCATCGAGGAATTCGCCATCCAGAAACAATGCGCCATGATCGTAGTGCACCATTTGCAGAAAGGCGCGAACCCCCGTAGTGCGCGCGAAGTGCTGGATGAACTGCGTGGCTCGCAGGTCTTCATCGACCGCCCGCGCGTGGTGCTCGGCATGTACCGCGATGAGAAATACACCGTCGTCGGCCTCGCCAAGACGAACATCCCGCCCTCGCTCGGCATGATTCTCGATGAGCGCGTCTTCGTGCGTAATCCGAAAAACCTGCAACTGCTCTGGCTACCGGGCGAGCAAGGCGTCCGCCGCGATACGCTGACGCCGGAAGAACTGGAGCGCATCGAGCTGGAAGCCTTCCAGCGCGATCTGGAAACGCTGCGCAATCAGGGAAGCGAAAACGCCTAGCGCCGCCAGCCCCAACCGGGCGGCTGGCCGAATCCGGGCGCGTAGTAAGGCTGCGGCTGCGCGGGGGCATGGCAGCTGCTGCAATCCACCGTTCCCCACCACGGCAACCAAGGATGACGGCCACCCATTTGAGGTATGGGAGAGGCTGGCGCTTGCGGAAGCGGTGCGGGTACCGGCGCTTCCGGCATCCCCACGATAGGTGGCAAGGGCGGCACCTGCCGCTCCTGTACCGGGGGTAGCGGGCGTTGCGGCGCTGGCGGTGGCACATCCGGTTGCGGGCGGTAGCGCTCATCCGCGTAACGCTGCTGTTCCCGCTCAACGGTCTGGCGCATCTCCCCGAGACGGGAGAGCGAGACAGCCACCTGTAACCGCTCCGGTTCGCTTAAACGCAGCGTAATCAATTCGCCCTCCGCCGGCTGGCGCTGCCCACTGAAAAGCTGCAGGCGGTACTCCAGCTCATCGATCGTTGAGCCGACGCGTTGGCGACCGGTGATGAAACGATCTGTCTGGGAGATGGCAGTTTCCAGCCGCGACATCGCACCGCTCAATGCATCTTGCGCAGCGAAAACATTCGTAGGGGGCGGGTTGATGCGGCCGCGTGCCTCATCAATAAGGCCATGCACACCGCCGAGAGCACCTCGGTAGCGGTTGGCAGCGGAGGCAGAATCCTGTGTCGTCATAGCCGCCTCCTAGCGGTAGAATCCATCGGGTAAAGCCCGGCGCGTGGAGCCGGGGCCAAAGATGCTGTCCGAGCAGCGGTCCATGTCCGAGCGGGGGCCGCACGGATCATAGCGCCATGAGGGCCATACCGGCACCGGCACGGGGACTGGCACAACGGGCACGCCATAGGTTTGCGGGGGGAGAGGGACGGACTGGTTGCGGCTGATCTGAAAATGCTGCTCCGTGGCTTGTACATGCTGGCGGACGCCATTCAGATAACCGCTCAGTTGCTGGGTAACCTGACGGGCCCCAAAGGGTGCGGAAGGGTCGCCCGAGTAGTTATTAAGCCGATCGCGCAATTCGTCAAACACATTGGGAAACTGCCGCCCGCCATCGGGATCGGTGGGTCGGCTGCGTTGCTCCAGCCCCTCCAGCTGCCCCATCACCTGTGACAGCTGCCATTGGGCCTGCCCACGATCCAGTGGCGGGCGGGACAGAAGCGCCCCGATCTGGCCAAACGTTCCCTGAAAATCCTGCAAGGCGTTGTAAGCGCCAAACTGCGCGGGGGTGACAGAGGTTTCCTGCATATGCGTCTCCTGAATGACAACGCACCTTAGAGGAGCCTGTATCTACAGGAAATTACTTATGAAAATAAAATGCCTTCTTTTCACAATTCTGTAACATAGCATGGGTATGATGGGCTTTAAGATTTAGGGAGCTGTTATGTTCGATTTCCGTCAGGCCAACCAGTTTTTGGGCTTCGCCAACCGAGGGATTTCCACATTCCGTCGCGGGACTGACAATCTTTTCAGTACGTTTGAAGTGGACCCCTACAGGCGTCAGGCGTGGGGTTCAGGCTTTCAGGCCCGTAATCAAGGGAATCTCTTTCGCGCCGAGGAATTCGGCTACCGCCGCGGGGTCTTGGATCAGCGTGGCCAGCAATTTGGCATCCAGCCCCGATACCAGCAGAATTTCATGCAGCCCGGCTGGGGCGCTGCGGCTGGTGGCGTAGTAGGCGCTGGTGTTATTATTGGACAGGATGGATCAGCCTGGCAGGTACAGCAGCCGGGGTGGATAGGTCGTCAATTCGGTGCCGAGCCGCAACTGACCCCGGTCGCGCCTCCGGGTACCTTCCCGGTGCAGGGGCAAGCGCGCGGATTTGCTCCTCAACCGCAGTTTGCTCAACCCCAGTTCGGGCAGCCACAGTTTGCGCCGCCCCCTCAGGGCCTGCCCCCAGTCGCGGGGCCTGCGACTGGACAGCCCATGCGCCTCGCCCCAATACCGCCGCAACCACTATCGCGTGACCAGCAGGTGGCACTTGAGGCGTTCTCTAGAATTTCTCCCGATCAGCAACGTGCTGTTGCTCAACAGATGGAAGCCAGCGGCCTTCTTCCTCAGGGAGCGTCCCAGCAACAACGCATTCCACTTAACCAATTAGGTTCCGCGCTATCGACCATGCTGAACCGTAATGGTTATTCCACCCAGCCCGGAGGCTTGCTGGAACAGGTTGGTCCGCGTGCCGCTTTTGAAGGGTCAGTGAACGCCGAAGCACAACGCCAGGGACAGGGTCAAGGCCGATCGTCCCAACCGGGTACTCCCGCCCAAGGCGGAGCAGGCCGTGCCGCACCCGCGGCCGGTGCGGCTACAGCCCCACTCCCCGCCTTGGAGCGCAGCGAGGATGTGCGCCGCTTCCAGCACCTCACCACACGCCTCGATGGTGTGCTGGATTCCAACACGGTGGAAACCTTGCGGCGCGGGCTGCAGGGAAATGGTATTGATGGCATAGCCGGTCGCAATACCCAGCAAGTGCGTGGCGAAGTGGCGCGCCAACTAAACATGTCACCCAATGCAAGTTACCGCGATTTGAACCAGCGTTTGGAAAGCCTTGCTCGTGACCGCGGTGTTGACGTATCTGCGAATACGCCGGCACGGCCCGGTTTAGAACAACCGGCTCTACCCTCTGGCCCGGGTCTGAATGCAGTAATTGGTTCAGCGGCTAGTACTGCAATTGGTGGGAATGAACTCGCATCGTCCGCCCGCCGTGAGGGACAAGGCGCGGACGCCGCCGTGCCCTCGCGGACGGAAATCGAGACTGCCCAGCAGCGCTCGACGGACGCCTCGCAACGTCCTTCGGCCAATCCTGCAGCCCTTGCTTCTGCCGAACGCGAGGCAATTCGCGCTGGTCTGGAGAATGGCAGAATGTCTCTCTCGGAAGCCACCACCGGTGCGAATGCACCGCTTCCCGTCGCTCTGAACGCACAATTGGCCAGCCTGGAACTCTCAAACAACATCGTCATGGATGGCAGCGTCACCCTGAGCGAATTGCAGGAGCGCGGCGCCGGCAGCTATGCGCAAATGCCGCAAACGCGGGAATTGGGCACGGGTATTGGCTGATAACTTCGGTCGAAATCCCACGATTCTTGCCAATCCATCCCCAACTGTGCTAGTTCTGGTCCAAAGACTGGAGCAAGTGCATGTCGGCTGTTTACACACGTAAAGCAACCTTGGCACGTAAGCTGGAAGAAGCGTTCTCGCTTCAGTTCGCTGGCAGAAAATCGCAATTACCAGAGCGTCTGATCCGGCTCGGCATACCGCCGGAAGAGATAACGGAATCCGTCGCTCTCGCCCTCTCCGCCCTACTTGAGAAAACCGACGATCTCCAGCTGGCGCTGGATCAGACGAAGGCCCAGCTGACGGAATATGAATCGCTGGTGGATGTGGATTGCGTCGCCCCCATCCCCAACCGCCGCGCCTTCATGCGCCGCCTGCACTGGGTGATCGGCATGCATGAGCGCTACGGCCACCCGGCCTGCGTGCTGTTCTTCGACCTCAACCGCTTCAAGCAGATCAACGATACGTATGGCCACCTCGCCGGGGACCTCGCCATCCGCCATGCGGCGGACGTGCTGAACAAGGCCAAGCGGGAATCTGATTTCCTCGCACGCATTGGCGGAGATGAGTTCGCCATCATCCTTTATTACGCCGGGGAGGAAGATGCACGGCGGCGCGGCGAGCAGCTGGCCGACCTGCTGCGCCGCTCACCTTTCCTCTATAACGGGCGCCCCCTCACCCTGGATACCGCCGTCGGCCTGAACACCATTCACGCCGGCGATACGGCAGAGTCCGCCCTGGAGAAGGCAGACCACGCCATGTACGCGCAAAAGCGCCAGATGCAGTCTGCCACCTCGGTGATGGAAGCGTAGTGATGTTTATTATTCCTGGGTGAGGCCCGAGGATAACGAACATAAAACACCGTCATGGCGAGGAGCGCAGCAACGCGGCAATCCATACGCCCGCTGGATGGCTTCGCTGCCGCTCGCCATGACGGTTGCCAGGATTCGTCATTCCAGCGCAGGCTGGAATCCAGATCAGCCTGTCCACTGGATTCAGCCTGCGCTGGAATGACAAACAGCTGTCACCCCGCACTGGTTGCGGGGTCTCCCGGTAAGGATACGCCAGCCCCCGGCATGCGCCGGGGTGACATGCATTGGGGGAAAGTCGTCATCCTGCGAGGCGAAGCCTGCGCAGGATCTCCCTCGTGACGCGAGGAAACCCCGCATCACGTGCGGGGTGACATGCTTTCCTCACCCACCCCCGCTCCTCATCCTGAGCCTGTCGAAGGATGAAGGCCCGCCAGCGCGCCACACGTCATGGTTCGACAGGCTCACCATGAGGGCGGAGTCGGGGGGGGCGGGTTATTTTGTCCAATCACCAAATACCGAATACCGAATACCAACCACCCCCACCCACATCCTTATTGCCATTCCCCGCCGCATCGACTACGGGTGAGGAAATTCACGATTGAGGTCGTCAATGAAGATCGCGGTGCTGAAAGAGCGGGCAGCCCATGAACAGCGGGTGGCCATTTCCCCCGACACCATTCGCAAATACGCGCAGATCGGCTTCGAAGTCGCCGTTGAACAAGGCGCGGGCGAAGGCTCCGGCATGACGGATGACGCGCTGCGCGAGGCCGGTGCCACCATCGCCGACAGCGCCGATGATGCCATCAACGCCGCCGCGCTCATCCTCTGCGTCAACGCCCCGGAAAAGGACATCATCGAGCTGATGCCGGTCGGCGCGCAACTCATCGGCATGCTCTCGCCCTATGACAACCGCGCCCTGATGGACGCCTGTGCCGCGCGTCAGGTAGATGCCTTCGCGCTGGAGCTGCTGCCGCGCATCTCGCGTGCGCAGTCAATGGACGTACTCTCCTCGCAGAGCAACCTCGCCGGCTATCGCGCTGTCATCGACGCCGTGGCGGAATCCTCCAAGGCCACGCCGCAGCTGATGACCGCCGCCGGCACCGTGCCGCCTGCGCGCGCCCTCGTGCTCGGCGCGGGCGTGGCGGGCCTGCAGGCCATCGCCACCGCCAAGTGCCTTGGCTGCATCGTGTCCGCCTTCGATGTGCGCCCGGCGGTGAAGGAGCAGGTGCAATCGCTCGGCGCCACCTTCATCGAGGTACCCGCCGAGGAATCCGGCGAGGCGGCGGGCGGCTACGCCAAGGAAATGAGCGAGGAATACAAGCAGAAGCAGTCGGCCCTCATCGCGGAGACGTTGGTGAAGCAAGATTTCGTCATCTCCACCGCCCTCATCCCCGGCAAGAAGGCCCCCGTGCTCATTACCGAGGAGATGGTGGAGCGCATGAAACCTGGCTCCGTCATCGTGGATCTCGCCGTGGCCTCCGGCGGCAACTGCCCGCTGAGCCAGCCGAACAAGACGGTGGAGCATAACGGCGTGCTTATCATCGGCCACACCAACATGCCCGCCCGCGTTGCCGCCGATGCCAGCGGCCTCTATGCCCGCAACCTTTACAACTTTATCTCCACCCTGCTGGTGAAGGACAAAGCCCTCGCCATTCAGTGGGAGGACGAGCTTGTGAAGGGCACCCTGCTCACCCGCGAGGGCAAGATCGTGCACCCCAATTTCGCCAACGCCGCCTGAGGAGCTCCCATGGCCGACATCTCGAAACTCTCCGAGCAGCTACAGAACCTCGCGCACGAGACGTCCGTGCTCGCCAAGCAGTCGCAGGCCATCGAGCAGCAGCTGGCACAGAGCCAGGTGGTGGACCCGTTCATCTTCATGCTTACCGTGTTCGTGCTGGCCTGCTTCGTCGGCTATTACGTCGTGTGGAAAGTGACCCCAGCCCTGCACACCCCGCTGATGAGCGTCACCAACGCCATCTCCGGCATCATCATCGTGGGCGCCATCATCGCGGTCGGCCCGGCGGGCGGCGGGTTGCCCACCATCGCCGGGTTCATCGCTGTACTGATTGCCGCCGTGAACATCTTCGGCGGATTCATGGTCACGCATCGCATGCTGGCGATGTACAAGAAGCGAGAGAAGAAATGACATTGGTTCAACATTGCTCCCCCCTCGAGGGGGAGCGGGCGAGACCGAGCCGCAGGCGACAGGCGAGCCGTGGGGGGCAAGCCCCCTCACCGCATCGGCTGCGCCCGGTGGGCTTGCCTTTGCGACTCTCCCTCAAGGGGAGAGTGGGAGTTCGTTCATGACCGGCTTTCCCGCCTATCTCTACCTCATCTCCGCCATCCTGTTTATCCTGGCGCTGAAAGGCCTGTCTTCGCCGGAAACCGCGCGACGCGGCAATCTCTATGGCATCGGCGGCATGCTGCTCGCCATCGTCACCACCTTCACCCTGCCGATGATCGAGGGCTACGGACTCATCCTGCTGGCTATCGCCATCGGGGGCGGCATTGGCGCCTACATCGCCCGCCATATCGCCATGACGGCCATGCCGCAGCTGGTGGCTGCCTTCCACTCGCTGGTGGGTCTGGCCGCCGTGTTCATCGCAGCCGCCGCGCTGTGGGACCCGCTCAATTACGGCATCGGCGAGCCGGGGCAGATCCGCTTCGGCAGCCTGCTGGAAATGAGCCTGGGCGCAGCGATCGGTGCCATCACTTTCTCCGGCTCGGTCATCGCGTTTGCCAAGCTGCAGGGCGTCATGTCCGGCAAGCCCATCCGCTTCGCGGGTCAGCATCTGGTCAATGCCGCGCTGGCGGTGGGCATCGTGCTGCTGATGCTCGTCTTCTGCGGCAATGAATCGCACGCCCTCTTCGTGCTCATGACCGGCCTCGCCTTTGCGCTCGGCTTCCTGCTCATCATTCCCATCGGCGGCGCGGACATGCCGGTGGTTGTCTCCATGCTGAACTCCTACTCCGGTTGGGCGGCAGCGGGCATCGGCTTCACGCTCGGCAACCCGCTGCTCATCATCACCGGCGCGCTGGTGGGCGCGTCGGGGGCCATTCTCAGCTACATCATGTGCAAGGCGATGAACCGATCCATCATCAACGTCATCTTCGGCGGCTTCGGCGCTGAGGAGGCGGGCGGTGCGGCAGCGGGCGCGGCGGATGACCGCCCGGTGAAGCCCGGCAATGCCGAGGACGCCGCGTACCTGATGAAAAACGCCGCCTCCGTCATCATCGTCCCCGGCTACGGCATGGCTGTCAGCCAAGCCCAGCACGCCGTGCGCGAACTCACCGAAACGCTGGAGCATCTGGGCATCACCGTGCGCTTCGCCATCCACCCCGTCGCGGGCCGCATGCCGGGTCATATGAACGTGCTGCTCGCCGAAGCCAACGTGCCTTATGACAGCGTGTTCGAGCTGGAGGAAATCAACAACGACTTCGCCAAGACTGACGTCACCTACGTCATCGGCGCCAACGACATCACCAACCCCGCCGCGAAAACCGACCCGCAAAGCCCAATTTACGGTATGCCGGTGCTTGATGTGGCGGCCTCCGGTACGGTGATTTTCGTTAAACGCGGCATGGCCGCCGGCTATGCAGGCATCCAGAACGAATTGTTCTTCAATGACAATACCATGATGCTCTTTGGCGATGCCAAGGCGGTGACGGAAAACCTGGTGAAAGCGCTCAAGGGCGGCCACTAATCAAAAATCTTTAATTTTCTACACAAAAACTTCACATTTCCTCAGTATATATCTCTGAGGAACTAAGAGTTTTTGTACGCATGAGGCACGTTCCTCTCAACTCGGAAGCGGCGCAGCTCGCTTCACTGATCAAGACTTTGGTGGAAGATCAAGCCTTGGCGATCGATGCGGTCGGCGGCACTACGGCCACCGGTTATCTTCACCGTAGCCAGTTACGAGTCAGTTGGAATGTCCATTCGGCTGCCCATGCCAAGGAATTTTTCATCAGAAAACTGTTACATGGCATCGTTACGGATGTTCCGTTTTTGGATACGGATTTGATGCAGCCTCCTGCTGGTGAGGAAGCTGAACCGAAATCCACGCAAAAAATGCCCGCCCCCCACTTACCCATAATGAAAGCCTGCATTTCCGAGGAAAAAGTCATCGAGCAACTAGAGCAGAATATCGCCCAGCTGTGGATGGAATGCAGCGCAGCATTGGTATGCCCAAAAGATGTCAGGGAAAAAACCACCGCTATGGCTGTCATATTGATGATTCCTGATTTGCAGAAAAGGTTGCAGCGCCAGCTTGGTTTACAGATTGCCCTGCCGTCTGTGACGGAAGAAATGATGGTAAACATCCTGACGGCGCAAAGAGCGCATCGAGCACAGCTTGCTGCCAACCTCTATAATCCTGACGTACCGGAGGATGTACTTCGTGCGATTACCAATGATGTCGTTGCTCCCGGCTTAAGCGAAGATGTGTGGCCCAATATAGAAACGCGCGCCGCCTTTATGCGAGGCTGGAATCAATATGGCCCCATTAATTACGATGGCAAAGCCCCGAACGCTGTCGATAATCTGCGCAGAATAGAAGAAAAAATGGCATTGTCCCATTAAGATA
>DBAY01000038.1:585-3988 GCA_002291925.1 Alphaproteobacteria bacterium UBA998 | reverse complement strand
ACCTTGTGGCGGGTGTAGCTCAGTTGGTTAGAGCGCGAGATTGTGGCTCTCGAGGTCGCCGGTTCGAGACCGGTCACTCGCCCCAGTTTTTCCTTACTTTGGCTTCGGCAGATAGGGTGCCAGTTCACTCTGGATGACCTCTGGCGTCAGCGGCCCCTGCACATGGCGCACCACCGTGCCCGCGCGGTTGAGCAGGAAGCTCTCCGGCACGCCCTTCACCCCGTAACGCGCCGCCGTGCTGCCGTCATCCAGGCCGGTGAAGGCAAAGGGCGCGTCCAGCCGTTGCAGCCAGGGCTGCAGCTTTTCCGCTCTGTCATTCCAGGCGATACCGATGAGGATGAGATCATGCTCGCGCGCCAGGGCGGCGAGGTAGGGCATTTCCGCCTCGCAGGGTGCGCACCAGCTGGCGAAGAAATTGATGAGCACGGGCTTGCCGCTGCTGGTGGCGAGCAAGGCGGGGTTGGGCAAGGGCTGCGTGGCGGTGAGCGGCTCGGCTTGCAGGGCGGGGGCCTTCTCGCCGGTCAGGTCCGTGAAGCTGCCCCGGTTCGGCTCCGTCAGCGTGGCCACAAACAGGACAAGGGATGCTAGTAAAAGAAAGAGAAAGCCTGGTGCGACATAATACCACATACCGATCAGCAAAGGTGCCTGCGCGCTTGCTCAATGGCTTGGTTCAGCTCTATCAACGCATGTTCGTCACTAGCCACTTCCTTGGCGCGACGGCGGTAAATGGCGTTGGCATCTTCCAGCGTGGCCGACGGACCAAGGCCCAGATACAGCATCCAGTGCGGCATGCTGGCTGCATCAGTCGTAACAGGTATGCTGGTGCCTTTTTGTAAGGAAAACAGCTCCAGCAGGGAACGCGTAGAGGCGATGCCCCATGGCTCGAAACTGCGCAGGGAACGAACAGCCAACGACAGGGCATAGAGGTTGTGCTCAGTCAGCGCCCATTTGTCGCAGGCAAGCATGGCCTGCCCATCCGTATGGCGTATGAGGATGCTTACGCCTGTATCCTTGCTCACGGGCTTGCGGCCGCGTTCGCTTTGTAAATCATTATAACCGCTGTAGATCGTCACGATATCCTGGGGCACCAGCTGGCGTAGTTCCTCTTGCAGATATCCCAGGGCTTCCGAAATGGTCATCGTGCGGCTGAACTGGTTATCATAAGAGCGCTGGCTCGGGGCTGTCTTTATCCATCCGGCCGGCAGGCGCAAGGGCGTTTCATAACGGATGTCGGTCATGAAAAACTCGTTGGACGCGTGCGCCAGAGATACATCAGCGTAGCAACAAAAAAGGTGCAGAGAAGGGGAAATAGCGTATCCAGCAACGTATCAGTACTGGTCATGCAGTTAAGGCAGTCAATGGCGATATCCATGGGTAATAACTACTGCATCTTGCGGTGCATGGCAAGATGCCAACGCGTTCCCTTGATTCCTTCCGGAAGGTTTTCGCGAGGCAATACGAGAGTCAAATTGGTTCTATAACCCTTTTTATTGAGGCATGCTACCTCAGCCTTAGGCAAACTGGTTTTCCACCGTCTCGGCCATTACAAACCGTACCGCAGCCATTTCGTTGGTAACCTGAGCAAAATTGGGCGTGGAGAACACAGGCTGGGCTAGTTCATAGCGGGCGCGCATGAAATGTTTCGCGATACGTTGCAAATGTTCTTCGAAACGCGGTTCGGCTTTTTTGAAGGCTTCACGTGACGTGAAATAGACGATGTTGATCACTTCATCATTGCCCAGATGGAATAGGCGGTTGGCCAGTACGTCGGCAATCTCCTTGCCGACACGCGGGAAGTCGCGCGTCAATGCATCGATGAGTGCTTCGGCCTGCCCGGCGCGCGGGGTGAAGGTGACGATAACGGTCTGCATGGATCCTCCTGAAAAGCCATATTGCAGGGCATTCCTCGTTAAAATGCTATTTCGACAGTGACTTTGCCCGATTTCGCGCTAGATTCGCCGCATGTCTGATGCCACCGAAAAGCGCTTGGACGCGCTGGAAAAGAAGCTAAACCGCCTGTTGCGCCTCGCTGAGGGTAACGCACAGGCAATCAATACCCTTTACCGCCGCAGCATTGCCCTCGCCCAAATGATGGAGGCGTTGCACGAAGGCCGCGAGCCGCGCGTGACGCGAGCATTGCGCAGTGAAATCGATGCCTCGCTCCACCCGGAAGAATTCCTCGAACTTGCCCGTCGCGATCCCCACGAGTTTATCGATCGCTATGGTGAGCAGCTTTTGCAGCAAGTGCTGCAAATGGGCATTGAGGGCGTTGGCACGATGGGTGAGCTTTCGCCAAAGAAATCGATTGGAAAAAAGAAGTTGCAGTGAGGCGTGATCCGCGAGGCATTCGAAGTAAAGCGCACCACAGAAAAGCGATGTAGATTCGACGAAGAGGCCGCCATGAAATTTCTCTCGCTTATCCTTCTGCTCGCCGCCGCACCGGCCGAGGCGGCCAGTGTCTGGCTGAATGAACTGACCTGGCCGGAGGTGAAGACGGCCATGAAAGCCGGTGCGAACACCGTCATCATTCCCACCGCCGGCACGGAGCAGAACGGCCCGCTGATGGTGCTGGGCAAGCATCATTACGTCGTGGAGCAGGCGGCGGAGCGCGTCGCCACCGCGCTGGGCGGCACGCTGGTCGCCCCGGTACTCGATTATGTGCCGGAAGGCCGCATCACCCCGCCGGAAGGGCATATGGCGTTCCCCGGCACCATCTCCCTGCGCGAAGAAACGTTTGAGGCGGTGCTGGACGATGCGGCGCGCAGCTTCAAACAACATGGCTTCACCCTCATTTGCTTCCTCGGGGATTCCGGGCCGAATCAGGCCCCGCAGGCCCGCGTGGCGGAGCGGCTGAACAAGGAATGGGCCGGGCAGGGCGTGCGCGTGCAGGCGGTGAACGCCTATTATGAGGAGAACAAGGCGCAGGCGGAGTGGCTGGCCGGGCAGGGCGAGGCCCCAGCCGCCATCGGCACCCATGCGGGCATTCTCGATACCTCGCAGCTTCTGGCGGTGCGCCCCGGCGCGGTGAAGCGCCTGCCGAAGGAGGCACCGAAGCCAATCACCGGCGTGCAGGGCGATCCGCGCCGCGCCAATGCCGAGTATGGCCGCCACATCCTGCAGGCCCGTATTGATGCGGCCATCGCGCAAATCCGGGCTGTTCGTGCGGGAAAATGACAAAGGTCATTGCCCTGAGGGGCAAATCCCATTAGGTAACGCATTATTTAATGTCATTCCCGCGAAAGCGGGAATCCCGAGATTATTAAAGCGAGATTCCCGCTTTCGCGGGAATGACGAAGAGAACTATGAGCGAATCACACGAAACAGACGTGATTATCGTCGGCGCGGGGCCAGTGGGGCTGTTTGCGGTCTTCGAGCTGGGATTGCTCGGCCTGAAGGCGCACCT
>DBAY01000038.1:0-265 GCA_002291925.1 Alphaproteobacteria bacterium UBA998 | reverse complement strand
TGCTCGGCCTGAAGGCGCACCTCGTCGATATCCTCGACAAGCCGGGCGGCCAGTGCGCCGAGCTGTACCCCGAAAAGCCCATCTATGACATCCCCGCCTGGCCGGTCATCACCGGGCAGGGGCTCACTGACAAGCTGCTGGAGCAGATTCAGCCGTTCGAGCCGGTGTTCCATCACGGCCAGATGGTGGAGAGGCTTGAGCGCCTTCAACCCCTCCCCCTGCGTGCGGGGGGAGGTCGGGAGGGGGGGGACGGCGTCACATCCCC
>DBAY01000005.1 GCA_002291925.1 Alphaproteobacteria bacterium UBA998 | reverse complement strand
CTATCTTAATGGGACAATGCCGCTAGTTTATTAGGATAATATGCTGAGTCATTTTCCCATCCACACCATTGGTTACCAGCTGGTCGACGTTGAAGCCGTTGTGCGAAGCCTGACCGGGGCAGGTGTGCGGCGGCTGATTGACATCCGTGCCGTGCCGATTTCACGGAAGAAGGGCTTTTCTAAGCATGTGCTGGCCCGGGCGCTGGCGGAGCATGGCATCGAGTATGTGCATCTGAAGGCGCTGGGGACACCGCTTTCGGGCCGGGCGGCGGCGCGGGCGGGCGATCTGGCGGGTCTGAGAGAGATTTTCGGCCGTCACATGGAATCCCCCGAGGCGCAGGAGGCGCTGCATCAGGCGATCGGCCTCGCCACGGCGGCGCCGAGCTGCCTGCTCTGTTTCGAACGGCTGCCGGATTGCTGCCACCGCCGTCTAGTGGCGCAGGACATCCATGCCCATACCGGGCTGGACGTAGTCGATATCATTCCCTGAAACTACTCAGCACTGCTGTAGAAGGCGCGGGGGGCGGGGGAGAGTTCCGTCACGCCGCGCGGGGTGAGTTGCAGCACGGAGAGTCCCCGCTCGATCTGCCCATCCGCCCGCAGGCGAAAAATGCCGTTGGCGGGGCCGACATAGCCTTGTGGGTTGGTGAGCAGCCTCTCGTCGATGGTTGGCGTCGGCGAGATCACCGCCAGCGTGACCGCCAGCGCCACTGCGTCATAAGCGAGGCTGGCCAGCCGGGGGGCGCGGTAGCCGTACTGTGATTCAAAGCGCTTCTCGAAATTGCGCGAGGAGACCAGCGGTGCGCCGGGGAACCAGCCGCCGGAGAGTTTCGGATTGGCGAGCAGGGCCGCATCTTCCCACTGGCCGGTGCCAAGCAGCTGCGTGCTCTTCGCGCTGACGCCGAACACTTCCAACCGGTTGATGATGTGGTTCAGCTTGTCGCCGCCTTCGGCAATCAGCAGCGCGTCCATTTCGGGGCGGGTGCCCTTGGGGCCGGAGCGCAGCAGTTTCTGGATTTCCACATCCACGTCATTGGCCGCGGGGGGAAAGAACTCGATGCCGACCAGCGGCTGGTTGGCGCGCACGGCGGCGGCGCGCAGGGAGCTTGCCACCAGTTCGCCATACGCGTTGGCGGGCACAAGTGCGCCAATGCGCGTCAACTCCTTCGCGTAGGCCTGGCCCGCCACCCGCGCCACCTGCTGCTGGGCGGGGAAACCGAAGAGATAGACACCCTTGCCCGCCACGTCCGGCGTGTTGGAGAAGGTGAGCAGCGAAACGCCAGCTTTGCGGGCCAGCGGCGTGACGGCGCGCACCTCGTCGGCAAAGAGTGGGCCGATGAACAGCTTGGCACCTTCTTCCAGCGCCGACTTTGCCGCCAGCGCGGCGCCTTTGGCCGTGCCTTCGGTGTCTTTCGGCAGCAGGACGACCTTCGTCGGCTGCTGTTCGGGCGGCATGGAATTGTATTTGTCGAACAGGCCGAGCATGGCGGCATCGAGCAGCGCGTTGCCGAGCGCCGATGCGTCCCCGGTGAGCGGCAGCAACACGCCGACGCGCACCTCCTTGGCGGTGGCGGGCATGACGGGCGGGCGGGTATCCGCCTGCGGGATTTCCGCTGTCTGGCTGGCCATGGGGCGGGGGGCAGGCGGCTTCTGGCCGAGCCGCAGCTCCGGCTCCGAAGCGCAGGAGGCGAGCAGCAAACCAAGCGTGGCCAGCAGGGGCAGGAGGATGCTCTGTTTCATCAGCCGTGGGTTCATGCTAGGTAACTCTGGCGAAACCTTATGCCATCCGGCGGCCTTGGACAAATGACAGCGCATCCCTCCGGCCTCAGCGGGACATTATTCATCGTGGCGACACCGATCGGCCACTTGGCCGACATGACCTACCGCGCGGTGGACACGTTGAAGCAGGTGGACGCGGTGGCCTGCGAGGATACGCGCACCAGCGCCGTATTGCTGAATCATTACGGCATCGGAACGCGGCGCATCGCCTACCATGAGCATAACGGCGAGGTGCAGCGCCCGAAGCTGCTGGCGATGCTGGCGGAGGGCAAGAACATCGCGCTCATCTCGGATGCCGGGACGCCGCTCATCTCCGACCCCGGCTACCAGCTGGTGCGCGAGGCGCGGGCGCAGGGCAGTGCCGTGGTGACGGTGCCGGGGCCGTCCAGCGTCATCGCGGCGCTCTCCATCGGCGGGCTGCCGACCGACCGCTTCCTGTTCGCCGGGTTCCTGCCGCCGAAACGCGCCGCCCGCCAGCGCGCGCTGAAGGAACTGGCAGGGGTGCGTGCCACGCTGGTGCTGTTCGAATCGCCCCAGCGCATCGACGCGCTGCTGGCGGATGTGCAGGCAGTGATGGGGACACGGGAGGTGTCGCTTTGCCGCGAGCTGACGAAACGGTTTGAGGAAGTACGCACTGGTACGCCGCCAGAACTTCTGACCAGGCTGGAAGCCGTCCCCGCGCGGGGGGAGCTGGTGGTGCTGATCGCGCCTCCCGCGGAAGTCGCTGCGCCGGACGCGGCGAATGTCGAGGCATTGCTGGCGGAGGCACTCACCCGCCTCAGTACCAAGGACGCGGCGAAGAAAGTGGCCGAGGCTACCGGCCTGCCACGCCAGCTTCTCTATGAGCAGTCGCTGGCGCTGAAAGGCAAAACGCATGGCTAGGCCAACCACCGGGGCGCGGCAGGCCGCCTATCGCCGCGGCCTGCGGCAGGAGGCGCTGGCGGCATGGTGGCTGCGGGCCAAGGGCTACCGCATCCTCGCCCAGCGCTACAAGACGCCGTATGGCGAGATCGATCTCATCGCCCGCCGGGGCTGTACGCTCGCCTTCATCGAGATCAAGGCCCGGGCGACACCTGAGGCCGCCGCCCACGCCATCAGCCCCCACCAGCAGGCCCGCATCCGGCAGGCAGCCGAGCGTTTCCTGCAGGAGCGGCCCGTACTAGCCGCCTGCCAGATGCGCTTCGACGCCGTCTTCTGCTGCCCCGGCCGCTGGCCCCAGCATGTGCCGGGTGCGTGGGAGTAGTTCTTGTCATGCCGCACTGGTTGCGGCATCTCCCTCCACTGGCGAGGAACCCGGCCTACCAAGTGCGGGGTGACAGTTATTCGTCATTGCGAGCAACGCGAAGCAATCCAGCGGCCGATCTTGATTGCCGCGTCGCTGCGCTCCTCGCAATGACAGCAAACACGTACGTCATTCTGCGAGCCAGAAAGGCTGCGCAGGATCTTCTTCGTCACGCGCAGAGATTCCGGGCCCGCTTCGCGACCCGGAATGACGGATAAGAGATTCTTGTCTGCGCAGGAATGACAAAAGAGGGGAATTAAGGAAAACCGTTGCCCGCTCCCGGCCCGCGTGGTAAGGAAAACGCCTATGAAAACCAGCCACCTGCTTTCCCTGCTTCGACTTAACGCGCCTTCCGGCGTGGCGAGGGGATAGGCCGTCCATACGGATTCGCCGAAAAGCCTCTCGCTCCGGGAGGCTTTTTTATTTCCCCCCGCATTCACCCATTTTACGAGTCAGACCATGAGCACCCGCATCACCATTTTCGATACCACCCTGCGCGATGGCGAGCAATCGCCCGGCATGTCCATGAACCATGAGGAGAAACTCCTCGTCGCCGAGGTGCTGGATGGCATGGGCGTGGACGTGATCGAGGCGGGCTTCGCCATGGCCTCCAACGGCGATTTCGAGGCGGTGAAGGCCATCGCGGGCAAAATCAGGAACGCCGTCGTCTGCTCGCTCGCCCGCGCCAAGAACGCCGACATCGAGCGCGCCGCGGAGGCGCTGAAGCCCGCGAAACAGTCGCGCATCCATACCTTCATGTCCACCAGCCCGATCCATCTGGAACACCAGTTCAAGATGTCACAGGAGCAAGTGCTGGAGCTGATCGCCAGCACCGTCGCGCTGGCCCGCAATTTCACGGACAATGTCGAATGGTCGGCGATGGACGCCACCCGCACGCCGCATGACTTCCTCTGCCGCGCCGTGGAGACCGCCATCACGGCCGGGGCGACCACCATCAACCTGCCCGATACGGTCGGCTACGCCACGCCCACTGACATCCACGCGATGTTCACCACCGTCATCGGCAACGTACCGAACGCCGACAAGGCCGTGTTTTCCTTCCATGGCCAGAATGATCTGGGCCTGGCCACCGCCAACACGCTGGCGGCGCTGCAGGCCGGGGCGCGGCAGGCGGAAGTCACCATCAACGGCATCGGTGAGCGCGCGGGCAATACGGCGCTGGAAGAAGTCGTGATGACGCTGAAGACCCGCAAGGATCGTTTCGGCTTCGAGACGGGCATCAAGACCGAGCATATCATGCGCGCCTCGCGCCTCATCCAGTCCATCACGGGGCAGGGAGTACAGGTGAACAAGGCCATCGTCGGCGCCAATGCCTTCGCGCATGAGTCCGGCATCCATCAGGACGGCATGCTGAAACATGCGGGCACCTACGAGATCATGACCCCGGAATCGGTGGGCCTCACGCGCTCCAACCTTGTGATGGGCAAGCATTCCGGCCGCCACGCCTTCCGCGACAAGCTGAAATCGCTCGGCTTCGAACTGGGCGACAATGCCTTCGAAGATGCCTTCAACCGCTTCAAGGACCTCGCCGACAAAAAAAAGGACATCTATGACGACGACGTGATTGCCCTGCTGGATGGCGGCGGTGCGAAGGATCGCATCGTGCTGCGCTCGCTGGCCGTGCATTCCGGCACGGAAGGCCCGCAGACCGCGGTGCTGCGCCTCTCCGTCCACGGCGCGCCGCATCAGGTGACGATGGAGGGTAACGGCCCGGTCGATGCCATCTTCAAATCCATCGCCGCGCTGGTGCCCGCCGCCGCCGGGGCCGAGCTGAAGCTCTACCAGGTGCATGCCATCACCGGCGGCACCGACGCGCAGGCTGAGGTAACGGTACGCCTGGAAAAGGACGGCCGCATCATCAACGGCCACGGCAACGACCCGGACACGCTGGTCGCCTCGGCGAAGGCCTATATCAACGCGCTTTCCAAGCTCGATGCGATGGAGGAGAAGCTGACGCTGCTTTCGGCGTAAACGGGGTGCGACTATAGCGTGCGCGCCACGCCGGGGGATGCGCGCGGATGATTGATGCCGCAAAAGCGTCCGCCGCATCCAAAAACCATTGCCACGCCTCGCAAACTTCGTAGACTGGCGAAAACCCAACTCGCATCGCCCGCATGCTCACAAAATTATTTGGCTGGAAAGCCGCCGACATGGCCATCGATCTCGGCACGGCGAACACGCTCGTCTATGTGCCGGGCAAGGGGGTGGTGCTGAATGAACCCTCCGTCGTCGCGCTGAAATACGAGGATGGCGTGCATGTGCCCTACGCCTTTGGCAACGAGGCCAAGCTGATGCTGGGCCGCACGCCGGAGAAGATCGAAGCCAAGCGCCCGATGAAGGACGGTGTCATCGCCGACTTCCGCACCGCCGAGGAGATGATCAAGCACTTCATCCTAAAGGTGAATAACCGGCGCAGCTTCACCGGCCCGCTTATCATCATCTGCGTGCCCTCCGGCTCCACGCCGGTCGAGCGCCGCGCCATCCAGGAAGCGGCCGAGAATGCCGGGGCGCGTGAAGTGTTTCTGATTGAGGAACCGGTGGCCGCCGCCATTGGCGCGGGCCTGCCGGTGACCGAGCCGACCGGCTCCATGATCGTCGATATCGGCGGCGGAACGACCGAGGTGGCCGTGCTGTCGCTGGGCGGCGTGGTCTATTCGCGCTCCGAGCGCGTCGGCGGCGACAAGATGGATGACGCCATTATTTCCTACATCCGCCGTCACCATAATTTGCTGATTGGCGAAACCACCGCCGAGAAGATCAAGAAGGAAATCGGCTCCGCCTGCTTCCCGCTCGACGGCACGGAAGGCCGCATGATGGAAATCAAGGGCCGCGACCTGATGAATGGCGTGCCGAAGGAAATCGTTTTCACCGAGTATCAGGCCGCCGAGGCGCTGGCCGAGCCGGTGCACCAGATCATCGAGGCCGTGAAAGTGGCGCTGGAATGCACGCCGCCCGAACTGGCCGCCGACATCGTGGACAAGGGCATCGTCATGACCGGCGGCGGCTCCATGCTGACCCATCTGGACGGTGTCATTTCCTCCGCCACCGGCCTGCCCGTCTTCGTGGTGGACGATCCGCTCCCCTGCGTGGCGCTGGGCACGGGCAAGGTACTGGAAAATATTGGTGAACACCGCGCCGTATTGTTCCGGCAGGAATAGAATCTTCACGAAACGTTAACTTACTTTTGCTGTGCGGACGCTTTAAGTTGCCCGCATGTCATCCACCGACCCGTTTACTTCGGAAGAAGTCTCATTTGACCCGCTGATTACCCTGCCGGGGCGGGGATTCGCATCCATTCTGCCCTATGACGAGTTTCGCCAGAGGCTGAGTCAGATGCCTGCCAGTTACGCCTATTCTTTTCTTTTTAGCGCTTTCCCTGACACGCCAAGGGCAAATACGGAAAGCGATCTTACAGCAGTCCTTTATGGAACCTCGAAAGGCCACGGTATTATCGATGCGTGGGTAAAAGAAAACAAAGGGCGGTTAGACCATACCAGTCAAGGCGTGGCGAAGCCGCTTCCCTCACTTGAGGCAGTAGAAAATAAATCAAACGATACACAAAACCCTTTGAGAAGCAGGCGTGATTTTCTCTCCAAAAGTGCCGCTGCCGCGAACTTCGGATTTCTGGCGGCACTGGGCCGGGAGGGTGTCATGGACTCCAACGCTAAAAAAGATGTCGCACGCTTGGCGACCGGCATTCCTGCGGGGCTTTATACTTACACGAACTACTGCGAATACCTCGTTGAGGAGCGTTTCCTTCAGGCACTGCAATCGGTGAACAGCCGCATCGAGGAAAGTTATGCCCGCCAGTTTGGCGCGCGGCTGACGCCGGTTATTATCGCCCCGGGACTTACGGCCAAGGGTCGATAGCCTAACGGCTCACCCGCAGCATCCATTGCGCTTTTTCGTGCGCGGCGAGGCGTTCGCTCACCAGCGCGACGGTGCCTTCGTCCTCGGCGGTCTGGGCGGCGGTGAGGGCGGTCTTCAGCGCGGTGATGACAAGGCCATGATCGCCCGTGAGGGCCTCGACCATCTGGGCAGCGCTCTCCTCGCCGGTGCCTTCCGCGATGGAAGTCATGCCCGCGAAGGCCTTGAAACCGCCGGGCGCGACCGCCCCTAGGATGCGGATGCGCTCTGCCACATCGTCGATGGCCGTGGCCAGTTCTTCATATTGCGTCTGGAACATGGTGTGCAGCGAGGAGAAATTTGGCCCCGTGACGTTCCAGTGGAAATTCTGCGTCTTAAGGTACAGCGCGTAGGAATCGGCCAGCACCTGCTTGAGGGCGGCGATCACGGGGGCATTGGTCATGGATGTCTCCAGCAACGGTTAATTTCACCGTCAATATGGGGTACACCATCGCAAAAGTACAATAGCCGTTTCGCCGGTATGATAGCCCCCAGCTATCAGGCAACGTCGGTGTCGCTCAGGCGTTTGCCGCCGAGCGCGGCGATCATTTCATCCAGCCGATCCTCCAGCTGGGCGAGGCGGGCGAGGTCGTGGCCGCGCGCCACCAGGCTGGTGGAAATACGCCCATGGCGGAAATGAGGGTAGCTGCCGATTTCGATGTCAGGGAAGGCCGCTTGCAGCTCGGTGAGCGCGGCGGCGTAAGTGCCCTCCGGCAGGTTGGTATGCAGGGTGAGGGCCTGCGTCTTGGCGCCGCCTTTCAGGCGCGGGCGGATGTCATCGAACATCGCCTGCATGATGCGAGGCACGCCCGCCATCACGAACACGTTCTCCATCTGGAAGCCGGGGGCGGAAGAGACGGGATTGGCAATCAGCGACGCGCCTTCGGGGATGTAGGCCATCTTCCGCCGCGCCTCGTTGAGCTGGTCCGGCGTGTAATGCGCCTGCAGCAGCCTGTGCGCCTCCGGGTGCAGGAGCAGCGGCACGCCGAAGGCTTTGGCGATGGCGGCGGAGGTGATGTCGTCATGTGTCGGGCCGATGCCGCCGGTAGTGAAGACGTAATCGAACCGGGCGCGACACTCGTTCACCGTGGCGATGATGATCTCCTCCACATCGGGGATGACGCGGCCCTCGAACAGCCGCACGCCGCATTCATTGAGCTGCTCACCCAGCCAGGCGAGGTTGGTATCCTTCGTGCGGCCGGAAAGGATTTCGTTGCCGATGATAATCAGGCAGGCATGGGATGTGGCGGTCATGGCCGGTACCTTAGCAGCTTTTTCGTGAGATTCCAGTTGGCAGCCGACGGACTTACCCGTTATGTAGATGAGAATGAACGACGAACGCGAAATTACCATTCATTCCAAAGCGGATTACGAGGGTATGCGCCGTGCGGGCCGTCTGGCCGCGACCGTCCTTGACGCGATGGTGGAAGTCGTGCAACCGGGCGTCACCACCAACGAGATCAACGAGCGCTGCCACCAGATGATCGTCGCGGCGGGCGCCACCCCGGCACCGCTGGGCTATCGCGGCTTTCCGAAATCCGTCTGCACCTCCATCAACCATGTGGTCTGCCACGGCATCCCGGATGACAAGCCGCTGAAGAACGGGGACATCGTCAATATCGACGTCACGGTGATCGTCGATGGCTGGCACGGCGATACCAGCCGCATGTTCTGGGTGGGCGAGGTGCCGCTAAAGGCCAAGCGCCTGACGCAGATCACCTATGACTGCATGATGATGGGCATCGAGCAGGTGAAGCCCGGCGCACGTGTCGGCGATATCGGCGCGGTGATCCAGGAATATGCGGAAAAGCATGGCTATGGCGTGGTGCGCGATTATTGTGGCCATGGCCTCGGGAAAATCTTCCACACCGCGCCCAACATCTTCCATTTCGGCAAGCGGGGCACCGGTGAGCTGCTGCAGGAAGGCATGTTCTTCACGGTGGAGCCGATGATCAATGTCGGCAAGCCCGGCACATTGCTCTCCCGCCATGACGGCTGGACGGTCACCACCCGCGACAAGTCGCTCTCCGCGCAGTTCGAGCATTCCATCGCCGTCACGTCCGACGGGTTCGAGATTTTTACCGCCTCGCCGAAGGGGCTGCATCATCCGCCCTACGCAGGCTAAGACCGGAGGTTGCCCATGAAGAAACGCCGTCCCTGGATTCTGCTCATCCTCATGATTGCCGTCTTCTGCGGCGTGTACGGCTTCGGCACCAACCTGCCGGAGACCCATGAGCTGACGCTGAAGACGGTCTATCACCAGCCGCGCGAGCAGGTGTGGAAGGCGATTGCCGATTACAGCACCGCCCCCGAATGGTCGCCCTCCATCGCCCGTGTCGAGCGCCGTCCGGATCTCGACGGACTGCCGGTATGGCGATTTTATGACAAGGACGGGCATCACATGGACGTGCAGGTCGTGGAGGAAAAAGCGCCGGAGCGTCATGTCAGCCGCATCATCGCAACGGACTATCCGTATGCCGGCAGCTGGACGTTCACGCTGGAGGACGCGGGGAATAAGACACTGGTCACCCTCACCGAGGAAGGCCGCGTGAAAAGCCCGCTCTGGCGCCTCGCCATGCGCTACCTGATGGGACAGGACACCATGGTGCGCGCCTACCTGCAGGAGTTGGGGAAGAAATTCGGTGAAGAACCCCATATCGTAGGATAAACCCCGCCTCATGCTCTCCCCCACCCCCCGCGCCGATGACGCGCTCGACCCGATGACCGATTCCGAAACCATCGTCAGTCAGGCGCTGGACTATGCGCGCGCCGCCGGGGCAACGCAGGCGGACGTGGTGATGGTGAACTCGCTGAGCAAATCCTTCGCCTGCCGCCTGGGTGAGCAGGAATCGCTGGAGCGCTCGGCCTCCACCGGCATTGGCTTGCGCGTCTGGGTGGGCCAGAAGCAGGCGATCACCTCCACCTCGGATTTTTCCTCCGCCCAGCTGAAGGAGCTGGCCGAGCGCTCGGTGGCAATGGCGAAAGCCTCCACCGACGACCCGTTCGGCGACCTCGCGCCGGAAGAATTACTCGCCCGGAACTGGCCGGATCTTGACCTCTATGACGGCAACGAGCCCTCCGCCGAGGAGATGCAGGCGATGGTGCTGGAAGCCGAGCAAGCCGCGCTGGATGTGGCGGGCATCACCAATTCCGAGGGGGCGGATGCCTATTACGGCACTTACCGCATGACGCTTGCCACCTCGCACGGCTTCCTCGCCCGGCAGCAGGCCTCCAGCGCGTCGCTGGCCGTCTCCGTGCTGGCCGGGGAGGGCGAGCATATGGAGCGCGATTACGATTACGCCTCCGTGCGCCACTGGAGCAGCCTGCCCAGCCCGGCGGAGCTGGGCCGCAAGGCCGCTGCGCACACGCTGCGCCGCCTGCATCCGCGGCGCGTGCCGACCGCGCGGCTGCCGATCATTTTTGACCCCCGCGTCGGGCGCGGCCTGGTGGGCACACTGGCGGGCTCGATTTCCGGCGCGGTGGTGGCCCGTGGCACCAGCTTCCTCAAGCACAAACTGGGCGAGCGCCTGTTCGCCGAAGGCATCCGCATCGTCGATGATCCGCACCGCGCGCGTGGCATTGCCTCGCGTCCCTTTGACGGGGAAGGGGTGGCGACCCGGCGGCAGGTCATCGTCGAGGATGGCGTGCTGCAGACCTGGCTGCTCGATAGCCGCTCCGCCCGCCAGCTCGGCATGACCACCACCGGCCACGCCTCGCGCGGCCTTGCCTCTGCCCCCTCGCCCGGGGCCAGCAATTTCTACATGGAAGCCGGCACGCAAAGCCCGCAGGACATGATCCGCGAGATAAAACAAGGACTTTACGTCACGGAAGTATTCGGCATGGGCGTCAATACCGTCACCGGCGATTACAGCCAGGGCGCGGCGGGCCTATGGATTGAAAACGGCGAGCTGGCCTATCCGGTGAGCGAAGTCACAATCGCCGGGCACCTGCTGGAGATGTTCCGCCAGCTCACCCCGGCCAGCGACCTGGAATACCGCTATGGCGTCAACGCCCCCACTTTGCGGATGGACGGGATGACATTGGCGGGGGGCTAGTCGTTAGTAAATAACGGAAATTGTGCAATTCTTCTCTTCGGCATTGCGCATGGAATATGCCTGTGGGGTCCCTGCTACCCCATTATTATCATAACAGTTGGTTGGGGCATAGGGCACGGCTGCATTGGTAGGTCGCAGAAAACTGGAGCTGAATGTAATGGGAGGTGTCCATCCACTATAGGCGCAGCAATCATTTTGGGACGCGCCCCTCAATCCACCTCCGGCCGCCCATTGACCAGGGGCTCCGCCTCCTCCCGGCATGATGGCAAGCACTGATCCGGATTGCGGAGCACCGTCATCAATCTTCTCATCAATCCATTTGGCTTGGCTGACCGTCATGCCCGGCCTCCGGTTATTTGCACTGGTGATATTTGGAAGTTGATAGATGCCAAATAAATGAGAACCATCAAAAGTTCCTATGTTTGGAATGCCAGTGCCTTCACCCATAGCTCTGATTGCATAATATGGGCCTGGCCAAATGGTGACAAAATTCCCCTCTCCAACAGCGGCTTTGGGCATCACATTTTCCAACGGAAT
Source organism: Alphaproteobacteria bacterium UBA998 (assembly GCA_002291925.1). Lineage (GTDB taxonomy): Bacteria > Pseudomonadota > Alphaproteobacteria > Rickettsiales > UBA998 > UBA998. Next base: position 502 of record DBAY01000005.1, on the reverse strand, counting down.
GCCATAAGGCCAGTAAAAACTGTCGGATATCTTCCGAAAATCTCCGCTGATGAAATTCAGCCTGAACAAATCCTGCCAGAAAAGCAGGGTTTCTCCGTTTGACGTGCCCCCACCCGTTGAAGCATCGCATGGCTTGTTTATGTTTTCAACGCCAGCGACCACCCCGTCCCCATTTCCATGTCCACGGCAATTCTGGCGGGGGTGGAGCCCGTAAAGCTCAGCATCCTTGAAATCGCCGGCCATGGCGTTGTATTTTTGCTCAAATCCCTTGGAAGCGGCGCGGAATTCATCGAATTGCTGAATCTGCCCTCTTAATTCGGCCGATTTTATCAGATCATGACCAACGACAATCCCGCTGGAGAGCAGGCCAATAATGACCAGAGCTATCGAAAGTTCCAACAGTGAGAAGGCAAGATTCTTACTTTTCATTCAGGTAGAATAGCAAAAAAAGGTTAACGCAGAACTTACAAACTAGAGGTGATCGGCATTGTCCCATTAAGAT
>DBAY01000050.1 GCA_002291925.1 Alphaproteobacteria bacterium UBA998 | reverse complement strand
CCCCTCAAGGGGGGAGCAAAGGGTAGGAGTACTAAACGATGCCGCCAGTTCCAGCGATTCCTCCGAAAACTGCGTCGGAATCTCGTGGCGATGCACCGCGATGCGGCTGGCGGCGTTGGCGTCTTCCATGCGGCCGATGCGGGCGACGACTTTCGCGGGTTTGTCGCCCATGGCGCGGCCGTGGGGCAGGGGAGTGATCTCCACCAGCTCGTCATCCTTGGCATCCATCAGATCATCGGTGGCGACGAAATAGCTGTTATTGTCCTTGCGGCTGACCGGGGAAACCAGTGCGCCGCCCGCCACCCGCGTCACCATGCCGAGCGTGCGCTGCGCCTGTGGCACCGGCAACAGGCGGATGACCGTGCCGTAATAGACCTGCGACGTGCCGCGGCTGAGCTTCGCCAGTGCGCGGTCGCCAATTTTCCCGGCCTGCCCCTCGCGTGACTGGCGGATGATGATCATCGGCGGCACGCGGCGGTCGTCGTTCCAGCCGGAGGGGGTGGCGATCAGCTCGCCATCCTCGTTCATGCCGGTGATGTCGATGACGGAAACCGGCGGCAAATCGCGGCCCCGGCCTTCGCGGGACTTGCCGCGTTCCTGGGGCGGGCGACCGGGGGTGACGTCGCGTAGAAGTTTCTTCAGCTCCCGCCGGTCATCGCCGCGCACATGAAACGCGCGCGCGATTTCCGCGAGCGGGGGCGGCTTCTTGTACTGCGCAAGATAGGTGCGAAGTTCCTGCTTGGTGGGGAGGCGGCGCGGTGGCGCGGAGGATTTCTGCTTGGACATTCAAGTCATTATAACAGGTTTTGCCGGCCGTGCCATCGGGCTTATGCAGCGCTGCATAAATAAAGTATTGGTTCGTCTTCCTGAGCGCAGCGAAGGATCTCAGCCATTCGCAAAGATCCTTCGCTGACGCTCAGGAAGACAAGGCCTTTACGCCGCCGCCTTATATTCGACACCCTCAGCCACCATGGCGTTGCGGAAAGAGAGCCGGTTGGAAACGGCTTTCAGCATGGCCTGGGTCTTCGGTCCAAAAGTGAGGGGTTTGGGGAAGGAACTGCCCCAGTTGGCGATGACGGTGGTGACGATATCGCCTGCCGTGCAATGCGAACCGGCCAGATAGGGCTTGTGTTGCAGTTCCTGCTCAATCTGGTCCCACAGCGTTTGCACTTGATTGATGGCGAGGCCGATCAGCTCGGCTTTCTGTGCCTCATCCTTGACGTTTCGCATTAGCCCGAAAATGCGGCTGTAAGCCGGGTGCAGCGTGGAATTGGCGAACATCAGCCATTGCAGCGCCTGCGCCCGCTCCCAGCCTTTGGCGGGCAGCAGTTCGGTCGGGCCATGCGTGTCGCAGAGATAGGTAATCATCGCCGCGCCTTCGACCATTGGCTTGCCATCCACCAGCAGCAGCGGCACCTGACCGCGCGGGTTCATCTTGAGGTATTCCGGGGTACGCGTGTCGCCGTTCTGCAGGGAGACGGGCTTCAGCTCCACCTTCTGGTTGAGTTCGTTGAGCACGGCGTGAATCGCCATCGAGCAGGCGCCGGGGGAGTAATAAAGCTGATACATGGGGAAAACCTCATTGTTGAATGAACGGTCAAGTTCATGTGGGGCCTGTCAGGAGAGTATGCAAGGAGCGAGGAATGACGAAGTACGAAAAAAAATTACTGTCATTCCAGCGCAGGCTGGAATCCAGACTAACTGTCGCCCTGAACTTGTTTCAGGGCCTATGATGAAAAAGATGCTGAAACAAGTTCAGCATGACAGGACTGGATTCCAGCCTTCGCTGGAATGACAGTGTTACCCCGTTTTCTTCTTCGACGCTTTCGGCCTGGCGGGGGCTTTCTTCGCAGCGGCTTTGGGAGCTTTCGCGGTAGATTTGCCTTTTGCCTTCCCTTTGCCCGCGCTACCGGCGCGGGCGGCGAGGAGTTCCACGGCTTCGGCCAGCGTCACCGCATCCGGCGAGGTGCCTTTGGGCAGGGTGGCGTTGACCTTGCCGTGCTTCACATAAGGGCCGTATTTGCCGCTATGGACGGTGATGTCGCCACCGCCTTCCGGGTGAGCGCCGATGGTGCGCAGCGCTTCTGCGCCGCCTTTCTTGGTGCCCGCCTCGGCGATAAGCGCCACGGCGCGGTTCATGCCGATGGTCAGCACGTCGTCATCGCCCTTCAGCGACACGAATTTGCTGTCATGCTTGATGTAGGGGCCGAAGCGGCCCAAGCCCGCGGAGATCATCTTGCCAGTTTCCGGGTGCGGGCCTATGTCGCGCGGCAACGCGAGCAGGGAGAGGGCGCGCTCCAACGTCATCTGGTCGGGCGTCAGGCCTTTGGGCAGGCTGGCGCGTCGGGGCTTTTCGCCACCGTCGTTCATCTCGACATAAATGCCGTAGGGGCCTTTTTTCATCCAGATGTCCGCGCCCGTGTCGGGATGGGTGCCAAGCACCTTCGGCAGATCGCCAGAGGCCGCGGCGGCTTCAGCGGATTCGCCGCCGCCCTCGCCGGTGGAAAGTTGGCGCGTGTAATTGCAGTCCGGGTAATTATCGCAGCCGAGGAAGGCGCCGAACTTGCCGGTCTTCAGATGCAGCTTGCCTTTGCTGCAGGTGGGGCAGGTGCGCTGCTCCTCGGTGACGGTGCGCGACTCGAACAGGAACGGCGCGAGCAGGCTGTCGATGGTCTCCAGCACCTGCTTGACGGTGAGCTCTTTGGTGTCACCGATCTTGGCGGAGAATTGGTTCCAGAACTCTCTAAGCACTTCCTTCCAAGCGCGCTCACCCGCCGAAACATCGTCCAGTTGGTTTTCTAGATTCGCCGTGAAATCATATTCCACGTAGCGCTTGAAAAAACTGATGAGGAACGCATTCACCAGACGCCCGCGCGCCTCGGCGATGAAGCGTTTCTTGTCGAGGCGCACGTAATTGCGATCCTGCAGCACGGAAATGATGCTGGCATAGGTAGAAGGGCGGCCGATGCCCAGCTCCTCCAGCCGTTTCACGAGACTGGCTTCCGTATAGCGGGGCGGCGGCTCGGTGAAATGCTGCTCCGGCCGCACGGCGGTCACGTCGCACATCTCGCCCTGCACCAGCGGGGGGAGGCGGCGGTTATTCTCGTCATCCTCATTGTCGTCGTCGTCGCGGCCCTCGCGGTAGAGCGTCAGGAAGCCATCGAACTTCAGCACCGAGCCGTTGGCGCGCAACGTGGCGCCTTCCTTGGCATAGGTGAAATCGGCCACCACCTGATCATACACGGCGGCTTCCATCTGGCTCGCTACCATGCGTTTCCAGATGAGATCGTAGAGGCGGTACTGGTCGTTATCGAGGAAGCGGCGCACGGCGTCCGGCGTGCGGGTGACGTCGGTCGGGCGGATAGCCTCGTGCGCTTCCTGCGCGTTCTTCGCCTTGGCGGAATAGCGACGCGGCGCATCGGGCAGATATTCGCGGCCATAGTCGTTCTGGATCATGCGGCGGGTGGCAGTCAGCGCCTCTTCGGAGACGGTCACGCCGTCGGTACGCATGTAGGTGATGAGGCCCACTGTTTCGCCATCGAGCGCGATGCCCTCATAGAGTTTCTGCGCGATCTGCATGGTCTTCTTCGCACCGAAGCCTAGCTTGCGCGAGGCGTCCATCTGCAGCGTGGAGGTGGTAAACGGCGGAAACGGATTGCGGCGCTGCTGCTTCGGCGTGACTTCCGAAATCTTCACCTGCGCGCCTTCCAGCGTCCTGGCGACGGCGGTGGCATCACCTTCATTGGTAAACGAGAATTTCTCCAGCTTGTCGCCTTTCCAGAAGGTGAGGCGGGCGGGGAAACTGTCGCCCTTCCCGGTCTTCAGCGTGGTGGAGATGTCCCAGTATTCGCGCGATTCGAACAGCTCGATTTCCTCGTCGCGCTCACAGATGAGCCGCAGCGCCACCGACTGCACGCGGCCCGCCGATTTCGCGCCTGGCAGTTTGCGCCACAGCACGGGCGAGAGGTTGAAACCCACGAGGTAATCCAGCGCGCGGCGCGCCTGCTGGGCGTTCACCAGGTTCATATCGATGTCGCGCGGGTGCTGGATGGCTTCCGTCACCGCCTTCTTGGTGATCTCGTGGAACACGATGCGCTTCACCGCGACGTCCTTCTTCAGCGCCTTCTTGGCTTTCAGCGCCTCCACGATGTGCCAAGAAATCGCCTCGCCTTCGCGGTCCGGGTCAGTCGCAAGATAGAGCGTGTCGGAGCCTTTCAGCGCATCGATGATGCCCTTGATATGGCGCTGCGAGTCCGCCTCGATCTCGTAATCCATCGCGAAATCTTCGTCCGGGCGCACGGAGCCGTCCTTGGCAGGCAGGTCGCGCACATGGCCGAAGCTGGCCACGACCTTATAGCCGCTACCCAGATACTTGTTGATGGTCTTGGCCTTCGCAGGCGACTCGACGACGACGGTGTGCATTCATTCTCCCTGTGGTCCCCCGGCGGCGCCGGACCCCGCAAATGGCGGGCAGGACACTTTATATATAGAGCAGGCTGACCCGATTGCCGGGATGGCGCTGTAGCATGCCTGCGAGTTCTTTTTCCAGTAAAATCGTTAACAAAAGATTAGGAGAGATTTGGCTCTGTTCAAGGAGCAGGTCAATCGAGGTGGGTGTAACCCCTAGCATTTGCTCAATGATTTTTCTTGCCTCGGCCAGCTCCGCTGCGCTTGGCTCCGGCGCGGGGGCGGCGTCGAAGAAGTTGAACTGGTGGCTATCGGCGAGGATACGCGGCTGGCCGCGCAGCACGTTCAGAATGTCCTCGGCGGACTCGGTAAGCAGCGCACCTTCCTTGATGAGCGCGTTGCAGCCTTGCGCGCGGGGATCGAGCGGCGAGCCGGGGACGGCGAACACTTCGCGGTTCTGCTCCAGCGCGAAACGGCCGGTGATCAGCGAGCCGGACTTCGCCGAGGCCTCCACCACCAGCACCCCGCGCGATATGCCGGAGATGATGCGGTTCCTCGCCGGGAAGCTGCGGCTATGCGGCGCCATGCCGAAGGGCTGCTCGGAAAGGATGCAGCCACGTTCGCGCAACTCGGCGAACAAGTTACGGTTCTCCGGCGGATAGACATTGTCGATGCCCCCGCCGATGACGGCCACCGTGCCTGTGGCGAGCGCGCCCTGATGCGCAAACGTATCAATCCCCCGCGCGAGTCCGGAAACCACGATGACACCCGCTTCACCCAGCTCAGCCGCCAGTTTCTTCGCAAAATTGCAGCCATTCGCCGAAGCGTTGCGCGCGCCGACGATGGCCACGCACGGCTTGCTCGCCCATAGATGCGTCTGTCCCTGCGCAGCAAGGATGGGCGGCGCGTCGGGAATATGCTTCAATAACTCGGGATAGTCCGGCGCATCAAAAGCAATCAGCCGCGCCCCGAACGCCTGCACGGCAGCGATTTCCTTCTCCGCCTTGTCCTTCAGGCAAATGACGATGGGCTTTTTCGCCCCGCCGCGCTGCGCCAGCTCTGGCACCTTCTCCAGCGCCGCCTTCGCCGATCCATATCGCTGCACCAGCGCATGATACGTCACCGGTCCCACATTCTCCGAACGGATCAGCCGCAGCCTCTCCAGCAATGCGGCGTCGGTAACAGGGGCGGGGGCGTCCTTGGCGAAAAGCGGAAGGGAAATCACGCCGCGTCCTTCTCTTTCCTACGAAACGCTAATTCCTCCCCGCGCAGCAAGCGGCGGATATTGTCCTTGTGACGGTAGAAAACCAGCAGTGCGGCGAAGCTGTAAACGATAGCCATCGCCAGGTATTCCGTTGCATAAGTTTGCTCAACAGAGTTCGCTGCCGCGCGGTTGAGGTAATAACCGATGAAGAAATAGGCCACCACTGCCAGCGTAGCGCTGAGGCCAGAGAGAGAGGAGGTTTTCGTCAGCACATAGCAGCCGAGCCAGATGCCGATATATACACCGAGCGGCCAAAAGCTGATGGGTGCCAGTTCCGCCACGAAGGGCAACCCAATCAAGCTGCCGATCATGATGGAGACGCCCTTGCCGCCTTTGAATTTCAACCAGACCGGGAACATGTGGCCGATGAAGACGGCCAGCATGCCGAACACACACATGCCAAAGATGATCGCCTTGTCCGGCTGCACTTCTCCGGCCCGCATCCAGACGCTCATCAGTGTGCAGGCGCTCCAATAAAACCCCAGTGCCGCTTTCAGCGCATCGACCAGTAGTACCAGCGCACCCAGTTTCTTGCCCCCGGCGCGAACCATGTTAGTGGCACCGATATTGCCCGAGCCAACAGTACGAATGTCGCCCAGCCCATAGAGTTTGCCGATGACAAAGCCGCTGGGGAAGGAACCGATGAGATAAGCGGGCACCGCCGCCAGAAGGAAAAGAGAAAGAAGTGCCATCATCTATCTTACCGAATCCAGAAACCCTTGCAAAATATACGCCGCGGCCAGCTTGTCCACCCGCTCCTTGCGTTTGGCGCGGGAGAGGTCGCCTTCCAGCATCGCCTTGTCCACGGCCTGGGTGGACATGCGCTCATCCCACAGCAGCATGGGGACGTTGAGATATTTGTCGAGGTTGCGGGCGAACTGCTTCACCGATTGCGCGCGCGGGCCGAGCGTGCCGTCCATGTTGAGCGGGAAGCCGATGACCATGCCGCCGATGAGGTGCTGGCGGATGGTCTCCTCCAGGACCGCGAGGTCGTCGGTGAGCTTGCCTTTCTTCAGCGTCTCCAGCGGGGAGGCGACACTCCATCCCGCGTCACACATGGCGAGGCCGATGGTTTTCTCGCCCACGTCCAGCCCCAGCAGGCGCTTGTGGGGCAGAAGCTGGTAGCGGAATTCGTCGGCGGCAAAGGTCAGCATGGAGTCTCCGGCAATGCGTCAGCACTAGCGGAGTCGGGCGCAAAAGTCACGCTTACGTGTCGCGCACGAAATCGATGGCGGGGTTAGGATAGGGTTTAAAGCTTCTCACAAAGCGCGCCTGCGTGACCTTGCCATCCACCACTTCGCGGTGCTTTTCCACATCGAACACATTGTGCAATTGGTCGCCATCGGTCAGGTAGATGCCGGGCGTTTCCTGCTGCACCCGCGCCATGGCAAGGCGCAGGTTCTGCCAGCCATCGGTCTCTGTTTCGGTCAGGAAGCTATCCGGAGTCGAGCGCAGCGGTTTCATGGCCCCGCACAAGATGACGGTGCGACTCTGGCCACCACCGGCATGCGATAGCAGTTCGGACAGATAGCGCCCGTTGCGCGGCATGGTATCGGTGCCGTGCGTGATGATGACCCGCTCATATTCCGGATGCTGTTTCAGGTAATGCGCGATGGTGTGCAGATGTGCTGGTGCAGGTACTTGCTGTCGGCGTGGTAGAAACGCTCGAAATGAAAGTCCTTGTCCTCCTTCCAACCCAGCCGTGCCAGTGCTTCGGGAATGGCGGAGGTATCAGGCGTTGGAACAAAAGCCGGCGTGCCCTGCGCCGGATCATAGGCGGAGTCGATGGTACCACCGGTCGCGATCACGAGGACTTTCGCGGTTTCCATCTTCTCATTCTCTCATTTTTCGCGCCAATTGGCCATGCGCTGTTGGTGTCTTATGAGGAAATCTTGTTTTTTACCCCTTTCATGCTAGAACGCTCGGCAAAGGGAGTGTTTCCATGAGCTTTTCCGCCGCCGACGTTGCCAAGATCGCCAAGCTGGCCCGCATCAAGGTTACCGAGGAGGAAAAACAGGCGCTGGCCGGTCAGATCGGCAGCATCCTGAGCTTCGTCGAGCAGCTGAACGAGGTGGATACCGGCGAGGCCAACATCGTCGCCAGCGTCATCGAGCAGCCGCTGCTCTGGCGCGCCGACGTGGTCACCGACGGCGGCAAGGCGCCCGACATCACCCGCAACGCCCCGGCCAGCGAGTATGACTGCTTCGTCGTGCCGAAGGTGATCGGCGAGTAATTTTCTTACCGCAGCGGTGAGCGCCGGTACTGCGGCACGCTGATGGAGCATTGCGGGATTTCCCGGTTGCTCTCCTGATAATGCTCTGGCCTCACATCGCATTCCAGAAATGTGCCGCGTGGACATATGCCCCATGCAGCCGCCTGTTCGGCAATCCCCTGAATCTGACTTTGCACCAGCAGGCTGCGGGCGGGTTCTGGAAAGATGCGCGTCACCGGCAGCAGTGACGTCGCGGCTCGTACGCCGGTACGCAGAAAATCCTGGCAGGCGCGGTTCACTTCATCCTGTACAGGCAAAACCTTGGCGTCCGTTTCATTCATGGCGAGCCTCCCTACACATGTGAAGACAAGGATTGTCCTCTTCCCCAAGCCGGTTTATAGACGAGCTTCATGAATCTTTGATGACAGACGCATAAACGCCATGAGTGATCTGACCCGCCTGACCCTGTCCGAAACCGTCGACGGTTTGAAGAAGAAGCAGTTCTCCTCCACCGAGGCGACGAATGCCTATCTTGCCGCCATCGACCGCGTGAACCCGGACATGAACACCTACATCACCGTCACGCATGACGTGGCACGCGCGCAGGCCAAGGCGTCGGACGAGAAACTGGCGAAGGGTGAGGGCCGTGCGCTGGAAGGCGTGCCGCTGGCGGTGAAGGACCTGTTTTGCACGAAAGGCGTGCTGACCACCGCCGCCTCGCACATTCTGGATGGCTTCACGCCGCCCTACGAATCCACCGTTACGCAGAAACTGTTCGATGCGGGCGCGGTCATGCTCGGCAAGACGAACCTCGATGAATTCGCCATGGGCTCGGCCAACATCACCAGCTATTACGGCCCGGTGAAAAGCCCGTGGACACGCGCCGATGGTGCGGAGCTGGTGCCGGGGGGCTCGTCGGGTGGCTCGGCGGCGGCGGTGGCGGCGGATTTGTGCGCTGCATCATTAGGCACGGATACGGGCGGTTCCATCCGCCAGCCCGCCGCGTTCTGCGGCATCGTGGGCTTCAAGCCGACCTATGGGCGCTGTTCGCGTTTCGGCATCATCGCCTTTGCCTCCTCGCTTGATCAGGCGGGGCCGATCACCAAGACGGTGAAGGATTCCGCCCTGCTGTTTGAGCATATGGCAGGCCATGACGCGAAGGATTCTACCTCGGCCAGCCTTGCGTTGCCGAACGTGTCCGAGCTTCCGGGCGATGTGCGCGGCATGCGCATTGGCATCCCGAAGGAATACCGCCCGGATGGCATCAACGCGGAAGTCGCGGCCATGTGGGATCGCGGTGCGCAGATGCTGAAGGACGCGGGCGCAGAGATCGTCGAGATTTCGCTGCCGCACACGAAATACGCGCTCGCCACTTATTACATTGTGGCCCCGGCGGAGTGCTCCTCCAACCTCGCGCGCTATGACGGCGTGCGCTTCGGCCTGCGCGTGGCCGAGCCGGGCGATTCCATCGAGCAGCTTTACGAAAAAACCCGCGCCGCCGGGTTCGGCGGGGAAGTGAAGCGCCGCATCATGATCGGCACGTACGTGCTCTCCTCCGGCTATTACGACGCCTATTACAAGAAGGCCCAGCGTGTGCGCGGCCGCATCATCGAGGATTTCCGCAAAGCGTTTGAGAAATGCGACGTCATCCTCACCCCCACGGCCCCCTCGGCGGCGTTTGCCATCCATGAGAGCGGCAACATGGACCCGGTGACGATGTATTTGAACGACGTGTTCACCGTCCCCGCCTCGCTGGCCGGACTGCCGGGCCTCTCACTGCCTGCGGGCCTCAACAAGGATGGCCTCCCGCTGGGCCTGCAACTCCTCGCCAACAATTTTCGCGAGGAAACCCTGTTCAAGGCCGCCTACACGCTCGAAGCCGCCATCGACTTCCGCAGCCAGTCCAAGGAACGGCTGGCGGCGTAAGGAGTTCCTGTCATACTGAACTCGTTTCAGCATCTTTAACAAAAGGCCCTGAAACGAGTTCAGGGCGACATGTATGAAGGAGCACACCGCATTTGTTGTGGGACCTTCTGACCCCACGGGAGCCACATGTACCAAATATGGTATGGCACGGATTAAGGGAACCTGCCCCCTCCCGGGCCGTTGTTTATATGCAACAATGCGCTGAACGCAGGGCTGCCCATGCGATTTTTGCAAAATTGTCATAAAACTGTCATAAATGCATGGCATGATGTTTCCAAGCGCGAGAATACCGCGGAAATACGGAGTATTGCCCATGCGTAAATTGGTGATGGTATCTCTTCTTTTGGCCCTGTCCGCCTGCAGCGGCAATGACGGCGAGTGGAACCAGACCATCAACCAATGGTGCGGCAGCGTCATGACCTGCGGTGGCAACGGCTAATTCCCCTCATTGATTCTTATCCCTCCCACGGTTGCGCACGAGCTAAGCATGCATTATCACGCCCCTTGTCACGCGTGAGGGAGTCCTGTGCTACGTCCCTGCGGCCCTGAGGATTTCGCGGCCATCCATGCCATCATCAATGACGCGGCAGCCATCTACCGGGGCCGAATTCCCGAGGATTGCTGGCATGAACCCTACATGCCGCCCGAGGCGCTTCAGCGTGACATCTCGGAGGGCGTCACTTTCTGGGGCTGGGAGGCGGCGGGCGCACTCATCGGCGTGATGGGCTATCAGCGGGTCGCTGATGCGTTCCTGATCCGTCATGCCTACGTGCTCCCGGCTCATCAGAGCAAAGGCATCGGCCACCGCCTGCTTACGCATTTCACGGCTGCCCCTCCGCCCCGCCTGATGGTGGGCACATGGAGGGCCGCCAGCTGGGCCATCGCTTTCTATGAGCGTCACGGCTTCGTGCGCGTGCCAACCGAGTAGGAGAAGGACCGCTTACTGGAAACCTACTGGAAGGTACCGCCCCGCCAGCGCGAAACCTCCGTCGTGCTGTGCTACCAAGGAGATGGGGCGGAGAAAGACGCTTGATTTAGCGCATCCGCACGCTACATCTTGGCCTGACTGAAGAGGAAGCATTCATGACACAGCCAGGCATTATCAAAGGCAACACCGGTGAATGGGAAATGGTGATCGGGCTTGAGGTGCATGCACAGATCGCGTCCGACTCCAAGCTGTTCTCCGGCGCACCCAACGATTTCGGGGCGGAGCCGAACCATAACGTCTCCTTCGTCGATGCGGGGTTTCCGGGCATGCTGCCGGTCATCAACGCGCGCTGCGTGGAGCAGGCGGTGCGCACCGGCCTCGGCCTGAAGGCGCAGATCAACCAGCGCTCCATCTTCGACCGCAAGAACTACTTCTACCCCGACCTGCCTTCCGGCTATCAGATTTCGCAGTATCTCGACCCCATCGTCGGCAAGGGGATGCTGACCATCGAAATGGATGACGGCTCGACGCGCGACATCGGCATCACCCGCCTGCACCTGGAGCAGGACGCAGGCAAATCGCTGCACGAACATTCGCCGACCATGAGCTTCATCGACCTCAACCGCGCCGGCATCGCCCTGATGGAGATCGTCTCCGAGCCGGACCTGCGCACGCCGGACGAGGCGGGGGCGTACCTGAAGAAACTCCGCGCCATCCTGCGCTACCTCGGCACCTGCGGCGGCGACATGGAAAAGGGCGAAATGCGCTGCGACGCGAACGTCTCCGTGCGCCCGCGCGGCTCCGACACGCTCGGCACGCGATGCGAGATCAAGAACGTCAATTCGGTGCGCTTCCTCATGCGCGCCATCCAGTTCGAGGCCGAGCGCCAGGTGCAGATTCTGGAATCCGGCGGCGTCATCGATCAGGAAACCCGCCTCTATGATTCGTCCGCCAACGAGACGCGCACCATGCGTTCCAAGGAAGACGCACACGATTACCGCTATTTCCCCGACCCCGACCTGCTGCCGCTGGTGCTGACGGAAGAGTTCGTTGCGAAGATCAAGGCCAGCCTGCCGGAACTGCCGGACGAGAAGAAAGCCCGCTACGTGCGTGACTATGGCCTGACGCCCTATGACGCCTCCGTCATCGTCTCCGACAAGGCGTACGCCGCTTACTATGAGGAAGCGGCGCAGGGCGTCGATCCCAAGCTCGCCGCCAACTGGATGACGGCCGAACTGTTCGGCCGCCTCAACAAGCTGGAGAAATCCATCGAGGAATCGCCGGTCAGCGCCTCCGCCCTGAACGGCCTCGTGAAGCTGATCGCCGACAACACGATTTCCGGCAAAATCGCCAAGGACGTGCTCGACCGCATGTGTGAGACCGGCAAGCCTGCCGCGCAGATCGTGGAGGAAGAGGGGCTGAAGCAAGTCACCGACACCGGCGCCATCGAGAAGGTGATCGACGAGGTTATCGCCGCCAACCCGGACAAGGTCGCCGAATACCGCTCCGGCAAGGACAAGTTGTTTGGCTTCTTCGTCGGTCAGGTGATGAAAGCCAGCGGCGGCAAAGCCAACCCGGCGGCGGTCAATGACCTGCTGAAGGCGAAACTGGCCTAACTTTAGTTACTAGCCTTGGCCCACAGCTTTGGCGGGTGCCTCCTGAACCTTGCCTTGCTGCTGCGCTTCCGCCACCGGAGAGAGTGTTAGGACCCTCTGACCCTTTGCCATTTGCTCCAGCTCCATTTGCATGGCAGCAATTTCCTGAAAATATTGCGGCGTGCCCGGCTGGGTGAAATGCGCCATTGGATGGGTTGAATTGTATTTATACTGGCTATCCAAGAAAGTTTGGATATGTTCCGGCGTTAATTCTTCGTCCACACCGCGCACGTGCAGTAGATAACCTTTCAAAGGCGGCTGCATTTCTGCTTCGGTTTTCCCATAATCAAACCACGGTGCCGTGACATAGCTGCCGAAATTGACCGGCTGGCTGCCGAGAGAGGGAGCAATGCCCGCAGGCAGTTCCTCAAAAAGCGCTTTTACCTCAAGGCCTCTTTCCTGAGCAGTCGCGCGCAATGCCGTCAATTGACGATCCTGCAGCTTTTCTTGGATAGCTGCACGATCGGCTTCTGCCACCGCCGGATTAATGACGTTATAATTGCTCTGTGCGGTTTGCGATTCTGGATGGTACTCGCCATAGGAGAAGCCCAGAATCTCAGCCTTCGCGGGATCCGAGAGATGGCGGCCGACAATGCTGATATTCAGCGAAGGTAAGGCCTCATAACCTTGGGCTTTTCCTGTCGCCAACCGTTCCTTCCAGATGGCGCTATCTTCCCACCTGGCCGTCTCAGGACGCGTTTGAAGCAGCAAAGCGTGAGCTTTTTCTACTAAAGCTGTCGCAGCGGGGTGCGTGCTATAGTTATGAACATTCAGCGATAAGGCCTCGACCTTGGCAACCGGTTCGGACATGTGAATTCCTTTTGCTAACTCTAATGGCTTTAGAAGTTACCTGATTACTCTGAAGTGAAGTGTGAAAATTTCGTGAAATCTTAAAATGCGTACAGCGCATTCTTCATGCGTGGGAGCGCATAATTATATATTTCATTTAATAAATTATATTGAATGGCGGCAATAAATGAAAGTCTACAACCGCCGCATGCCACCCGTATGCGGGTCGAGCAGGATGAACTCGGTCATCGAGGGGGAGACGATGACGCGCTCGAAGCCGGCGACGCCTTCGATGAGGCCTTCGCGCCAGAGGACTTTCAGCAGGTTTTCCGTATCGGCGATGGCCTCGTATTGCAGTTTCACGATGAGGCGGTGGTGCGGGGTGCGCGTGTTGGCGTGGTAGAGCCGCAGCAGGGCTGACTTGCGCACGATGGCCGCCTGAATGAGGCGGGCGCCCTCACGCTCCACCGCCGGGCCGTTATTGAGGCGCGGCGAGGTTTTCAGGCCGTGCAGCGGGTAGCTTTCATCATCCAGCGGGGCCTGCTTCACCCAGCGCTGATAGGCTTCCGGCGTCGCCTTGGTGGCTTCCAGCCCGTAGCGATGCCCGGCTTCCTCGATGATGAAATCCGGGCTTTCCGATTTGATGACGCGCAGCGGAAAGTTCAGCAGTTTGCGGCGGGCGAGCTTGGCATAGACCAGGCTGAAGAAGAGGTATTCCTCGATGTCCTTCTGCAGCGCGGAGTTTTCATAAGGCCCCAGATATTGCTGGCGCAGGGTCAGCACCTCGTCACGGATGGCGCGCAGGAAGGGCAGCAGCGTCTTCGGCGAGGCGAGGGTGTGGTCGATGCTGGCTAGGCGCTGGCGGCGCGTATCGTAGATCATGGCTGACGCGCCCGCCCGGTCATGCCAGAATACGCATGACATCCTCTCGATTCAGCCATGGGACTATGACGTATCACCCCCCAATTGTTTCGCAGCCCCTGCTGGATGGCAAGCTGTTTTGTTTCGGCCTTGGCTATGTGGCGGAACGTTTTGCCGCCTGTTTCCCCGCCGTGGCGGGCACGGTGCGCACGGCGGAGAAGGCCGCGACGTGGCGCGCGCGGGGCATCGAGGCGCATGTCTGGCCGGGGACGCTTCCGGAATCGGCCATCACATACGCCACGCATCTGCTGATTTCCGTGCCGCCGGATGCCGAGGGATGCCCGGTATGGCGCCGCTTTGGCACGCTTATTGCAAGAATGTCACAGTTGCGCTGGTGCGCCTATCTTTCCAGCACCGGCGTGTACGGCGATCATGGAGGCGACTGGGTGAGCGAAGAAACCACACCGAAGCCGGAAAGCCCGGAGGGCAAGAACCGGCTCATCGCGGAGGAGCAATGGTTGCGGCTCTGCGAACAGCATGGCATTCCCACGCATGTGTTCCGCCTGAGCGGCATTTACGGGCCGGGGCGCAACGCGCTGCGGCAGATGCTGAAAGGCGAGGCGTTCCGCGTGGTGAAGCCGGGGCATTACATCTCGCGCATCCATGTGGCGGATATCGTGCAGATGCTCGCCGCCTCCGCCGAGCGCCCGACGCCGGGGCAGGTGTTCAACGTGGCCGATAACGAGCCCGCCCCGACGCATGAGGTGGTGGCCTATGCGGCGAAGCTGCTGCACCGCGACCCGCCGCCCGCGATTCCTTATTCCGATGACGCAGTATCGCCCGGCATGCGGCGGTTTTATCAGGTCAATCGCCGGGTTTCCAATCGCAAGGCTTTATCCACCTTCGGCCTTGCGCTACACTATCCGAATTACCGCGCCGGACTGGAGGCGCTGCTGCCGGAGGAGCGTCCATGAAATCGTTTGTCCCCTTGGCCCTCGCGCTGGCCGCCACCACGCTGCTCAGCGGGTGCGGAGCGATGCATACCAAAATCGAGCGTGCCAATAACGCAGTCTATGAAGGTTCGCAGAAAACCCGCGCCAAGATCGCGAAGTATATTTACGATGATAGTCAGGTGCCAGTACCGCCGCCGCACCCGGTGCGCTATTGCTATGACGTGCGTGCCGATGTGGTGTGCTACGACCAGCCCACGCCCCAGCTTTCCACCCAGCGCGTAGGCACGGGCGTGGAAGATGCCAGCAGCGGCGAATTTGAGGTGAGCCAGCTATATAATGCGGGCTCCCAGCGCAGCAACGGCTCCATGGTGGGCGCCCCCACATCCAATTTGGATGTTTTTTTCAATCCTGCGCAGCCAAACCAGAACAACCTACGCTTCAACAGTGGCGCAGGCGTCAGTCAGGGTAACACGTTCGTGCCGCCTGCTCCCGCGATTCGCGGTGTGGAGGATCCCGTCTCCAACGTGCCAACGCAGCAAAAGCCGTTTGGCTTCTCGCAGGCATCCCCGTCGCGCAACCGTTCCCCAGCCGCCCCGACGGCTACTATGGGCGGTGACGGCTCCGGCGGCCCGGCGACCATGAACACACAAGGGCCACCCCCCACCAAGCCTCCCGCCGGGTTTGGCGCCCCATCGCCGCTGATTCAGAATTACTAAGCGGATACCACGGACTATCGTCGCCCTGAACTCGTTTCAGGGCCTATTACAAAAGATGCTGAAACGAGTTCAGCATGACGCATATGGTGCCGTCATTGCGAGGAGCGCAAGCGACGCGGCAATCCAGCCCCGCCCAGTGGATGGCTTCGCTGGCGCTCGCCATGACGCGTCACTGTCACCCCGCACTTGGTACGCGGGGTCTCCTCGCTAGTGGAGGGAGCTCCCCGCATCACGTGCGGGGTGACATACTCAGCCAGATTCTCCCACCCCCGCCCCTCATCCTGAGCTTGTCGAAGGATAAGAGGCCCATTCCCGCGCCACACCTCATGGTTCGACAGGCGCACCAGGAGGGCAGCAAGAGGACAGAAAAACCCATTGTAAGAAAGTAATCTAGAGCTTTCTTAACTCAACTTCCGCAGATCAAACGGGGCGGCGAAACCGTCGCTGCGGCCTGACATCTCCGGTGCGCGCCAGTGCAGGGTGTCGGCGCTGTCGCAGCGGGGGCAGAGGCGCTGCCAGTCGCGGCCCTGATACTCGCACGCATCACAGAGCCAGCTGCTGTCCGGCTCCGCCTGTTCAGCTTGCTCCAGCGCGGCCGTGGCGGCGGCGGGCTGGCCGGCGCGGCGCTCCAACTCAGCCAGCAGGCGGTAGATGCGCCCTTCGCGACGCACGTCCATGGCGCGGGCCAGATGCTGGCGCGCCTCGTCCCATAGGGTCAGCCGCATCGCCGCCTGTGCCCGTGCTAGGTGGCTCTCCAGATGCGCGGGCTGCGACTTGGTGAGACTTTCTACCGCCTTGGCCAGCCGCGTCTGTGTCGAGGCGGCATGCAGCCCCAGATAGAGATCGGCCAGCATGGGGTGAGGCTGGTGCTTCCATGCCCGCTTGAGAGCGGCGGCCGCGCGACGGCGATGCCCGCCTGCCATCAGCCGTGCCGCGTGTTCATGCGCGGCCGGCACAAAGCCCGGATCACTGCGGAAGGCTTGCCGGATGAGCAGAGCGCTGCCCGCCGCATCACCTGCGCGCGTCAAGCTGGCGGACTGCTCCCAATAGAGTAGAGCTTCCTGATGCTTCGCCTCGGCGCGGCTTAAGTGGCCCAGCCGCCGCGCCTTCTCAATCAGCAGCAAGGCAGGCTCCCACGCTTCCTGCTCCAGATAAAGCGCCAGCAGTGCATGCAGGTTTGGCTTGTGCGCGGGCTGCATCTCGTAGGCCGTCTCGGCGAGGCGCACGGCCTCGTCCAGCCGCTGCTCGCGGTGGGCGAGGTGGGAGAGGGCACTCGCCGCAAGCATGCGCGTGGTGGGGTGCGCGAGCATCTTCTCCAATTGCCGCTGCGCGCCGGGGCTGTCCTGCGTGCGCCGTGCCACATGGGCCCGTACTAAATCGAGCAGCGGGTGATCGCCAAGCTGTTTCTCCGCAAGCCGCGCATGGCGCAGCGCCCCGGCGTGATCCGCCACGGCAAGGGAGGTCAGCGCATAGGTTAGCTCATCCAGGCTGCCGCGAAAGCGCGACTCCTGCTTGCGCAGCCGGTAGCGCAGCGGCAGATGGCTGAGGCGCACCAGCCCGTAAATGAGGAGAATCAGCGTCACCAGGCTAATGGCCAGCAGTGTCAGGGCGACAGCGAGCGGCGTCTCGATGCGGTAGCCCAGCCAGTCCATGCGCAGCACGCCCGCATGGTCGCGCAGCCATAGCGCCAGCGCGCTGACCGCGGCCAGCAGCAGGAACGTCGCAACGAGGCGCAGCGCGAGCGGCATCAGGCGCCCCGCAGCAGGCGGCGCTCGATGCGCTCAAAGGTGGCAAGCGCCCGCAGCCGGCGGCGCACGTCACGCCGCCACTCATCGAAATAGGGCGCGGCATCGGCGGAGAGCATGGAGACGTCCTTCAGCGCCCAGTCGAAGTCGCCCCCCTCGGTGGCGGCCTCGGCGCGCGCAAGTAAGGAGGCGTCATCGTCGCCGGCATGCTCGGCCCCTACCTTGCGGATCTGCACCAGCGAGCCAAGGCGGCCTTTCATGTCATCCCACAATTTGCCGGGCGCGGCCTCGCTGCGTGCGCGGGTGAGGTAATCCTGCATGCTGCGGGCAAAGCTTTTTTGCAGCGTTTTCGTGCTGGGCAGGCCGTTTTCGGCGGCGCCCTGCAGCTTGCCGAGCGCGGCGTAGGTTTCGCCGTCCAGCCCTTCCATGGCGAGCAGCGCCTGCAACTCGTCGCTGAAGGGTTTGGCATCCAGCGCGCGCTGGCGGACGCGGTAGAATTGCGGCAGCAGCGCCGAGGTCTGCGCAGTGGGTGATTCCAGCTGCTCCGGTAGATGCGCCATCGCCTCGCTGAGGCCTTCCATCTCCTGCTCCAGCCGCGCCATGCGCGCCTCCAGCGCAATCAGTCGGGCATCCGGGGTGGGGGTGTCTGCCGTCGATGTAGAAGATTCAGCGGCCGGGGCCTCTTCTGCGGAAGGAATCTCGGCCTGTGCGTCCTCGCTGTCCGTCTCCACGGGCGCGTCGGGCATGGGCAGATCGCCAAAGCCGCTGGATCTGCTTTCCTCCTCGGTCTCCGACTCAGCAGGCGTGGCCTGATCGCGCGACTGGAAATAGGCCAGCGGGCTCGCCTCCTGACGGCGGCGCGAGGCCATTTCTTCTTTCTGGTAGAGGAAATAATAGCCCGTGCCGCCCAGACCGATCAGCGTGGTGATGAGCAGCGCCGCGAGCGGGGCCTTGCTGGCGCGGGGACGCTCCGGCTCAAAGCTGGGTTCGGGAGAGGCGCTCGGTTCACTATTCATGCATTTTTCCTTTTGCCGCCCAGGTGTAGCGAGGCTACCTTAAGAAAACAAGGTTTTAAGCGCAGCTACGGCCGCCTCGCCGCGTTGAAGCGGAACGATGGGCGTGCGCGTGAATCCCCGCGCGTGCGCAGCCTCTGCCACCGCCTCACTAATGCACAGCGCTGTCAGGTGGCGCACCCTGGCATCGAAGCCAGCCGCCGCGGCCAGCATGGCGAAAATATCGACTGTGCGGGCTGAATAAAATACGATGCCATCGAGGTCGCCTCCCTGCAGCGCCTGCTGCGCTTCGGAGGTCAGGGACATCACCGCTTGCGCCGCATAGACAATGACATCCTCCACCCGGTACCCCGCATCGGTAAGCACCGCCGTGAGGTCATGGCGGATATCCTGTCCGCGCAGGTAAAGCAGCCCGGCTGGGGCAGGAAGGGATTGCTGCACGCGTGCCACCAGCGCGGGGGCATGGTCGGCGTCCTCATCCACGCGGGTAAAGCCGAGCGTGCGTACGGCGCGGGCCGTGGCGGGCCCTACGGTGAATACGGGCAGGGATGCAGGCAGTTCCAGCGCTTGCAAGGCAGGCACGGCATGCTGACTGGTGAGCAACACGGCATTCGGCTTCTCCACGATGCGCGCGGGGAGTGTTTGGATTTCCAGGCACGGGGCCAGCGTCACGCGGAAGCCTGCCGATTCCAGCCACGCGGCGGTGCGCTTGCCTTCCGCGCAGGGCCGTGTCAGCAGCAGGTGCGGCTTGGTCATTCAGCGCCCTGCCTGCGCCTTGATGGCATGCCCCACAGCTTCACCCAGCGCGGCCATGTCCTCCGGCGCGGCAGAGTCCTCGGCCTGCCAGAGCGTCTGGCCGTCATCCGAGAGCAGGATGCCGCGCAGGCGGAAACGGTCGCCCTCGCGCGCCGCATGGCCGCCGATGGGCGTACGGCAGGAGCCGTCCAGCACGCGCAGCATGGCCCGCTCGGCAGTGATGGCATGGAACGTGTCGGCGTGGTTCACCGCTTCCAGCAATGCCCGGATTTCGTGATCGTCCTCGCGGCATTGCAGTGCGATGGCCCCTTGGCCGACGGCGGGGATGAATTCATGCGCGCTGAGCGCCACCGCGCCGGATTCCTCCCACAAGTTCAGCCGCTTCAGGCCCGCCACGGCCAGCAGCGTGGCATCCACCTCGCCGCGCCGCAGTTTGGAGAGGCGGGTGGGCACATTGCCGCGCAGCGGGAAAATCTCCAGATCCGGCCGCACCTGTTTTACCTGCGCGGCGCGGCGCAGCGAGGCGGTGCCGAATACCGCGCCTTGCGGCAGCCCTTCCAGACCGCCCGGATGGTTGGAGATGAGCGCGTCACGCACATCCTCGCGCTCAAACGTGGCGGCGATGATGAGGCGCGGCGGCATGACGGTCGCCATGTCCTTCAGCGAGTGCACCGCCAGATCGATGCGCCCGCTCAACAGCGAATCCTCCAACTCCTTGGTGAACAGCCCCTTGCCGCCGATTTCCGTCAGCGTGCCTTCCAGATGCTTGTCGCCGGAGGTGGTCATGGGCACCAGCACGATGTCGCCAACCTCGGCTCCCAGATACGCGCACAGCTTGCGTTGCGTCTCCTGTGCCTGCGCCATGGCCAAAGCGCTGGCGCGTGTGCCGAGTTTCAGAGGGAAGCGGTGACGCAGGCTGGTCATGACGGGGCGCTCATGCTAGAAACCCCGCATTCGTAACCCTTCCACGCCCGGTTGACAAGTGAAGCCCATACCCGGTTTTCCCGCTCACGATGCCCTGGTGCTCGGTATTGAGAGCAGCTGCGACGAGACCGCCGTCGCGCTGGTGCGTGGCGATGGCACCATCCTCGCGCAGGCGCTGCAATCGCAGACGGAGGCGCATCAGGCGTACGGGGGCGTGGTGCCGGAGATCGCGGCGCGCCAGCATATGCTTCATATCGAGGATCTGCTGAAGCAAGCGCTGCATGACGCGAACGTGACGCTGCCGCAGGTGGACGCCATCGCCGCCACGGCCGGGCCAGGGCTGATCGGCGGCGTCATCGTGGGGCTGATGACGGCGAAGGCCCTCGCCAGCGTGCACCGAAAGCCGCTCTACGCCATCAACCATCTGGAGGGCCATGCGCTCACCGCCCGCCTGAGTGACCGAGTGGCGTTTCCTTATCTCTTGCTGCTGGTTTCCGGGGGGCACTGCCAAGTGCTGGCGGTGGAGGGGGTGGGGCAATACCGCAAACTCGGCGCGACGCGTGACGATGCGCTCGGCGAGGCCTTCGACAAGATTGCCAAGATGATGGGCTTGCCCTATCCCGGTGGCCCGCAGGTCGAGCGTCTGGCCCGCGACGGCGACGACACCCGCTTTACCTTTCCGCTGCCCATGGTAGGCGAGGCGCATGGGGATTTCTCCTTCTCTGGTTTAAAAACGGCCGTGCGCCGCCAGATTGTCGCACTGGCCGAGGCTGGCGGGCTCGATGCGCAGGCGAAGGCTGACATCGCCGCGTCCTTCCAGCGCAGTGTGGCAGCCATTTTGACGGACCGGCTGGGCGTGGCGCTCAAGACGTTCGTGGCGCAGTATGGTCCCGGTCATACGCTGGTGCTGGCGGGCGGCGTGGCGGCAAACCTCTATCTGCGTAAAGAGCTGACCTCGCTGGCTGACGCGCATGGTATGCTACTCGTCGCCCCGCCATTGGCGCTTTGCACCGACAACGCCGCCATGATCGCCTGGGCCGGGCTGGAGCGCCTTGGCCAGTTCCCACCCGACGGGCTGGACGCACTTCCCCGCGCCCGCTGGCCGCTGGCGGCGTAGTTTCCGTCATTCCGCGACGCGCAGCATGCCCGGAATCTCACCGCGTCACGAAGAAGATCCTGCGCAGCCCTTCAGGCTCGCAGGATGACGGTGCTCCCCCTACGATACCGGCCGGAAGCCGAACCGTGCGAAGACGGCGCGGGCTTTGTCGGAGGTCAGGTAATCGACAAAATGCCGCCCGCCCTGCATGTTTTCCCCAGCCACGGTCACCGCTTCATAGACAATTGGCGCATGGGCTGTATCCGCGAAATGATCAATCACCTGCAGCGAGGGATGCAGCCTCGCTTCTGTTTCGAACAGCACGCCATACGCGCCGGGCGCGTTCAGTGTATCCGCCAGCGTGTCCATGTCGCGGAAAAACGTGAAATACGGCTCCAGCTCGCCGTCCAGCCGCAGGCGGGAGAGGGCGTCGAGCGCATAGGTGCCCTCGGCGGTGTATTCCGGGTCGCCCAAGGCCACGGAGAGGGCGTCCATGCTCTCGTTGGGGCCAAGGAAACTGCCGGCGGACAGGCCGGGTGCCATCTCCAGCTTCGGGGTGGCCACTCCCTTATGCGCGGCGAGGACCAGGCTGTTGCGGGCAATCGGCGTGCGCGAATAGACATCCACCAGCCCGCGCGCCTCCAGCTGCCGCATCCAGATGGCTTTGCCCGTGATGAACACATTGGCTTCCGCCCCATCCTCCACCTCGCGGATTTGCTGGTTGGTGGGGCCAAACTGGGTGGAAATGGGGGTCTGGTATTCGGTGGCATAGGCGCGCGCAATCAGCGTGAGCGGCACTGTGAGGCTCTCATCCGCCAGCACGGTGAGGCCCGACGGGCCTTCGGCAGGTGCTTTGGCGAGCAACGGGGCGGGCAGGGCTATCACTCCCTCAAAGCTCAGCAGAACCGCCACGTAGGCGGATTTAGAAAGAAATGTTAAGATTTTGTTAACAATCATGGCATTCGCATTGTCCCGCTGTCGGAGCAATGCTATGACACCACGTTTGAAAACCCTAGGCAAGCCTTCATGGAAAACCAGAAGATTCTTCTTCTTTTCGCCGCGCTCTTTGCGCTGGCCTGCCTGCCGTTCCTGGTGCTCTACCCCTCGGGCGAGGCCAGCGCGGGCCTGAGCCATGGGTTTCTCTCCATGCTCAATGTTGACAAGGATTTCGTGCTGATCGTGCTCGTTGGCATCTGGGCCACCAGCATCGGTCGCGACGCGATGGTGCTGCTGCCGCTCAGCTTCGTGCTGATCTATGCCATCGCCGCCATGGTGCAGGTGGATATGCAGCGCTTCCCGCTGGTGCCGTGGTTCATGCTGGGGGCCATCATCACTTATGCCCTCTCGCTCACGCTGGTAGATAGCCGCAAGTTCGTGGTGGCCATCGCGGTGGGCTCTTCCGTGGCGTTTCATGTAGGTATGCATGCGGGCTACCGGCTGCTCTCCATCGGCGATCCGCTCTATTTCCTGCTCGGACAATTACTGGCGCTGAGCCTGATGCTCGCCGCCTCCGTTTGCTTCGCCATCGCGTTTTTGGATCATGCCATTATGGCCTTCAACCGCATGGCCGGCACCAGCGATAACCGCGTACTGGTGACACTGCGAAGCTGGTTGTTTTAGGCAGCGGCCGCCAAGCGCTCGAGCCCCGCCGATAAATCCGCTTTCAAATCCTCCACCGCTTCCAGCCCGATATGCAGGCGCAGGCAGATGGTTTCGGCGGGCCACTGGGTGGCGGTGCGGATTTTGGCGGGATACACGGGGATGATGAGGCTCTCATAGCCGCCCCAGCTATAGCCCATGCCGAACAGTTCCAGCCCGTCCAGCATGGCGGCCACCGCTTCCTTGCGCACAGGCTGTAGTTCGACGCCGAACAGGCCGCACGCACCCGAAAAATGCGCCTTGAAACGCGCATGGCCGGGGTCGGTGGAGAGGGCGGGGTGCAGCACGCGCTTCACGGCGGGTTGCTCCGCCAGCCAGCGCGCCATCTCCAGCCCGGATTTCTCATGCTGCTTCACCCGCACGCCGATGGTGCGCAGGCCGCGCAGGGCGAGGTAGCAATCATCGTTGCTGGCATGCGCGCCGACATGCAACCACGCGTTGCGCATCATCTTCTTGTGCGGCTCAAGGCAGCTGATGGCGCCCATCAGCAAATCCGAATGGCCGGAAACATATTTGGTGAGCGAATGGATGGCGATGTCGATGCCATGATCGAATGGGCGCATGTAGAGCGGCGTCGCCCACGTGACATCGGCGATGACAAGGATGCCGCGCGGCTTCACCAGCGCCGCGATGCCCTGCATATCCTGCATCTCGAAGGTCTGCGAACCGGGGGACTCCAAGAAAATCACCGCGGTATTGTCGCGCAGTAGCGGGTCAATATCCTCCGGCCCCGCATCCCCGCGGAAATAAGTAGTCTCGATGCCCATGCGCTTCAGCACTTGGTCGCAGAACATGCGGGTGGGGCCGTAGACATTGTCCACCATCAGCAGGTGATCGCCCGATTTCAGCGCGCCGAGCAGGGCCGTGGTGACGGCGCTGAGCCCAGAGGAGGTGATGAGCGTGAGGTCGGAGCCGATTAGCGCATCGAGCGCGCTGGAGAGATGCATCGCCGTCGGCGATCCGTAGCGCCCGTAGGAGGGAATCTTGCCGAGGCCGGCGGTCGCTTCCTCCAGCGCCTGCATGGTGGGAAACAGCACGGTGGAAGTACGATAAATCGGCGGGTTCACGGCGGGGAAGCCCGTGCCTTCCGCCTCGCGCCCCAACGTTACCAGTTTAGTATCCACCTGCGTCATCTTGCGGTGTTACCATGCGAGGGGCTTAGGAAACAAGAAGGCTTTCAGTGTACGGCTAGAACTCCCTCCAGCTCAGGCCTACGAGCACATGCGTAACCCCTTGTTGCGGGTTACCAAAAGGCAAAAGGCAAGAGCGGTATTTGACTATTTTATGCCGATCATTGACAAACTGGCCCGACTCTTCGACAGGCTGGGGTTGATTAATCACCTCATCCACACGTTGTATGATTTTGTTCCCGGCGAATTGCTGAGCGCGCGCGATGATGTAATTTCCTACCGCTGCATTCCCAATGACTTCTCTTAACTTGCGTCCGATATGATACATCTTCAGCGCGGTCTGCGTACGTGAGGTTCCCGAGTGTGGCAGTGGAATCAATACCATGCAGTTTTGCCATAACTCATCGATATTGCTCACATTCAACTTAGAAAAGTCAGGCATTTGCTCATCGTCGCCTAGACGCTTCCATAAACCGATGAGGCGGGAGGTGAGACGAAGATCAACGGACATGCTATGCAGTGCTTTTAAACAAAACCTAAACTACTAAATTGTCATAAAATTGTTAACAGATATTAAAAATTACAAGGCGAAGTAGCGGTTTTCGCACGCTTCTGCCGTTGAGATGGTGGGTAATCCTCTGTATAACCGACGCCTAACGCAGCATTGGCCCCCATGAGCACGCATTATCCGAACCTTTCGCCCTCCGTCGATTTCGCCGCGCTCGAGCGCGACGTGCTGGAATTCTGGAAACGTGAGCGCGTCTTCGAGGCCTCCGTCGAGAGTCGCCCGCGCGAGAAGGACGGCAAGACGAACGCCTATGTCTTCTATGACGGCCCGCCGTTTGCCAACGGCCTGCCGCATTACGGCCACTTGCTCACCGGCTATGTGAAAGACCTCGTTGCGCGCTACCAGACCATGCGCGGCAAGCGCGTGGAGCGCCGCTTCGGCTGGGATTGCCACGGCCTGCCCGCCGAGATGCAAGCGGAGAAGGAGCTGGGCATCTCCGGCCGTCAGAAGATCATGGAATACGGCATCGGCAAGTTCAACGAGCACTGCCGCACCTCGGTGATGCGCTATACGCAGGAATGGCGGCAATACGTCGATCGTCAGGGCCGCTGGGTCGATTTCGAGAACGACTACAAAACGATGGACATGCCCTACATGGAATCCGTCCTGTGGGCCTTCAAGCAGCTCTACGACAAAGGCTATATCTACGAATCCTACCGCGTGCTGCCCTATAGCTGGGGTGCCGAAACGCCGCTCTCCAACTTCGAGACGCGCCTGGATAACGCTACCCGCGAGCGCATTGACAAGGCGGTGACGGTGGCGTTCGAGTTGAACGAACGTCCCCAAGGCGCACCGGAGGCGGAAAAATATTTCGTCCTTGCTTGGACGACCACGCCGTGGACGCTGCCGAGCAATCTGGCGTTGGCGGTTAGTAAGGAGCTTACTTACACAGCTGTTGTTAAAGAGGGTAAATGCTTCATTTCTAGCGATGCCTATGCGTTAAAAGAGTTTGGCGATTACATCCAACCTTACAAGCGAGGTGAGGTTGCACAGGAGCAAATCGAAGACATTGCTTCACGTCATGGAATTTTGTCGAACGGCACTCTAATTGGCCTCAGCTACAAACCGCTATTTCCTTACTTCTCTGATCACCCCAATGCCTTCCGCATTCTCGATGGCTCTGACTTCATTGAGGAGGGCAGCGGTACGGGCATTGTGCATATGGCACCCGGTTTTGGTGAGGCGGACCAGAAATGCTGCGAGGCGAATGGTGTCTCGCTCGTCGTCCCGGTCGATGGTGCGGGGAAATATACGGATGAAATTTTCGATATTCCGATGGCGGCGCCCGTCACCCGCGAAGGCGCCCTGCTGGAAACCGAACGCCTCTATCTGCGCCCGTTTGTGGAAGCGGATTATCCGCTCTATCAATCCCTGCAGGCCGATCCGAAAGTGGCCGCAACCACCTCCGACGGTTTGCTGCCCGAGGAGAAAATCCGCGCTGAGTTCGAGCGGTTCCTCGCGGATCAGCAGCGGCACGGCTTCACCAACTGGGCGTTCTTCCGTAAGGAAGATGATGCTTTCATCGGCCGCGCCGGGTTCGATGCGCGCGACTACCTGCAATTCAACGAAACAGACCAGCCGGCTGTCGAGCTTCGCTATGCGCTCCTTAGCGAGTTCTGGGGGCGGGGCTATGCCACCGAAATCTCTACCGCACTGCTTGATTGGGCGGTGCTCAATCTGCCGGTGGCTTTGTTCATTGCCGGGTGCAACCCGACCTATCCTGACGCCGTGAAGCTGCTCAAGAAGCTTGGCTTCACCGCGCATCATGAAGTGCCCTACAAAAATCAGCAGGTGCTTTATCATACGCAGACCGTCAAGGATTGGTGCGCACGCCGCACAGGCCGTACGCTGACACTGAAAGGCCTCAACGTCATCGCCGATACCCGCAAGGACGCGGACGAGCCCTATACCGACGCGCAGCTTCAAAAGTACGGCCTCGCCAATCTGCGTATCACGCAGTGGCTGAAGGAGAAGGGCCAGCTCATCAAGCAGGACGATTACGCGCACAATTATCCGCATTGCTGGCGCACCGACACGCCGCTCATCTACCGTGCCATACCAAGCTGGTATGTGAAGGTCACCGAGTTCAAGCAGCGCGCCGTGGAGCTGAACCGCCGCATCAACTGGGTGCCGGGCCATGTGCGTGACGGCGCGATGGGCCACATGCTCGAGACCGCCCCCGACTGGTCCATCTCACGCAACCGTTTCTGGGGCTGCCCGATTCCCATCTGGAAGAGCGACAACCCGAACAACAAACAGCTTTACGTGTTCGGCTCCATTCAGGAGCTGCAGGACTTCTTCAAATGCGAAGTGAAAGACCTGCACCGCCCGTATATCGACGAACTCACCGCGCCCGATCCCACCGATGCGCGCTACACACTCCGCCGCGTGGAGGACGTGCTCGACTGCTGGTTCGAGTCCGGCTCCATGCCCTACGCGCAACTGCATTATCCGTTCGATAACCGTGACAAGTTCGAGGCTAATTTCCCGGCGGATTTCATCACGGAATACATCGCCCAGACGCGCGGCTGGTTCAACACGCTCATCATGCTCTCCACCGCCATCTTCGACCGCGAGCCGTTTGAGAACGTGATCTGCCACGGCGTCGTCATCGATGAGGAAACGGGGCTGAAATATTCCAAGCGCCTCAAGAACTACAAGGACCCGATGGAGGTCATCGAGCAGTTCGGCGCCGACGCGCTGCGCTGGCTGATGGTAGCCTCGCCGGTGATGCGCGGGCAGGATCTGGGCGTCGACCCGGACGGCAAGTTCATCCGCGACGTGGTGCGGCTCTACATCAAGCCGATCTGGAACGCCTATCACTTCTTCTGCCTCTATGCGAACGCTGACAAGGTGAAAGCCGAATTCCGCGCCGACAGCGACAACGCGATGGATCGCTACATCCTCGCCAAATGCCGCGAGATGCTGAAGACGGTGCGCGAATCGCTCGACGCCTATGACACGCCCACGGCCTGCAGTGCGCTCGCGCAATTCTCGGACGTGCTGAACAACTGGTACATCCGCCGCAACCGTGCCCGCTTCTGGAAAGGCGAGGTAGACGCCGACAAGATGTCCGCCTACCACACGCTCTACACGGTGCTGCACTGCGTGGCGCGGGCCGCCGCACCGCTGCTGCCCTTCACCATGGAGGCGATGTTCGCGGGCCTCACCAACGGCGGCGTCATGGCGCAGAAGCACAGCGTACATCTGCAGGATTTTCCGCAGGAGTTGGAAGCGGCCTCCTTAAGCGCTGATGATGTGCTGCACGACATGGACCGCGTGCGCGACATCTGCAACGCGGCGCACGGCATCCGCAATGCGGAGAATATCCGCACCCGACAGCCGCTGGCCACGCTCACCGTCTACCAGCCGCGCCTGAAGGCCAACCATGATTATTACCGCAGCCTCATCGCCGATGAAGTAAACGTGAAGGACGTCGTGTTTTCCGACGAACTGGAAGCCGTCGCTAGCTTAAAGCTGAAGATTCATTTCCCCGTTGCCGGCAAGCGCCTCGGCGCGAAGATGAAGGAGGTGGGCGCGGCCGCCAAGTCCGGCCAGTGGAGCCGCGATGCGTCCGGCGTCATTGTCGTCGGTGGCGAAGCCTTGCAGGCGGACGAATATGACCTACAGCTGGAGGCCAAGGATGCCAAAGGCGCACAACCGCTCTCCGCGCAGGACGGGCTGGTGCGCCTTGACCTCAGCATCACCCCGGAGCTGGAAGCCGAAGGCATCGCGCGTGACGTGGTGCGGCTGATTCAGGAAGCCCGCAAGAATGCGCAGTTCGACATCACCGACCGCATTTCGCTTACTATCAAGGCGGGGGACGGCGTGGCGAGAGCCATCGAGGGCCACCGCGCCTACATCGCCGAGCAGACGCTTGCCAGCGCCATCGCGGTGGGCGAGGCAGTGCAGGGCGCCTTCACCACACAGGCCGAACTGGACGGGCAGGGCATCGAGCTGGGCCTGAGCAAGGCGGCGTGACAGAGCCGTCATCCTGTGAGCCGAAGGCTGCGCAGGATCTCCTTCGTGACTTATGGAGATTCCGGGCACGCTACGCGTCCCGGAATGACAGCATCCAAAACGACGCACCGCGGCCACGGGCTGTTGCTGACATGTCAAAATCATACGGCTGGCACAAGGAATCATTGCATTCCGCCCCCAATCCGCGCTTTGAATGAACCCATGAGTGAGCCAGACGACCAGATTCCCGAATCCGCACTGAGCGCCACCGGTGCGCACCGGCTGCGCGTTGGTGTCATCGGCGCGGGCTCGTGGGGCACGGCGCTGGCGGTGCTCGCCAACCGCGCGGGCAGCGATGTCACGCTGTGGTCGCGCAACGAGCAGGTGGTGGACGTCATCCGCGACAAGCGCATCAATGAAGTCTACCTGCCCGACGTCTTCCTCGATCCCGCCATCCGTGCCACCACGCATCTGCCGCAGGTGTGCGACAGCGACCTCATCATCCTCAGCGTCCCCTCGCAATCCCTGCGCACGCTCTGCATCAACCTCTCCGATCTCACGCTGCCGGAGCTGCCGGTGGTCATCACCACCAAGGGCATCGAGCGCGGCAGCCTGCTGCTGATGCATGAGGTGGTCGGCTCCATCCTCACGGCCAACCCGCTGGCGATTCTCTCCGGGCCGAATTTTGCCAAGGAGGCCGCGCAGGGGCTTCCCACCGCTACGGCCATTGCGTGCCAGGACAAGGAATTGGGCGAGCGTATCCGCTTTGCCATCGGGGGGCGGCTGTTCAGGCCATACCTCTCGGAGGATCTGATCGGCACCGAGATCGGCGGCGCGGTGAAGAACGTCATCGCGCTGGCCTGTGGCATCGCGGCGGGGCGCAAATACGGCGAGAATGCTCGCGCGGCGCTCATCACGCGCGGCCTCGCCGAAATGACGCGCCTTGCGCTCGTAAAGGGCGGCAAGGCGGAGACGCTGATGGGGCTGGCGGGCGTGGGCGATCTGGTGCTTACCTGTACCAGCACGCAATCGCGCAATTTCTCGCTCGGCTACGCGCTGGGGCAGGGCAAGGAACTGCATGAAGTGCTGCCCGGAAAATCCCACGGCCTGACCGAAGGCGTGGTGACCGCTGACTCGCTCTATGAGCTCTCTATGAAACTCGGCGTGGCCATGCCGCTCTGCCATACGGTGCATCATGTGCTGAAGGGCCGCCTGACCGTGGAAGACGGCATCGAGCAGCTGCTTTCCCGCCCTTTTACCGAGGAATCTTTACAAAAGACAGCCTAAGGCGCTGAGAAATAGGGTTATTGGTTCGTGAATTGTCACGAAAATGTCATCCATAATGCGCCTGAATCGGATATACTCCATAGTAAGAAGGTATATTCAGGTAAGCCATGGCCGAGTCGTATTTTACGGATAGCAGCACCTCTCGTCCCCGCGCGGTCGACCGCGCGGCGCGTTTTGCGATTGTTACCGGGGGCATCATCAACCTTTTCAACCTTTCATGGGTTGGTCAAGCGACGAATTTCCTACAGACGAGCTGGCTAGGATCAGCCCTGCGCTACGTCGGCAATGGTTTTTCTACCCCTGCGCCCAGTGCTGTTCAGCAGGGTGTGTCTGCCGTCGGTGGATGGGCGGCGGCACTTGTGGCGGCTGGCCCCACCATTCAGGCCGTCAGCGAATTCGCGCGCGGTAACGGCCGAAATGGCCTCGCCAAGATTGCCAACGGCGCGGCCCGCATGGGCGTGGTGCTGGTGCAAGCCATGTTTCCGACCGTGGCCCTGCTTGCCGAAGGTGCCTCGCTGATTTTCACGGGCAAATTTATCAACACGCATTTCGGCGAAGCTGCCGAGAGCATGACGGCCTCTGTAATCGGTACATCCGGCGCGTCGCGTGGGCGTACGCAGGGCGTGAATGTGGCCGCCCAGCAAGGCATGGCCCCGGCGTTGCAGCCGCAAATGGGCATGCCGGTGATGGCGCAAGCCCCGGTGATGATGGCGCCGCAGCCCGTTTATTACATGCCGCAGCCCATGATGGCGCAGGCGCCGATGATGCCCGCTGGCATGGTGCCGCAGATGGCGGTGCCCGCCGCGGCCGTCGCGCCGGTGCCGGCACCGATGATGGTGGCTGCCATGCCGCCCGCGCCGCAGGCCGTCACGCAGACATCCGCGCCGGGCCAGTGGACGCAGCTTGTCACCGCACAAGGCCGTGGGCCGCAGGTACAGGCGCAGCAGGTGCGCACGCTGGAGACCGCGCCCCCTGCCGCGCAAGGATTTGTACAGTCGGAAGCCGCCCGCCGGGCAGCCCCGCAAACCGGCCCCGTCTTGGGGTGATGTATGTGTGTTGAGTGAGGTGTGCGATGGGAAGTGTGAATCAGGCCGATCTGGAACTGAAATATCATGACATCACGGAGCTCTACGAGCTGGCCGATGACCTGATCGGCACGGTTGAGAGCGAGTTCATCAGCGATCCGGAGGAGCAGCTGGCCCTCGTGGAGCCGCTAGTGGAAGCCGTGGGCGACGCCGCCGATGTGCTCACCGAGGAATTGCTTCAGGTAGCGGACAACAGCAAGTCCGCCAACAAGGGCCGCCGCAGCAAGATCGAAGGAGCGCTGCGGCGCATCTACGTCGCCGTGGATGCCTACAAGCAGCGCGCCGCTGCACAGGCTTCGCGCCAGAAGCAGGCCATTATCAACATCGCTGATCCTATCGTAGAGAAGATCAAGCGGCAGGTGGAGATCATCGTCGCCATCTTCATCGACTTCGTCGATCTCACGCTGGACCGCATTATGCAGAAAGCACAGATCGAGGAACTCAAGAAGCGCCAGGAGAAAATCGCTGTTATGCTCTATAACTTGAGCCATGAGCGCGGGATGGATCCGGCCTGATGACACCCACTCTCTCTGCTAAAGCCCCCATCCGGGAATTGAATTTGCCTCCCTTGGTGGCAAAGAAACTGAAGGCACCGTACTTCAACAATATAGCGGATGTGGTGGCCAAGACGCCGGAAGAAATGGAGAAAATTCTTACCTCCAAGTCAGGAGATTTCCCTGCCTTAGCATTGCTTGAAGCCTATTTGTACGATCATGGTCTTGTGCTTGGAACACCTTACGAAGGACAAACTCACCGCCCACAAGTCTCCCCTACCGCAGCTGATAAAATGCGTCCCCTTTCCGTTGTGCTTAACAGAAAATCCGCACGGGAGGCCTTAGCTCAAAGAGGAAAAAATACGTTAGGTGATCTCACTGAAATGACTTATTTGGAGCTGCTCAAGGTGCCGAATTTGGGGCCGGATCGTGTACGCGCCCTGACAAAAGAAATGTCCGAAATGGGTATGCGATTAAAGCCTTTCATCCATCAAAATGTCACACTTGCCGCCGAAGCAAGTGATTCTTTACAGGAACATCCAATGGTTCTTGATCAGATAGAGATTGCCGAGCCCTTGTTGGTGGGCGATACAATTCAGTCAACCGGCACGGTTTTCCTGCTACCCACGACCGAAGCTGCGAGATATTTCCACCATCACGCCCGCGCCAGACTGGATAAGCTGGTCGATCCCTCGGAGGCCAGCGAGTTTTGCTTCGCTGTGAAGCATGTGGGAATGTTTGATGGTAAACCCGCCGTCTATATTCAAGAAAATGCGTTGCAGCGAATAGAGGACACCGGGATTTCTTTGAAGCAATCGTTCAATGCAGAGATCGCCAGAGTAGAAAAACTATTCGGTAATTTCCGCTGATGAAAAGAACCGCTGAAGTTCAGCGGCTCTTTTTTTGTTTTATGAACCATGCTTTCGGGGAAATGACGATAAAAGTTAGACCGAGTAATACATCTTGAATTCGACCGGGTGCGGGGTGTGCTCGAATTTGTGCACTTCCTCCATTTTGAGGTCGATATAGGCGTCGATCTGGTCGTCGCTGAACACGTCGCCTTTCTTCAGGAAGGCGCGATCGGCGTCGAGTGATTCCAGCGCCTCGCGCAAGGAACCGCACACTTGCGGAACGCCTTTCAGCTCTTCCGGCGGCAGGTCGTAGAGGTTCTTGTCCATCGCGTCGCCGGGGTGGATCTTGTTCTCGATGCCGTCCAGGCCCGCCATCAACAGTGCCGAGAAGGCGTAATAGGGGTTGGCGGACGGGTCCGGGAAGCGGGTCTCGATACGCTTGGCTTTCGGGCTGGACACGTAGGGAATACGGATCGAAGCCGAGCGGTTGCGCGATGAGTAGGCCAGCAGCACCGGCGCTTCGAAGCCCGGAATCAGGCGCTTGTAGCTGTTGGTGCTGGGGTTGGTCAGCGCGTTGATCGCCTTGGCGTGTTTGATGATGCCGCCGATATAATAGAGGCACATGTCGGAGAGGTCGGCATAGCCATTGCCCGCGAAAAGCGGCTTGCCGTCCTTCCAGATGGACTGGTGCACGTGCATGCCCGAGCCGTTGTCACCGGCAATGGGCTTCGGCATGAAGGTCGCCGTTTTGCCATAAGAATGCGCGACATTGTGCACGACATACTTGTATTTCTGTACGTTGTCGGCGGTCTGCGTCAGGGTCGAGAACTCGAAGCCCATTTCATGCTGGCTCGGGGCCACTTCGTGGTGATGCAGCTGCGGGATGAGGCCGACGGCCTTCAGCATGGAGATCATCTCGCCGCGGATGTCGTTGCCGGAATCGACCGGCTGCACGGGGAAGTAGCCGCCTTTGATGCCAGGGCGGTGGCCCATATTGCCCACTTCATACGGCGTGCCGCTGTTGGAGGGGGCTTCCAGCGAGTCGAGCTGGTAGAAGGCCGACATCATGCCCGCATCGAAGCGCACATCGTCGAAGATGAAGAATTCGAGTTCCGGGCCAAAGTAGGCTTTATCGCCGAGCTTGCTGTAGCCGAGATAGGCTTCGGCACGCTTGGCGGTGGAGCGCGGGTCACGGCCGTAAGGCTGGCCGGAGGAGGGCTCGATGATGTCGCAGAAGATCACGATGGTCGGCTGCGCCGCGAACGGGTCGAGGAAAGCGCTGGCGGTGTCCGGCTGCAGGATCATGTCGGACTCGTTGATCGACTTCCAGCCGGAGATGGAGGAGCCGTCGAACATGATGCCATCCTCAAAATGGCCCTCGTTCAAGTACTCGGCGAAATAGGTGGTGTGCTGCCACTTGCCGCGCGGGTCCGTGAAGCGGAAATCCACGAACTGCACGCCATGTTCCTTGATCATCTCGAATACCGATGCGACCGTCATAAAAGCCTTCCAACCGATGAAGAATTGATGAAGCCCTGCTTATAGCACCCCGCTTTTGCGATGCAATAGGGGAATAGCGGGCCTGCTCAGATTGCCATATCGCCCCGCTCGCCGGTGCGGATGCGGATGGCATCCTCGACGGGGGAGATGAAAATCTTGCCATCGCCGATGCGGCCGGTTTGCGCGGCCTGGCAGATGGCTTCCACCACGCGCTCCACCATGCCGTCTTCCACCACCAGCTCGATTTTCACCTTGGGCAGGAAATCCACGGTATATTCCGCGCCGCGGTAGAGCTCGGTATGGCCCTTCTGGCGGCCAAATCCGCGCACTTCGGTGACAGTGATGCCGGGAAGTCCCACTTCCTGAAGGGCTTCCTTCACTTCGTCCAGCTTGAACGGCTTGATGATGGCTTCGATTTTTTTCATGGAGTGAAACGGGGGTAAAAGGCTGTTTTTAATCTCCCGTATTACTAACAACAATGTCATTCCCGCGAAAGCGGGAATCTCAGGCATTCCCTCACCTCGGGATTCCCGCTTATTTGGGGAATGATGAGATCGGGTTTGAACAAGGATGGTATTACTCCCCCCTTGACCTTCCCTCTCCGGGGCAGTATTCCTGCCCACCTTACCTTGTGGCGGGTGTAGCTCA
>DBAY01000069.1 GCA_002291925.1 Alphaproteobacteria bacterium UBA998 | reverse complement strand
CCCCTCCCAGCCTCCCCCCTACTGGGGGAGGGGCGAAGATGAGCCGCTCGCCGCTTTCCTCCTCTACCCGCTCCACGCCTTCCATGCCCTCCAGTGCCTGCTTCACGGCGCTGTACCAGGTGGTGCGGCCTTCGCGTTCGCTGCCGAGGCCGCAGACATAAAGCTCATCCTTCGCGCGGGTCATGGCAACGTAGAGCAGGCGGAAATATTCCTCCTCATCCTCGCTTTCCTTGAGGCTGCGCAGCAGGGCGGTATGTTCCGTGTCGTCCTCGCGCGAGGAGGGCAGGCGGATGAGGATGTCCGTGCCTTCCTGCCCCACAGTTTCAGACACGAAGGTGATGTCCCGCCCGCGCGAGAGGCTGGTGGTGTCGGGCAGGAACACGATGGGTGCCTCC
The DNA here is from genome assembly GCA_002291925.1 of Alphaproteobacteria bacterium UBA998. Lineage (GTDB taxonomy): Bacteria > Pseudomonadota > Alphaproteobacteria > Rickettsiales > UBA998 > UBA998. The sequence continues at coordinate 81,746 of DBAY01000069.1, read as the reverse complement.
AGCCCCTTGGCGCCGTGCACGGTCATGATGCGCACTTCGGTGGCCTTCTGATCCATGTCGCGCTTGATGTCGGCCTCGCCGCGCTCTAGCCAGTGCAGGAAGCCCTGCAGGCTCGGCGGGTGCTGCAACTCGTAGGTGCGCGCCTGCTCCAGGAAGGCCTCCAGCAATTCGCGCACGCCGTCGCCCATGCGCGCGGTGAAGCGCTTCATGGCGTCGCGTGCGTAGAGAAGTTCCGTGTAGAACTCATAGGGCGAGGAGCAGCCATGCGCCACGTGTGCATCGTGCAGCACTGCTAGCTCGTCTCGCGCGGCCTTGGTGCGGGCATCGTCGCCGCGATATTCCATCAGCCGCTCCCACAAGGGTTGCGTGCCGCGCCCGAAGCACAGGGCAAACAGTGCCTCCTCGCTCAGGCCGTACAACGGTGATTTCAGCACGCAGGCCAGCATCAGGTCCCCCTGCGGCAAAAGCAGTGTCTGGCCCAGCGCCATCAGGTCGCGCACGGCGAGCGCGCTGGTGAGCTGCAGGCGGTCAAGGCCCGCGACGGGGACGCCCGCCTGCCGCAGCGCATTGGCGATGGCCTCCGCCAGGCCGGATCGGCGGCGCACCAGCACCAGAATATCGCCCGGGGTGATGCGCTCGCCCGTCGCTGCTAAAGTGCGGCCCTCGCTCAGCCAGCCGCGCACGGTGGCGGCGATGCGGCCCGCGAGCCGGTGCGTCGCCGAGCCGCGCATGCGCTCCTCCGTCGGCAGCGCCCACGGCAGCTCGTCCGTTTCTTCCTCGCCGCCCACCACCGGCCAGAGTTCGACGCGGCCCGGCTGGCCAGCGCGGTGAGCGATATGGCGCAGCGCCTCGCCGTCATCAAGCGAGCGCAGGCGAATTCCGGGCAGTGCGAAGGTGGCGTCCACCACATCGAGCACGGTCTGCACTGAGCGGAAGGAGGCTTCCAGCTTCACCTCGCGCCAGATATGGCGGGAGCGGTCGACCTGCCGCCCCAGCGCCTGCCGCATGCGGAAGAAATCCTCTGGCTCGGCCCCTTGGAAGCGATAGATGGACTGTTTGCCGTCGCCTACCACGAAGAGCGTGCGCTCCACCTCGCGCGCGCCGAGGCCGGCATAGAACTCCTCCACCAGCCGCTGGGTGATGGCCCATTGCTCGGCGGAGGTGTCCTGCGCCTCGTCCACCAGCAGGTGATCGATGCCGCCATCGAGCTTGTAGAGCACCCAGTCCAGGCTGCCCGCGCCGCCCTCGCACAGCAAAGTGCGCGTGTGCAGGATGAGGTCGTCGTAATCGAGCACGCCGCGCAGGCGCTTCATGCGTTCATATTGCGTGAAGAGCGCCGCCGCCAGCGAGAGGGTATGCACGCTCAGGCGCGCATTCTCGAGCGCACGCAGGGCCGTGAGGTGATTGCGGCACCGCGCAGCCTCGCCCTGCCAGATGTCGGCGAGTGTCGGGTCTGCTTTTTGTACAGCTTGGGTGGGCAGCTTCTTGCGGATTTCGCCGGATTTGGTGAGGAAGGCGTCCATGTAATCATCGAGCGCGGACCAGTCCTGCATGTCGCTCTCTAGGAAGCGCAGCATCTTCGTGGCGCAATCCTGATCGGACTTGCCGCCCAGCATCAGCGCGCGGGCCAGCTGGCGGACGGCGCGCGCATCGTCGGGCAGATAGAAGAAATCACAGACGCGCATGTCCTGCGTTGTCGCTCCCGGCGGCACGCCAAAGGATTGGTAAAGCTGCTCCTGCGCCGCCTTCAGCCCGCCCGGCTGCGCCAGCACGCGCACGAAGCGCCGCCGCTGCTGGATGATGGCGCGCAGCAGGTCGCTGAAGCTTGATTCGCTGGCCTCCGCGAGCAGATATTCCAGTGCCTCGCTGAAGGCGGCATCGGCGATGCCCGGCTCCTCCTGCCCGGCGAGCAGGCGAAGGCGTGATTCCTCCAGCATCTCACTCGCCGAGCGCTCATCCAGCACGCTGAAATTCGGCGGCACCCCGGCTTCCAGCGGGAAGCGGGCCAGCACGGACTGGCAGAAACTATGGATGGTCTGCAACCGCAGGCCGGGGCTGTCCTCCAGCGCCTCGGTAAAAAGGCGGCGGGCGTTTTGCAGCTGGCGGCGCGTGGGCGTCTGGCCGGTGAGCTTCTCGATGTCCGCGGCCAGTTCGCCTTCGGTGATCACCGCCCACTGGCTCAGGCGCTTGAACAGGCGGGCTTCCATCTCCGCCGCCGCCGCCCGCGTATAGGTGATGCACAGGATGCGCGATGGCGAGGTCTCGGTGAGTAGCAGGCGCAGCACGCGGTCGGTGAGCACTTTCGTCTTGCCCGAACCCGCCGACGCGGCCACCCACACGGAGGCCGCCGGGTCAGACGCCTCGCGCTGAATAAGTGTAGGGTCACGGGTGATTTCCATGCCGCGCAGCAAAGCACAAGCGGCGGAAACTTCCCAGTGATTTGTGCGGCGTCAGGCCAGGTACTTCGCCGCATCCATGATCGGCAGCAGGTCGCGCAGCGTCACGCGTTGCTCGCGGTGCATTTTCACGCTGCCATCCTTGCCGATGAGCAGGACAGTGAATTTCTGCGGGTGCACGTCGTAGATCTGCTCCGCCCAGTCGCGCAGTTCCTGCGGCTGTTCGCCTACCACGGTCATCACGAGGGTGTCACGCTTCTCCAGCTCATGGCGCATCCGGTAGAGCTGGTGCAGCTGATCGCCGATGTCCGATTCCATGCGCTGCGGGGCGAGCAGCAGCAGAATCTGGTTGCGGCCCCTGTAGCCTGCTAGGGGGTTGATGGGTGACTGCAAACCGAGGCTGAGAGAGGGCACGACGAGGTCGGCGGCGGACATGATTCCTCCGTGAAAAGACGTTGTATGACAACGGTGAGTGATTGGATAAATCTGACTCTATGGTGCGCTGCATCAGCGCGCCATATTCCCGCTGCAGGAAAACAGGCGGTTTGGCGTCAGGCCATTAGCCGCGTGCCCGCGTCGGCATCGCTGAGCAGGGGATACTGGCGGCTGTTGAAGAGCTGGTAGTGCCACCATTCATTGCGGTAAAAATCGAAGCCCGCGGAGGTCATGATGGCGAGCAGTAGGAGCCGGTTGCGCTTTGCTTCGGCGCTGATGTCCGCCGCACCGTGGTGCGAGCGCGGGGTGAAGGCATCAAACGGCGTGCCCATGTCCAGTTCGTTCCCCGCGCCATCCAGCAGGGTGAGGTCCACCGCCACGCCGCGCGAGTGGGGCGAGCCGCGCTCCGGGTGGGCGAGGAAATTGGGATCAGGCGTATGATTCCACAGCGCCCACTGGGCTTCGGTCGGGCGATACGCATCGAAGATTTTCAGCCGCAGCCCCAGCTCGCCGGCATAGCGGATGGCATGCGCCAGCGCTTCCGCCGCCTCCGGGTGCAGGTAGCAGCCGCCGCGCGCATAGACGGGCTTGCCGGTGAAATTCTGCTCCGTCGCGTAGGCGATGAAAATATCCACGTCAAACGCCGGCGGGCAGATTTCCACCAGCGGCACGCGGGGTTTTTCGACGAGGGCGGGGGCGGTCATGCGGCATCCTGTGACGGGAGGAAAAGGGTCTGCGCAATCGCCCGCTCCGATTCCTGGGCGAGGTCCTTGCGCGTGCGGCCGGGGCTGAGCGTGACGGGCGGGTGGCAGATGACGCGCACCTCCAGCCCGCGATGGCTGAAGGCCCGCCAGAGATGGTCCACCAGCGTCGCCTCGCCATACCATGCGACTTGCGGCCAGGTGGCGTCATCGAGCGGGTGGCCACCCAAGCGTTCATAGCGGATGGTGACCGGCTGCACGGGCAGGGGCTCTGGCCCGTCCCACGCTTCCGCCAGCGCAAACAGCGAGGATTTGAAGGGCTTCAGTGTGCGCCCGTCATTGGTGGTGGCTTCCGGGAACACACAAATGCGCAAGCCCTGACGCAGTTTTGCCAGAAGCATTTCCGTCACTTCGCGCGTGCGGCCAGGGGTGCGGTCCACATAGATGGAGCCGAACGCCGTCGTCAGCGCACCGATCAGCGGCCAGCTGCGGATTTCCGCTTTCGGAGTGAAGCGCACCTCGCCGGTGGCCTGCATGATGAAGATATCGATGTAGCTGCAATGGTTGCTGACAATCAGCGCCGGGCCGTCAATGAACTGGCCCTCCACAGTAAGACGTATGCCGAACAGACCCATCGCCTGTTGGCACATCCAGCGTTTGAAGGCAACGTAGCGGGCGGGGGAAAGATGCGGCAGCAGGAGGATGCCCGCCGTCATGATCAGGACGACGTAAACGGCATGCCAGGCGGCGCGGAGATGGCGCATCAGCCGATAGGGCCCGCTTCGCGCGGGGCAAACTTGGCGGCGTGGCGGTCGCCGATCTTATCGGTTTTCACGATGATGCACACATCGGTGGTGTTGTAATCATAGTCCAGCACCGCGCCGTCGCCAATCACACCGCCGAGGCGGAGGTAGCCTTTCAGCAGTGGTGGCAGGCTGTGGAAGCCCTCCTTCTCGGAGATGCTTTCCTTGGGCATCAGATCCATATCCACATAGAACTGCGGCAGGGCGCGCGGGCAGAGGTCGGGCGTCATGCGGTGGTAATGGTGCAGATAGGCGAGGCCCAGCTTGCGCTCTTCCACGTTGGCGCCGGGGAAGCTGGCGCAGCCGAACATCAAATCCACCTTGTGGTGATTCACGTAGGCCCCGATGCCGCGCCACAGCAGCTGCATGACCGGGCGGATGCGGAAATCCCTGTGCACGCAGGAGCGGCCAAGCTCCATCACGTTGCCGCCATGCTGCTTGATGAGCGAGATGTCATACTCCCCGTCCGTATAGAAGCGGCCCAGTGTCGCGGCATTCTTGGCCAGCAGAAGCCGGTACGTGCCCACAATATTCTGAATCCCGTCTTCTCCCGTATGAAGGACGAGTAGGTGATCGCACAGCGGGTCGAACTGGTCGAAATCGCGCTGCTCGGCCTGCATCTGCGGGCTGGCTTTGGCGCCGATCTCGTTGCAGAAGATTTCATAGCGCAGGCGCTGCGCCGTCTCGATTTCAGCAGGGGATTCGGCGAGCCGTACGCAAAGTGGGCCCTGCTCGATGGGCGCAAACGGGGTTTTGGCCAAAGGATTGGTCATATGCGGCAATCTAGAAGAAAGCAGGAGTCAGGGCAATGACGCGCAGGCATAAAAGGCGAGTTTTCAGGCTTTTTTCTTCTCAAGCGGGATACCGTAAAGCTCCAGCCGGTGGTCCACCAGCCGGTAGCCCAGCTGCTCGGCGACGATTTCCTGCAGCTTCTCGATTTCCTTGTTGGTGAATTCGATGACCTTGCCGGATTTCAGGTCGATGAGGTGGTCGTGGTGTTCCTCGCCCGCTTCCTCGTAGCGCGCGCGGCCGTCGCCAAAGTCATGGCGCTCGATGATGCCGGACTCCTCCAGCAGGCGCACCGTGCGGTAGACGGTGGCAATGCTGATGCGGCTATCGAGCGCATGGGCGCGCAGGTAAAGCTGCTCTACATCCGGGTGATCGGCCGCTTCCGAAAGCACACGCGCGATGGTGCGGCGCTGCTCGGTCATTTTTAACCCGCGCTCCTGGCATTTGCGTTCCAGCGACGAAGGCATGCAAACCCCCTTTAACTTCCTGTTCGGGCGGCACTATGGCACGGCGTTTTTGCGGCTTCAATGGCAAAACTCGGACGCATGGCAGCCATGAGTGTTAAAAAAATAGACAGCCCATGCGAAATTTATTTGCTAAGATAGAGTTAATACTCTATAGAGGCCGCATTCCACTGCCACGATGCGTGGTAATTACTGTAAAGCCGTTATAACAGATAAAAAGAGACAAGTAATGAGCCAGAAAGATAAAGAGACCGTTAATGTCCGCATCTCGGCCACGGCGGAAATCGTGTCGTCCTACCTGCTGAACCACAAGGCGGACTTGGACGCCGTCGAGAACATCATCGAGCGCATCTACACGAAACTGAAATCGCTGGATGGAGGCATGGATGAGGCGGGCGCGGGCATGACGCAGACCGCCGCCATCGACGTTGCAGCCTCCGTGACGCCGGATTACATCATCTGCCTGGAAGACGGCAAGAAGCTGAAAATGCTCAAGCGCTACCTCAAAACCAATTTCAACATGACTCCGGAAGAGTACCGCAAGCGCTGGAACCTGCCGGCGTCCTACCCGATGGTCGCCCCCAACTACGCGAAGAAGCGCAGCAAGCTGGCCAAGGAGATCGGCCTGGGAAAGAAGGGCGCGGCCGCCCGAAGCGCGGCACCGGCCGAAAAGGCTGAGCGTCCCCGCGCCATCGCCAAGCCCAAGGGCGAGCTCCCCAAAGGCAAAGGCAAGCTGCGCATCGTCAAGACGACCGACGTGATGAAAGCGCGCGTCTAAGCTGACGAAGCACGTTACATGAAAAAAGCCCGGCTTGAAGTAGCCGGGCTTTTTTTATTCCCTTTTGCGCCCTTTGTACGCGGTCTGGCTAACGAACCCATCAATCTCATTCAGAAGGCGGTTGGTGTGTTCAATCGTCGCGCCTTTGATGAGATGACTAGGCGGGTTGGGTGCATTGAGTAGTCCCAGTATTTTGCCGTAGGCAATGTCGACTGCATCCTGAAGTTGGTAATTCAGCTCCTTCCTACTCTTTTCTTCATTGCTCGTTCCCAAAACGGTGAGCGGCTCATGCAGCGCTGCTGCACGCAGATCCACTTGCATCATTAGATGCCGGAGGCAGTTGAGCACAAGGAAAGGATCTTCTTTTTGGGCGTCCGGCGAGGCCAGCAACTGCGCGCCTAATTCGCCGACATGCCGGACGGTCTTGTCGTTGACGGCGGGGTGGCGTCCTTCGAAATGTGCCCATGCCTTAACCATTTTCTCCCAGCGCTGCTGCATCAGTGCGGCCTGCGGGCTTATGCCTTTCGCTGTGTGCCGGGTGGGCACGCAGTCCATCATGGCAAGTACGACCGGCTTATAGAGGTTAAGATCGATAATGACCCTTGCCTGATCGTTCAGGTAGAGGTTCGTCAGTCGTTTGACAATCTCAGCGGAAGGATCCTCGCCGGGAGCCTGTATTTCGCTGTGGTAAAGATCGTTGATGAGTTCGTAGGCCCAGATGAGTTGCGGGAAGTAACGTTGTGCGGCGGGGTAGCTGGAAAATTGCCCTTCCAGTAAGGGCAGCTTTCTGTCCCGAACTGTTTTAATCAATTCTGTGACGTAGCGGAAATAAGAGTCCTTTCCACCCACCTGCTCTTCGAAATCCAGCAGGCCGCCGCCCACATCAAAAAACGCGTCCATGCGAAGCCGGGCTTCCTCGGGTGTTGCGGGGAGGCCTCGTACTTCGACTAGCCTGGCGATACGGGAAGACCAGTCGGGGCGTTCGGGTTGTTGGGTCATTGCTGGTGCGCCTTCTGTCTTTCCATTATACGACAGACACGTGACAGCTTGATGACGCCGGAATCCCCTTAAAAAACAATATCCAGCCCGATATCCACCTGCAGGGCGGAGTGGGTGAGGCGGCCGATGGAGATGGCGTCCACGCCGGTTTCCGCGATGGCGCGGATAGTCTCCAGCGTCACATTGCCGGAAGCCTCGAAGCGGGCCCTGCCCTGGCCCATCGCCACGGCTTCCCGGAGTTGGTCTGGGCTCATGTTATCGAGCAGGATCATGTCGGCCCCGGCGGCCAGCGCTTCCTGCACCTGCGCCAGCGTGTCGCACTCCACCTCGATCATGGTCAGGGCCGGGGCCCCGGCGCGGGCGCGCTCGACGGCCATGGAAAGGCTGCCACAGACGGCAATGTGGTTGTCTTTGATGAGCACCCCGTCATCGAGGCGCAGGCGATGATTATGCCCGCCGCCCATGCGTACGGCGTATTTATCGAGCATCCGCCAGCCGGGGATGGTCTTGCGGGTATCGAGGATTTTTGCGCCCGTGCCCTTCACGGCGTTGACATAGCGCGAAGTGAGGGTGGCCACGCCGCACATGCGCCCGAGGAAGTTCAGGGCGGTGCGCTCGGCCATCAGGATGGCGCGGGCATTGCCGGTGACTTCCAGCAGACCGCTTCCGGCATCGACTTCATAGCCGTCATTCACGAGGATGGTGCATTGCAGCGAAGGATCGACCCGGTCAAACACCCGCGCCGCGATGCCGATGCCGGCCACCACCAGCCGCTCACGGGCGGTGAGGGTGAGCGTCGCCTGCTGCTCCGGCGGGATGACCAGCTCGGACGTCAGGTCGCCATGGCCGATATCCTCCGTCAGGGCCGCTTCGATAAGGCCGGCAAAATCGCTCTCCTGCAGGGGCATGGTGCTGGTAATCTCCTGATGAATGGCTTATATCGATGGGCTAATACATAAACGTCATTGCCCGAATTGCCAAAGGCAATTCTAGGGCAATCCAGCTGGTGGTGCATGGGGCACTGGTTTCCCCTAGAATCTGCTGGCGCAGATTCGGGGAATGACGCGTGCAACATTGTCCTGAACCTAGTGCACCATGCGTCGCGAAGCCTACAACCTCACCTACCACTCCCATGACGTGCTGATCGTCGGGGCTGGCGGTTCCGGCCTGCGCGCGGCGATTGCGGCGGCGGAGAAGGGGGTGTCAGTGGCGGTGCTCTCCAAGGTGCCCCCGACACGTTCGCATACGGTGGCGGCGCAGGGCGGCATCAACGCGGCGCTCGGCAACGTCACGCCGGACGACTGGCGCTGGCACATGTACGACACCGTGCGCGGCTCCGACTGGCTGGGCGATCAGGACGCCATCGCCTTCATGTGCCGCGAGGCTCCCACCGCCGTGCGCGAGCTGGAGAAAATGGGCGTGCCTTTCAGCAAGGACGAGCGCGGACAGATTTACCAGCGGCCCTATGGCGGCATGTCCACCCATTTCGGCAAGGGCGACATCGCGTTTCGCGCCTGCGCCGCCGCCGACCGCACGGGTGATGCTATGATGCAGGGACTCTATGGCTACGTGCAGAAATACCCGGTCGATTTCTTCGTGGAATTCATCGCGCTCGATCTGCTGATGACGGAATCCGGCGAGTGCCGCGGCGTGCTGGCGTGGGAGCTGGCGACCGGCACGCTGCATGTCTTCCTCGCGCATCACACGATTCTGGCAACCGGAGGTTACGGGCAGGTCTACGCTTCCACCACGGCGTCCTCCACCTGCACCGGCGATGGCGGCGGCATGGCCGTGCGCGCGGGCATCCCGCTGCAGGATATGGAATATGTGCAGTTCCACCCGACCGGGCTGGCGGGGGTGGGCATCCTCATCTCCGAGGCGGCGCGCGCCGAGGGGGGCATGCTGCGCAACGGAAACGGCGAGCGGTTCATGGAGCGTTACGCGCCGAAATATCTCGACCTCGCCTCGCGCGACGTGGTGACCCGCGCCATCGTGAAGGAAATCGCGGAAGGGCGGGGGTGCGGACCGCGCGGGGACTATATCCATCTCGATCTCACCGCCATTCCGCCGGAGCATTTCCCGACACGCCTGCCCGGCACGCGCAGCCTGTCCCGCCAGTTCGCGGGCGTGGACGTGACGAAGGAGCCGGTGCCGGTCTATCCGACGGTGCATTACACGATGGGCGGGATTCCGGCGAATCTGGATTGCGAGGTTGTTACCCCCTCCCCAGTAGGGGGAGGGTCGGGGTGGGGGCGTGAGGGTATCTCTGACTGCGCTTCCGCTCCCCTCCCATACTCCCCCCTATTGGGGGAGGGGCATTACGGGCGTACCATCCCCGGCCTCTACGCCATTGGCGAGGCGGCGTGCAATTCCGTGCATGGCGCCAACCGGCTGGGCTGCAACTCGCTGCTGGACCTCATCGTGTTTGGCAAGCATGCAGGGGAGCAGGCCGCCGCCCGCCGTGTGCGCCGGAAGCTGGGGACGGAGGACATACCCGCCGCTTCGCTGGAGCGGGCGCTGGTGCATTTCGACCGGCTGCGCCATGGCACGGGCGAGATGACGCCACAGGCATGGCGGCAGGCCGTGCAACAGGCCATGCAGCGCCATGCGGGCATTTTGCGTGATGGGCCGACCCTTGCGGCCGGACTGCATACCTTGGAGCAACTTGCAGGTGAGGCAGCCGATCATGTCGCCGTGCGCGAGCCTAGCTTGGAGTGGAACAATGACCTCGTGGCTGCTGTGGAGACCCATAATCTCCAATGCCAAGCGCTGGCCACGCTGGCGGCTGCGGCATACCGCACCGAAAGCCGCGGCGCGCATTACCGCACCGATTACCCGGAGCGCAATGACACGGACTGGCTCTGGCATACGCTCGTGCAGGTGGACCCGGCCAACGGGGGCACGCAATGCCACAAGAAACCTGTGCGCCTGGACCCCGTGCTGGACGAGGCGGCCCCCATTCTGCCGGAGAAACGGGCCTATTAAACGCATGGCGTTTTAGCGATCAATCATTTTACGACTGATGCTTCCTGGTAAAGAATACCGGTTGCGGCTTTTACGAGATGGAGAATTATGGGGTATTCCTCACGGGAAGAGCGTGATGCGCTGCTGGCGCATTTTGACCAGGCAGGCGATATTGCCAAGGCCCCCACGTTCGTGCTCGATATCGATGGCAATATTGCGGTGGGTTATAATGTGAAGGACCGGGCGCAGCCGCTTACACTGAGCGAGCACGATGATCCCAAAACCCAGAACATTCCGGCCGGTAGTGACATCGCTGCGTTTAAAGCGAAAGGCATGGTTGAGCCGGTAATTTTCGCCAACAAGTCGCGTGATGTACGCCTGCCGAAGGCATTGGTGGAAGCCATCAATCAGCGAGTGGAGGCGGGAGACCCGTTCAGCATCACGCTGCTGACCTCCCGCAATTATGCGGACGTGGAATATATCCTGAAGCAATCCGGCGTGAAGAAGCCCGAGATGGTTACCGGGGTGGCGGATAGCGGGAACCTGCTGCATTTCAATGGCGCGTCGCAGGAAGTGCGCACGCTGAGCGCGCCGGAGCAGCAGTTCCTCAAAGAGGTCGAGCCGCTGGCGAACGGCCTGAATGATGCCATCCGCGCCAAGCTCACCGAGGCAGGCAAGGATACGGCGGACATGCCGGGCCTTTTCATTGAGCCCAAGGGTGCGGCCACCAACATCCATTACCGCGACCTGTTCAGCAAATATGACCTTAGTGAAACTGAAGAGCCCGGGGCGGCAATCAAGGCGCTGATCGAGAAGGCTCTCAAGGCGCATGTTGATGCTTGCACGGCCCCAAAGGAGCCGGATGGCCGCCCGGTATTCAAGATGGGTCCGGGGCCGATGACGGTGGAAATCACACTCGCCAGCGTGACCAAGGCGAACGGTCTGCAGGCGCTGGTGAATCTCATGAAAACGCAGGGGCGCAAGCCGAGCCTCGTCGTCTTTGCCGGGGATGATTGCTACAAGAATGAGAAGGGAGCTGATGGGGCGTGGGTGACCAAAGGTCACGGCACTGACTGGCACGCCATGAAGCTCGCCAACGCGATGCCGAACGGATTCGTCATCCACACCCATCACCCGGTGGGCAATGACCTGCACGGCACGGCGCCCGATCCGGCGAAAGCCATACCGGCCATGGATACGCTCGATGGCAGCGCACCTGTGCGTGCGGATCTCATTACCGCAACGCCGCTTGAGACCAGTGGCCTCGTGGTGGAAGCAGTCCGTCGCATGGAGAAAGCGCAGACTGCCAGTGCGCCGGGTGACAAGCTCATACAGGCTTGGTCAGAAACGATGCTTCAGGATAACGCGGGCAAATAACTTAAGGCTGGGGCGCTTTCGCTTCCGCCACCTCGGCCAGCAGGCTGAGGAAGAAATCCAGCTTATCGTCAGGCTTAAGCGGAATGGGTTGCCATGCTTTGATGGGCAGGGCGGGGAGCGTGAAGCGGGCCGTGTTGCCGTCAGTGCCTTCCACGCGCGAGGTCAGGTCCAGCTGCGCGGGCAGTTTCAGCGCAAACTGGTGCGGAATATGGCTCGGCCAGCTGTTGGGGGCTTTTGGGGCCTTGGGCACCAGTTGGTCGAGCGGGCCCTTGTTTTTCGGCTCCGCGTCCTGCGCGGCGGGGGTGCGCAGCCAGAATGACGGCTGGGGCTGTGCGCGGAATTCATAGACGGTGCTGCGCTTTTTGCTCTGCTTTTCCTCCGCCGTCAGCCATTCGGGGAAGATCACGCGGAATTGGTCACCCGAGGCGGCAGGCTCCAGCCGCACCCAGTCCGCATCCACCCGGTTGGAGGGGTAGCCCTTCGTCACCACAGAAGCGCCGCGCAAATACACATGCGGCGTGCCGAGGAAATTGGCGACGGCGATGTCATCATAGCCAATGCGCAGGCGGCTGCGGGAATGCATCAGCCGCTCATTGACGTAAGCGATGCTGCGCGTCACCTGATCTTCGAGGTCGTTCGCCCAGGACCACCAATAGGCGCCCCAGCCGCCAAACGGCACACCGATGAGCAGCAGGAGGAGAATCAGCTTGCGCATCAGGCGTGCAGGGATTGCGGGCCGAGGCTGCCAACGCCGCTCGACGGAATGTGGCGGGACATCTCCAGCATGCGCTCCAGCGGCTGGCGCGCGCGGGTGATGAGGTCGGCGGGCAGGGTGATCTCCGGGCTGCGCGTGGCCATGCAGCGGTAGATTTTCTCCAGCGTATTGAACTTCATGTAGGGGCAGTTGTTGCAGTTGGCGCAGCCCGCGCCCAGCCCCGGCACCGGGTGGAACAGGCTGCCCGCCGAGCGCTGCTTCATCTGGTGGAAGATGCCCGGCTCGGTGAGCACGATGAACTCCTCTCCGGGCCGCTCTTCGGCGAACTTGATGAGCGAGGAGGTGGAGCCGATATGGTGCGCGTAGGAAAGCAGCGCCTCCGGGCATTCCGGGTGGGCGATGATATGGGCGCCCGGATGGCGTTCGCGCAGCTTCACCAGCGCCTCTTCGGAAAAGCGTTCATGCACCATGCAGGCGCCGTTCCACAGCAGCATCTCGCGGCCGGTTTTCTTCGACAGGTACGCGCCCAGATGGCGGTCCGGCGCGAAGATGATCTTCTGGTCCTCGGGAAGCTGGCGGATGATGGCTTCGGCGTTCGTCGAGGTGACGATGATGTCGGAGAGCGCCTTCACCTCCGCCGAGCAGTTGATGTAGGTGAGAGCGAGGTGATCCGGATGCGCCTCGCGGAACGCCTTGAATTGCTCCGGCGGACAGGAATCCTCGAGCGAGCAGCCAGCCTTCAGGTCAGGCAGCAGCACCTGCCGTTCGGGGGAGAGAATCTTCGCACCCTCGGCCATGAATTTGACGCCGCAGAACACAATCACGTCCGCATCCGTCGCGGCGGCCTTGCGGGCGAGGTCGAGCGAGTCGCCCACGAAGTCGGCGATGTCCTGAATCTCGTCATCCTGATAATAATGCGCGAGGATGACGGCGTTCATCTCCTTGCGCAGGCGGTGGATTTCCTCCTCCAGCGCCAGCCCGTGCGGCAGGGCGAAAGGGACAGGTGCCGCGGTCGGGCGCTGCGGTTCGGGGGTCGGCAACGAAACGGTTTCCATTAACGTTTTTGAGGTCTGTTAATTTTTGTCGGCAGGCTTCGTTTAGGACAGGTAGTATAGCGGGTTAACGGGTTAATTGCACGAGCAAATAAAGTGCTCATCAGCCAAATGCAAGGGTTTTTGTTCCCCTAAAAAAGCCAGCTTTGCGGTCGGCTTATGGGCCGGCGATCCTGCAACGCCTGCAATCCTAAAAGACAGCGCGCGCCCACCCAGAACGGCACCAGCCCAAGAATGAACCAGCCAACGATAAAAATCCACGTCAGCCCGCCAATGACAAGATACAGGCACATGATCCAGAAGGTGCGGATCTGGTACTGGTAATGGGTCTGCAGCCAGTCGGGGGCGCCATCGCGGTAAATATAGGCCAGCACCACGGCCACCAGTGACGGAATGGCCGTGAAAATAGCCACAAGGTACAGCACATAGCCTGCCATGGCCGGGCGACTATCCCCCGCTGGCTTGACGTCATAGGTGGGTGTGGCTTCGAGTAGCTCCGGTTCCATGATTTCCCTCGCGCGCCATGCAGGCGCTTATCTGGTTAGAGATAGTGCGTCCTGCAGGGATGACAATCAGGGAAAATCAGCGCGCGGAGAAGGGAAGGGTGGGAAGCGGCCCAGACACAACCGCAGCTTCCGTGGCCAGAATCACCTTGCCATCGGCGAGGTGGTTATAGGCAGTGCGGACATGATGACCATCGGCATGCGCCGCAGAGCTGACGAACATGATGGCACTGACGCTGGCAAATAGAAGAGGGTGTGTCATAGGCGACTTCCACTAGAATGATGACTTCTAGATGTTACCGAAAAATCACTAACGAAGGATTAAGAATGTAATTTTCGGTAACGATTTGCGGGCGGTGTGACATGCATGGAAAATAAGCCACTGTTTTTCAAGGAAATGCAACAGTCAAATCATTCTTCATCCAGCAGGGTGCGGACGCGGGCTTGCAGATAGGGGATCACCTCGTGCTCGAACCACGGGTTCTGCCGCAGCCAGATGCGGTTGCGCGGGCTGGGGTGCGGCATGGGGAGGATGTCCGGCGCGTAGTCCCGCCATGCGGCGACGGTCTGGGTGAGGTTTGCCTTGGCCCGGCTTCCCAGATGCGCCGCCTGCGCGTACTGGCCGATGAGCAGCGTCAACGCGGTGCGGGCCAGGTGCGGCAGGAGCTGCGTGTGCCAGTGGGCGCGGCATTCCGGGCGGGGCGGAAGATCGCCGGACGCGCCCGTGCCCGGATAGCAGAACCCGGTCGGCAGGATGGCGACCTTGGTGGGGTCATAGAATGCTTCCGGCCCGATGCCGAGCCACGCGCGCAGCCGCTCGCCGCTGGGATCAAGAAAAGGCACGCCGCTGGCATGGGCGCGCCGTCCCGGGGCCTGGCTGGCAATCAGCAGGCGCGCCTGCGGGTGAATCTGCACGATGGGGCGCGGCGCATGCGTCAGCACGTCTGCGCAGCGTCGGCAGGCGCGCACATCGTTCAACACATCGCTCAATTCGGGGAAATACGGGGGCACCCTGATAAGATAGGGTCACGGGAAGCCCTCAAAAAGGGCCGCCGGGGCCTTAGCGCACAAGCGCCAACTGCTGGATTTCGTCCACGGCTTCCGCCTGCTGGTGCTGACGGGTGATGACAAAGCCAGTGGTGAATGAAACCAACGCCACGGTAAGGATCAGGTAACGTAGCATGCTGTCCCCCTTGCTATCGCTACAGTAGGCACGCCGATGCAGCGTCCCTATGCGAAGTATGGGGCAAAAAGATTAGCGGAGCGTAAAGTTATTAATTTTCTTCAACCGTGAGTATGCGGGATAGCCATGGAGCGGGTGAAGGGAATCGAACCCTCGTCGTGAGCTTGGGAAGCTCCTGCTCTACCATTGAGCTACACCCGCAGCGCGGATAGTCTGATTAGCGCATGAAGTGGGCGGAGTAAAGACCGCTCAGCGCGTGAGGTTGCGGATAAATTCCAGCGCCGGATCAAGGATGCTGTGCAGGTAATACAGGGCTTCGTTGGCGAAGTAGGAGAGCTGCATGGAAAGCGGCATGCCCTGCACCATCGGGCTGCTGGCCAGCGCGACGATGACGAACAGGGTCATGAAGGTCCAGAAGCCGAAATGTTTCATGCGGATAATCCTTTTGCATCAGATTACCAGCAATTCTCCCCGGTGCAATCTCCGAGTGCGTCTAAGCCCTCTCGGCCGGAATGGGACCCTGCAACTGTGCCAGCGCGCCACGCCAGAAGCTGCCGCCCCAGCCGATGCCGTGCGTGGCCTGTGCGTGCGGCAGCCAGAGCCACGGCACCTGCGCCATGCGGTGATGGGTGTGGTGATGGTTCACATGCATCAGCAGCCGCGAGAGCGGGGGCCATAGCCGGTATTCCCACGCGGGCAGTGAATTATCCGCCGGCGTGGCATAATGGTGCAGATTATCGAGAAACGACACCACCAATGCCCGGCCCGCCAGCATCGCCAGCAGCCACGGCCAGTACGCACCGTACGCGGCAAAGGCGAGGGCATGGATGGCGAGCATCAGCGCCGCATCCTCGCGCGCTTCCTGCAGGCGGCCACGTTTGAGGAAATACGCCTCCGCCGGGTGCGGCCCGCCTTGGCAGAGATGCGCGTGCCCACCGCGCGCGGCACGGTTCAGGATGGCGAGAATGACGCCCTGCGGCAGTAGAAGCAGCAGCGCGGCCAGCATTTCGGTGAAATAGAGGCCGCCAAAGAGCGTTGCGTAATAGCCCGGCGCGCGTTGCCACCAGCGCGCGCGGGCGGGGTCATAGAGCTCCGATTCCCACGCCCGGTTGAAGCGGTGATGCATCAGATGCCCGAAGCGCAGCACATGGAAGCTGCTGCCAAACAAAATAGAGAGCCCGCGCCCGATGATGCGGTTACGCTCCGTATCCGGGTGAAGATGGCCGTGGATGGCCTCGTGAATCAGCCCCCAGTGGATGGCGTGCAGCGGCAGCAGAACGAACAGGCAGGCTGCCCACGCCATCTCCTGCCGCAAGAGCAGGGGCAGCCCGAACCACTGGAAAAACAGCAGTGAGACGACGGTGGCCGTGCGCAGGGCGTTGGCCTCGAGCGGGATCGGATAGGCCTCCGCGCGGCCGGGGGCAACAGCAGCGGACGGATCAGTACACGTCTTCGGCATGGGCCGGAAGCTGTAGGGCCGTCGGCTTGGCGGGCAGGGCACGCTCAATGGCGCGCAGGAGCCGCTTGTCACCCGGCTCGGTGGATGAGCTAAACCAGTCCACCAGCTTGCCGTCGGCGTTGATCAGGTATTTGTGGAAATTCCAGCGCGGGGCGTTCTTCGCTCCCAAGGTGCGCGCCGCGTACTGGTAAAAGGGATGCGCCTCGGGGCCTTTGACCACCGTCTTGGCGGCGATGGGGAAGTCGAGCGCATAGACGTTGGTGCAGAACTGCTTGATCTCCGCGTTGCTGCCTGGCTCCTGCGCGCCGAAATCATTGGATGGCACGGCCAGCACGACAAGGCCGCGCGCATGGTAATCCTTCCAGAGTTTCTCCAGCCCCGAATATTGCTCCGTGAAGCCGCACTGGGATGCCGTGTTGACGATGAGGACAGCGCTCCCCTTGAACTGGTGCAGATCGATCGGCTTGCCGTCGATGCCCTCGAAGGTGAAATCGAGCGCCGAGGTGCTTTGGGCGGACACCGGCTCTGCCCGTGCGAAGGGCCCCATGGTGGGAATCGGCATGACATGCTCAATCATGTGGGCGCTGGCCGAAGGCCCCATGGCCAGCCAGCAGGAAGCAAGAAGCGCTAGATAGGTTTTCATGGATCATCCCCGTTCGTTGCGGGTGAATGTAGGTAGCCGATTGTAAAACGTCCATGGCCCCACGGTCGTTTTGCATGAACAGCCCAACAAAAAAACCGCCGGCGCTTGGCCGGCGGTTTCTCAGTTTTGTCCCTAAGGGCGATTAGCGCTTGCTGCCCGAGCTCCCCGAGCTGCCGCCGCTTTTGCCGCCGCGGCTCGCGCTGGAACCGGAGCTGCTTTTGGACGAAGAACCGCTTTTCTGATTGGTAGCCATGGTAGAATCCTCCTTCAACAACCTGCCTCATGCAGGGTAGGAAAACGCTATCACTCTGCGCATTATGGTACGGTGTGGGGATAGGGGGAAGAAGATAAAATCTTTGCGAGGCGTAATCTCAACAGATGCCGCGTGCCACCGATTCCAGATCAGCCAGTTTTTGTGCCGTGGTGCGGAAGCTTCGTTTATGTTCGCACGCTGCGCCCCATGCTTGTAGCACAATAGGTTTTGCTTGCCCGAACAGTTCAGCGCTCATGCCTGTGCGCTCGCTCAAAGGCATGAGATCGGCAATCACTTCTTCATGGCACTGATACGCTGTCCCCTTGTTTGCAGAGAGCTCCTCAACTTTTTTAATAAGCTTTTCACTGAGTTTATTTGCTGCCGTTTGCAATTCAATGCTGGCGCTGGCGGTTAGATCAGCGACATTTTTACGGACCATATCAAAGTTGGGAATTGTATAATCCAGCAAATGAATACCAATGGCGTCTGCCGCAGCAATGGGGCGATAATGTGTCATGGGTGTCCTCCAAGAGTTAACCCATGTTTAACTAAAAATGATGACGTTTTCGTGACGACTTATCGTAGGGTGGCGCCCTTGCGGCCGGCCGCCTGCACGATGGCGTCGGAGGTTTTGGTGAGGTCGGCGTCGGTCAGGGTGCGGTCATCTGCTTGAAGAACCACGGAAATTGCCATGGATTTCTTGCCTTCCGGCACGCCCTTGCCTTGATAGACGTCAAACAGCGACACCTCGCGCACCAGCTGGCGGTCCGCCCCGGCGACCGCTTTCAGCAGCTCGGCGGCGGGCAAATCCGCGTCGGCGACGAAAGCGAAATCGCGGCGGGAGAGCTGGTATTCCGACAGTTTCAGCGCCTGGCGTTCCTTCTTCTTGCGCGCCGGTATGTCGGAAAGCATCACCTCGAAGGCGTAAAGTTCGCCGTCGATATCCCACGCGCGGGCGATGCGCGGGTGCAGCGCGCCGAAATAGCCCAGCACCTGCTTCGGCCCAAGCCGCACGCAGCCGGACTTGCCGGGGTGGTAATAGGCGGGTAAGCCATCGGTGGTGAGTTGCACGTTGTTCGTATCCACGCCCATCGCAGAGAGAGTGGCGTAAAGGTCTGCCTTCACGTCGAATGCATCGACCGGGCGGGCGGATTTGCTCCAGTCCTTCTCGGCGGTGGCGCCGATGCGCAGGCCCGCCGCCTGCAGCGGCTGCTGCTCAGGCGAGAGGCCACGGAACACCACGCCGACTTCGGTGAGGGCGAGGTTTGCTTGCGCACGATCTAAGTTGCGCTTCAGGGCATCGATGAGGCCGGGCAGCAGCGAGGGGCGCAGCGTATCCGCCTCCGCGCTGATCGGGTTGACAATGGTGACGCGTTTGTCCGCTTCCACCTGACGGAACATCTCCGCCTGCATCGGCGTGACGAAGGCGAAGTGGTGGCACTCGCGCAGGCCCCGCGCGGCGAGCAGGCGACGTACGGATTGCGTCTGCGCGAAGCTGCCGTCATCCTTGGCGGTGGCCGGGGGCAGGGGCGTATCGGGCAGCTTGTCATAGCCGTGGATACGCAGGATTTCCTCCACCAGATCAGCATTCATGGTGAGGTCCGGACGCCAGGAGGGCGGCGTTACCGTCCATTGATGGACGCGGGTTTTCTCGATGGTGCAGCCGAGCGT
Organism: Alphaproteobacteria bacterium UBA998; assembly: GCA_002291925.1. GTDB lineage: Bacteria > Pseudomonadota > Alphaproteobacteria > Rickettsiales > UBA998 > UBA998. The sequence goes on along the minus strand of DBAY01000069.1, from coordinate 62,561 downwards.
GGAAAGGATGCGCTCGCACTCCGCCACGGGGACGTCGAGGCCGCCGAGCTTCAGCACATCGGTAGTCTCGAACGCGATGGGCTGGCTCAGCACGGGAGCCTCACCCGCCACGACCAGCGCGCTCGGCGTGCCGCCGCAGAGATCGACAATCATGCGCGTGGCGAGTTCCGCGGCGGGCAGGACAAATTGCGGGTCCACCGTGCGCTCGAAACGGTAGCGGGCGTCGGAGTCGATCTGCAGGATGCGGCCGGTTTTTGCAATCGCTTCCGGCTCGAACCACGCGCATTCGAGAAACACGTTGGTGGTTGCTTCCGTGCAGCCGGACGGGGTGCCGCCGACCACGCCGCCCAAACCCAACACGCCGGAATCATCGGCGATGACGCACATGCCTTCGGGGATGGTGTAGGATTTGTCGTTCAACGCCGCGAGCGTTTCCCCGGCCACCGAGGTGCGGGCGCGGATGTCGCCTTTCAACGTATCGGCGTCAAACACGTGCAGGGGGCGGCCAAAGCCAATCGTGAAGTAATTGGTGATGTCCACCAGCGCCGAGATGGGGCGCAGGCCGACCGATTTCAGGCGCTGCTGCAGCCACTCTGGCGAGGGGCCATTCTTCACTCCGGAAATGAGGCGGCCGGCAAACATGCGGCAATCCGGTGTTTCCAGTGTGATGCCACGCCCGGCACTGCCGCTGGCCTGAATGGTGATGGCTTCGGGTTGCTTGAGTGTACCAAGCCCCGCCGCCGCGAGGTCACGCGCCACGCCGTAAACGCCGAGGCAGTCGCCGCGGTTGGGGGTGATGGCGATCTCAAACAGCACATCACTCAGGCCCAGCACCTCCACGATGCTCTGGCCGACCGCTGCCGTAGCAGGCAGTTCCATGATGCCTGCATGGTCCTCGCCAAGATTCAGCTCACGCGCGGAGCACAGCATGCCGTTGCTCTCGACGCCGCGAATCTTCGATTTTTTGATTTCAAACCCGCCATTGGGGATGATGGCGCCGATATCCGCCAGCGCCACCTTGATGCCCGCGCGCGCATTCGGCGCGCCGCAGACAATCTGGCGCGTATCGGAGTGCGTCTTCACCTGACAGATTTTTAGCTTGTCCGCATCCGGATGTTTCTCGGCGGAGAGAATCTCCGCCACGGTGAACGGGGCCAGCTTTGCCGACTTATCTTCCACCGACTCCACCTCTAGCCCAATGGCGGTTAGGGTACGCGAAATCTCCTCCACCGAGGCATCGGTGGTGAGGAATTCTTTCAGCCAGCTTAAGGTGAATTTCATTAGCGTGCTCCCTGCAATGGGCTGAAGCCGTAATAATCGAGCCAGCGCACGTCGGAATCGAAGAAGGTGCGCAAATCGGGGATATTGTATTTCAGCATGGCCAGCCGCTCGATGCCGGCGCCGAGCGCGAAGCCCTGCCATTCGGCGGGATTCAGGCCGCAATTGCGCAGAACGTTCGGGTGCACCATGCCGCAGCCCATCACTTCCAACCAGTCCTTGCCCTTGCCGACCTTCAGCGAATCGCGCGAGCGCTCGCAGCCGATATCCACCTCGGCGGACGGCTCCGTGAAGGGGAAGAAGCTGGGGCGGAAGCGCACCGGCAGATCGTCGATGCCGAAGAAGCGGCGCAGGAAGGTGGTGATGGTGCCCTTCAGGTGGCCCATATGGATATCCTTGTCGATCAGCAGCGCCTCGAACTGGTGGAACATCGGCGTGTGCGTCAGGTCGGAGTCGGAGCGGAAGGTGCTGCCGGGCGCGATGATGCGGATCGGCGGCTTCTCGGTGCGCATGGTGCGCACCTGCACGGGCGAGGTGTGGGTGCGCAGGACGTAGGAGGATCCAGGCTTCAGGATTCGAGATTCAGTTTTTTCGTCTGAATCCTGACCCCCGAATCCTGACTCCGTGACATAAAACGTATCATGCATCTGCCGCGCCGGGTGGGATTCCGGGATGTTGAGCGCGCCGAAATTATGCTCGTCGTCTTCCACCAGCGGGCCGGTGCGCACGCCGAAGCCCATTTCGCCGAAGATGGCGGCGACCTCCTCCATCACCTGCGTGATGGGGTGGATGCCCGCCTTGGGTTCCGGGCGCAGGGGGAGGGTGATGTCCACGCGCTCATTGGCCAGACGTTCGGCTTCCTCGGCATCGGCGAGCGCGCGCTTGCGCTCCTCGATAGCGGCGGTGAGGCGGTCGCGCAGCTCGTTCAGCACGCGGCCTTTCTCCTTGCGCTCTTCCGGCGAGGCCTGGCCCAGGGCCTTCAGCTGCTCCGTGATCTCGCCCTTCTTGCCGAGCAGGGAGACACGTGCCTGCTCCAGCGCGTCAAGGGAGTTGAGGGATTGAATGTAATCAAGTTTTTCAGCGGCGTTCATGGGCGTTTCCTTTGAGGCGATATATCGCACCGCCGCCCTTGTGCCGCAAGGGGAAAACTGTGTTCTCACGGCTAGCCGTTTTTTGTCATGCTGAACTTGCTTCAGCATCTATTTGATAGGCCCTGAAACGAGTTCAGGGCGACAAAACAAAAAAAGGGGCGGATTTCTCCGCCCCCCTTTGTATATGTCATTCCCGCGAACGCGGGAATCTCTGCCTTGTAACCTCTGGATTCCCGCTTTCGCGGGAATGACAGAAAATGTTACGCCGCTTTCTTCAGCTGGGCCTGCACCTGCGTGGCGAGGGCGGCAAAGCCTTCCGCGTCGCGCGCGGCGATGTCGGCCAGCACTTTGCGGTCGAGCGTCATGCCGGTCAGCGTGAGGCCATGCATAAACTGCGAGTAGGTCATGCCATGCTCGCGGGCGGCTGCGTTGATGCGCTGGATCCACAGGCCACGGAAAGTACGCTTCTTGGCCTTGCGGTCGCGGTAAGCGTATTGCAGGCCTTTCTGGACCCGGCCGGTGGCGGTGCGGATGCAATTCTTGGCGCGGCCGCGGTAGCCTTTCGCCATCTTCAGGATTTTCTTGTGGCGGGCTTTCTTCGCCACGCCGTTGGTTGCGCGTGCCATGTGTGCTCTCCCTTACGTTATTTCAGGCCGTACGGCGTGAAGAGTTTGATGATGCGCGCGTCCGGAGCGGACAGCACGGTGGTGCCGCGCGCCTTGCGGATGAACGACTTGGTACGTTTCACCATGCCGTGGCGCTTGCCGGCCTGAGCCGACTTCACCTTGCCGGTGGCCGTGAGGGAGAAGCGTTTTTTCACGCCCGATTTCGTCTTGCACTTTGGCATTTCAAATCTCCGTTAAAGTTCAGAGTGATAAAGGTGCGACCAAGGCATGCCTAAGCCCGCCCGCACAAATGATTTCCCGTTAAGGGAGGGCCGTATATACTCTTGGGGCGCGGCAAATGCAAGCCTTTCCGGCGCTTCGCGGCGTATTGAATTCCCTTCCGCTTTTCCTTGAAAGCGAGGGGGTGGGGGCTATATAATACAGCATGCTGGGGAAAACCCCGGTATCATTAACTGGAGGATTTGAAAAATGGCATTTTTTGAGCAACCGCAATCGGTGCAGAGCGGCGTCCGCGCCACCGAGTTTGACGCGGGTCTGCGCGCCTACATGCTGAAAATCTACAACTACATGGCCAGCGCGCTGGTACTGACCGGCCTGGTCGCGTACTTCGCGAGCACGTCCGAGACGTTTTTGAACGCCATGGTCAGCCCGCAGGGCGGCCTCTCGGGCCTCGCCTATGTCGTCATGTTTGCCCTGCTCGGCGTAGTGTTTTTCCTGAGTGCCCGGCTGCATGCGATGTCAGAAGGCGCGGCGCAAGCCTGGTTCTGGGGCTATGCGGCGCTGATGGGCCTCTCGCTGTGGTCAGTCTTCGTCGTGTTCACGGGCGAAAGCGTCGTGCGCACCTTCTTCGTGACCGCGGCGGCCTTCGGTGGCTTGAGTCTCTATGGCTACACCACCAAGCGTGACCTCAGCGGCTTTGGCAGCTTCCTGATCATGGGTGTCATCGGTATTCTGGTGGCAAGCGTGGTCAACATTTTCCTGCACAGCTCGGCCATGCAGTTTGCCATCTCGGTGATCGGCGTGCTGCTGTTCGCCGGTCTGACCGCGTATGACACCCAGCGCCTGAAAGTCAGCTACTATCAGCTGGCTAATTACGGCACCTCGGTCGGCAAGGCGGCCATCATGGGCGCGCTGCAGCTGTACCTGGACTTCATCAACATGTTCATGTTCCTGCTGCAGTTCCTGGGCGATCGCCGCTAAGGCAAGCGCCTGTCATTTAATAAAAATCCCCGGTGCATCCCGCCGGGGATTTTTTTATGGGCAAACGGCGCTTGTTTAGCTAGAAGTAAGATAGGCAGCGCAGATAGCGATTGCCGAATGATTAACATTTGCGTAGAGTAAATGTTAATTTATTAACCTGCATGTAGTAGGTGCTTTGTCGATGAACGGCCTGAACGTTAACGATTATCTTGCCGCCTCTTCGTGGCAGTCCATGCGCCAGATGCGTGCGCTGGATGCCGATATCCGCCTGCAGGCCCAGCAAAAGGCCGCCGCCAAGGGGCTGGATGCGACCATCATCGTCAATATCGACTATACCATCGGCCCGGACGGACAGCTTTATGCGGCGGGCGGCACTGTCAGCAGCAGCAAGCGCACGGAAGGCCGCAGCGGTGAACCGGCAGTGCAGGCGCCGGTCTTCCAGCAGCGGCTGCGCGCGAAATCGCTGGCGGAGTTGCAGCCGCCTGCTCCCTCCATGAATTCGGCAGGTTTTGCCGCGTTGCTGGAAAGCCAGCAGGGGCCGGACCTCGCCGCCACGCGCCGCCTGATGACCATCGATGCCGGCGTGCGCAGCCATGAGCGGCAGCATTTCTTCACAGCGGCGGGGCTCACCGAGGGCGTGCCGGTCTATGATCTGGTGCAGGGGCCGGATGGGCAGTTCTACGCCGTCGGCGGTGCGGTGAGTGTCCGTGGCGGGCCGGGTGATGCCGAGAAGCAGGCACGCGATGCCGCGACACTGGCCCGCGCCGCCACTGCTCCAGCGGACGGCTCGGCGCAGGATATCTCTGCGGCCTCCGGATTTAGCAGGAAGGTGGCGGGCAAGTATGACCGTGCCGCGGCCCTCGCGCCGCAGAACGACAATACGTCGCGCTATTCCGTTGCTGCTTAATTCCGTGACTCAGTGGCGGGTATCGGTCGCCTGGTCGATGTCGCGCGCCGCGTAGAGCGTGGCGATCTGGCGCAAGGTATCGAAGCGGGCGTGAATGTCGGCGGCTTCCAGCAGCGCTTGTTTGTCCTCGGGTGGGAAAGGCAGGTTCATGGACAGCACGTCGATGAGGTCGCTGCCCGCGATGCGTTCCAGCGAGGACCATTCGGCCCGCAGGTGATGCGCTTCGAAGAAGGGTGCGAGCACCTTCATCACCTCTTCGCCGGAGATGGTGGCGTCCTGAATCTGGATGAGATCGGTGGCAAAGGGCAACCAGTCCGGCTTTACGCGGCGGTATCCGCGCACCAGTGACAGCTCCTCGACGATGCGAAAACGGCAGAGGCCGGTGAGATTGATGAGCACGCGCCCATCGGTGGTTTCCTCAAAGGCGGTGATGCGCCCCGCACAGCCGATGGCGTAAGGCTCGCTGCCCTCCGTGGTTGTAGCAGGGCGCGGTTGCACCATGCCGATGATGCGCTCGCCGCCGCACAGGCTGTCGAACACCATGTTGAGGTAACGCGGCTCAAAGATGTTGAGCGGCAATTTGCAGCGCGGGAGCAGGATAGAGCCGGTCAGCGGGAAGATGGGAATCGACTCCGGCAGGTCGGCGACGGTTTTGGGGAGGTTGTAGAACATGGGTTATATATAAGCGGGCCGGGCGGGTAGGTAAAGGGCTGGACGGTAGGAGCTGTCACCCCACACGTGTTGCGGGGTCTCCACGTGTGGCAGGGAGACCCCGCGTACCAAGTGCGGGGTGACATTCTTTAAGTGTCGTCATTCCGGGACGCGTTAGCGTGCCCGGAATCTGCTCGCGATACGATGAAGATCCTGCGCAGCCTCCGGCTCGCAGGATGACGGCTACACGACTGTGTTAGTCGAGGACAGGCGAAACGCCGACAGAGCGTTTCGCGCGTCAGCCATGCCTATCCGCCGTAGCTTTAGTGAAGGCGGAAGCCAGCGGAGCGTCGCTTACTTACGGAGCGCAGCAGCGCGTAGCAGGGGCAAACTAATAAAGCGGCGCGCTCTGGCGGCGGTACATGCCGACGGTTCTGCCATGCACGAGGCCGACGCAGGGGGCAGGGCCGATGACTGCCTGCAAGGCAGGGTCGCTGACGGAGAGGCCGCCTGTATAGGCCCCAAAAGCTGGGAGGACCAGCCGTTGCTGATTCCAGGCGAAGCATGGCCCGGAGATGCGGCGTCCCAGCACCTGTGTGGTGTCCTTTGGGTGGAAATGGCCGAGGATGGTTGGCTGGTCGGGCAATTCGTCCTCGCCGTGGGTGAGGTGGATGCCGTCCACCTCGGCGGATTTGGCGATGCGGCCGGGGAAGGGGAGCTGCTCCATCGGGTCGTGGTTGCCGAGGATCCACCACCATTCCTGCACGCCCTTCACCAGCGCCGAGAGGTGGAAGTGATCGGCGAGGCTGAAGGTGGCGAGCATTTCGGCATTGTGAAACGTATCGCCGAGGCAGGCGACGCGGTGGGGGCGGTAGGCTTCCAGCAGTTCCGCCAGCCGCGAGAGGGTGGCGGCGGTGTCGTAGGGCGGCAGCAATGTACCCCCGGCCCGGAAAGAGCGGCCCTTGTCGAGATGCATGTCAGAGAGAATCAGCAGCGACGCCTGCGGCCACCACACGGCGCGGCGCGGGTCCAGCACCAGCGATTGGCCGCCGAAGGTGAGGGAGACGGAATGGACGTCAGGGAGGGTGTCACTCATCATGGGAGAGTGGTGAGGGGTGAGTGATGAGTGGTGAGGGAAGCCTCATCAATTGCTCCCCTCTTGAGGGGGAGCGACTGAAGCCGAGCCGGAGGCGAGAGCTGAAGCGTGGGGGATGTCCCCCCACCGCTCGAGCGGCGCGTTCGCTTGCTCTCGCTGGCTCCCCCTCAAGGGGGGAGCAGATTTCATTACTCACGACTCGCGCCTCTTTACTCACGACTCCTACCCCACCGCCTCTTCCAGTAACATTTCCGCGCGCATGGCCAGTGATTGTTCCCTGAGTAGTTCTTCCGTCGCCTTGCCGGGCACCATCTCGCGGCCGACCTCCAGAATCACGGGAATGGAGAAAGGCGAGAGGCGCTTCAGGGGCATCAGATCGATCTTATTTTGATAATGTGCAAGTAAATCCGCCAGACGGTCGGTGCCGATCAGTTCGCGTTCCGCATCAAGGCGGTTGCTCTGCAGCAGCACGTGATCCGGCTCGTACTGGCGCAGCACGTCATAGATAAGGTCAGAAGAGAAAGTGACCTGCTTGCCGGTTTTCTTCTGGCCGGGATGTTTCTGCTCGATGAGGCCTGAAATCACCGCCGTCTGGCGGAAGCTGCGCTTCAGCATGGGCGAGGCGGCGAGCCATTCCTCCAGCTCGGCGGCGAGCAGGTCGGGGGCGAAGAGGTCTTCGAGGAAAAACTCCGTCACCGGGCGGCGGCCCCACAGCGCCAGCGCGTAATCATTCACCACGAAGCCGAGCGGGCGCAGGCCCATATCTTCCATCCGCCGCGTCAGCAGAAAGCACAGGCTGTGATGCGCCGGGCGCCCTTCAAAGGGATAGGCAACAAGATAATGCAGCCCGCTGCGCTCGAAGGTTTCCACCAGCAGCCGCCCCGTGTCTGGCAGGCGGGAATAAGTGGCCTGCGCCATCACCCATGTCGCCACGCGGTCATCGAAATGGGCGTCCATGCCGTGGCTCAGCAAATCGCGCACCCGGGCGGCGAGGTGGGTGGACATGGGCATCCGCCCCCCGGTGAAGCTGGGGATTTTCGGCAGCTCGCCGGTGGCGGGGGAGACTTCAAGAATCAGGTCGCGCACCCGCTCATAGCGCAGATGCTGACCCGCGAAGATGAACGTGTCACCCTCCTGCATGCCCAGCACCAGCCGCTCCTCCACATCGCCGAGATAGATGCCGTTGGAGACGCCGCTGCGCCGCCGCCCGCCGGGGCGCGAGGTGATGAGAAAGACGCGCAATTTCTCGGATTCCACGATAGTGCCGATATTCATGCGGTAACGCTGCTCGATGCGCGCGCTGGCGGGTTTCAGGCGGCCTTCCTCGTTGGCGATGAGGCGGTGATGCTCCTCGTAGCGTTGCAGCACATAGCCGCCATCGATGATGAATTGCAGCACAGCGTCAAACGCCTCACGCGTCAGGGCGCGGTAGGGCGCGGCGCGGGTGACTTCAGCGTAAAGCGCGTCCGGATCGAATGGCTCCGCGCAGGCGCAGCCGATGAGGTGCTGCGCGAGGATGTCGAGCGTGGCGGGGTAAGGCGGCTCGGCGTCCAGCTCGCCCGCGGTAATGGCATCGATAGCGGCGCGGCACTCCACCGCCTCGAAGCAGTTGGAGGGAACCAGCAAAGCATGGCTCGGCTCCTCGTAGCGGTGGTTGGAGCGGCCGATGCGTTGCAGCAGGCGCGAGATGCCCTTTGGCGCACCGATTTGGATGACGAGGTCCACATTCCCCCAATCGATGCCGAGGTCGAGCGAGGCGGTGGCCACCACGGCACGCACCTCGCCCGCGGCCATCGCGGCTTCCACCTTCTGGCGCTGCTCGCGGTTCAGCGAGCCGTGATGCAGGGCGATGGAGAGGTTGTCCTCGTTCTGATCCCACAGCGCCTGGAACATCATCTCCGCCTGCGCCCGCGTATTAACGAACACAATGGCGGAGCGGGCCGTTTTAATGGCCGCGTACACATCCGGGATGGCATGGCGCGGGAAATGCCCGGCCAGCGGCAGCAGGCGGCGGCTTGGCAGGATTTCGACCTGCGGCTGGGTGTAAGAGCGGGCACGTACCAGCGTCACCGTTTCGCCTTTGCGGGCTAGCCAGTCGGTAAGCCTCGCCGGTTCGGCCACGGTGGCGGAGAGCCCGATGCGCCGCGCCTGTGGGGCCAGTGTCTCCAGCCGGGCGAGCAGCAGGGCCGTATGCAGCCCGCGCTTGCAGGGTGGCAGGGTGTGCGCCTCATCGAGGATGATGGTTTTGAGCGAGGAAAACATCGTGCGGCTTTCCGGGTAGGAGAGCATCAGCGCCAGCGATTCCGGCGTGGTGAGCAGGATATGCGGCGGGCGCTTCTTCTGCCGCTGGCGTACATGCGCGGAAGTGTCGCCGGTGCGCGTTTCGGCGACAATCGGCAGGCCCATCTCCTCGATGGGGGTGAGCAGGTTGCGGTGAATGTCGTGCGTCAGCGCCTTCAGCGGTGAGAGATAGAGCGTATGCAGGCCGTGGGAGGGGTTGGCGGCCAGCTCGATCAGCGAAGGCAGGAACCCCGCAAGCGTCTTGCCGCCGCCCGTGGGCGCAATCAGCAGGCAGGACTTATCCGACTGCGCCGCTTCCAGCATCTCCCGCTGATGCGGATGCAGCGACCATCCGCGCCGCGCCAGCCAGTCGTCGAAGGGGGCGGGGAGCAGGGCATCAACGGACGGTTTTTTTGTGCGTTTTGTCGATGCCATCACATTGGAAATTCGCGCATGTTTCCTTATATGTAAGGGAGTGCTTATCTTTTGTGAATAGGTGAGAATGATTTCAATTTTGCCTCGTCATTGCGAGGAGCGCAGCGACGAAGCAATCCATGGCCGCCTGCTGGATTGCTTCGCTTCGCTCGCAATGACGGTGTAGGCCATGCCCGTCCGCGCGCATCAATGGCTGAAGGTCACCGAGAAGGGGCTCTACTGCGAGCCCGGGGACTTTTACATCGACCCGCATTACCCCGCCAACCGGGCGGTCATCACACACGGTCACGCCGACCATGCGCGGCCCGGCAATAACCACGTGCTCGGTACGCCGGAGACGCTGGCCATCATGCGCGCGCGCTACAAGGATTACGGCGGCATCTCCCCCCAGCCGATGAAGTATGGCGAGCAGGTGAACGTGAACGGCGTCGGCGTGCGCTTCGCCCCGGCGGGGCATGTGCTCGGCTCGGCGCAGGCGATTCTGGAATATGGCGGCGAACGCGTCATCGTCACCGGCGATTACAAGCGGCGCTTCGATCCGACCTGCCCGCCCTACGAGGTCATCCCCTGCGACGTGCTCATCACTGAGGCCACCTTCGGCCTCCCCGTCTTCCGCCACCCGCCGACGCAGGAAGAAATTCAGAAGCTGCTTGATTCGCTTATCGCTTTCCCCGATCAGGCGCATCTGGTGGGCGTCTATGCGCTGGGGAAATTCCAGCGCGTGCTGGTGGAGCTGCGCCGCGCGGGGTACCACGAGGAAGTGTACCTCCATGGCGCGATGGAAAGCCTGGCGGTGCTCTACACCGAACTCGGCGTTGACCTGGGGCGCTGGAAGGTCATCAAGCTGAAGGAATTCAAGCGTGAAGACTATGCGGGGAAGGTCGTGTTCTGCCCGCCTTCCGCGCTGGCCGAGAAATGGTCACGCCGCTTCGGCGAGCCGATGATCTCCATGGCCTCCGGCTGGATGCGCGTGCGGGCACGGGCGCGGCAGAAGCATGTGGAACTGCCGCTTATCATCTCCGACCATTGCGACTGGGACGAACTCTGCCAGACTATCCGCGAGGTGAACCCGCAAGCGGTCTGGGTGACGCATGGCCGCGAGGATGCCTTGGTGCACTGGGCCCGCCAGCATGGCTATGAAGCCGAGGCGCTGCATCTGGTGGGAAGGGAGGAGGAGGAATATGAGTAGCCCTCGTCATTGCCTGAATCGCGTCAGCGATTCTAAAGCCTGCCCCGCACTTGTTGCGGGGGCAATCCAGCGCAGACGGTTGGGCTTGCGCTGGATTCCCCTAGAATCTGCTGACGCAGATTCGGGGAATGACGGAGTCGAGAGATGAAAGACTTCGCCCAACTCCTCGACCAGCTCTCCTTCGCTGCGTCGCGCAACCGCAAGCTGGATTTGATGCGCAACTATTTCGCCGAGCGGCCGGACCCGGAGCGCGGCTATGCGCTGGCGGTGCTGACCGGCAGCCTGCGCTTCCCGGACGTAAAGGCCCATTCGCTGCGGCATCTGGTGGAATCCTGCACCGACCCGGTGCTGTTCGCCCTGTCGCATGATTACGTGGGCGATCTGGCGGAAACCATTGCCCTGCTTTGGCCCCAACCGGAGGTGCCCGGCAACCTGCCCGATCTTCCCTACATCATCGAAGAGCTGCTTCAGGCCAAAAAATCGCACGTGCCGGAGTTGGTCACCCCTTGGCTCAACGCCGCCGATGAAACCGAGCGCTGGGCGCTGCTGAAAATCGTCACTGGCGGCCTGCGCGTCGGCGTGTCCGAGCGCATGGCGAAGATGGCGCTGGCCATGCTGCGCGAGGACGTGACGGTGGAGGATATCGAGGAACTCTGGCACGGGCTGAAGCCACCATATATCGATCTGTTCGAATGGCTCGAAGGCCGCGCGGAGAAGCCGGACAGCATCACCGCGCTGGCCTTCCGCCCTGTGATGCTGGCCCATCCCATTGAGGAAGAGGAGCTGGAGAAGATTCACCCAGAGGAATTCGTTGCCGAGTGGAAATGGGATGGCATCCGCGTCCAGCTCTCCGGCGACGGCGAGCATGTGGCCCTCTACACGCGCACCGGGGAGGACATCCTCGGCGCATTCCCGGAGCTTTCCACCCTGCGCATTCACGGGGTGTTCGACGGCGAGTTATTGGTGCTGAAAGACGGCAACGTGGCCCCGTTCAACGATCTCCAGCAGCGGCTGAACCGCAAGGCCCCGCCGCCCAAGCTGGTGGCGGAGAATCCGGCGCATCTGCGGCTCTATGACATGCTGTTCGACGGCGCGGAAGACATCCGCCCGCTGCCCTTCACCGCACGCCGGGAACGGCTGGAGCATTGGTATTCTACCTATCGCGGCTCGCGCATCGATGTCTCGACCGTGGTGGAATTTGACAGCCGCGATGACTTGTTGCGTATGCTCGACGTCATCCGCACTGACCTGAAGGACATGCAGGCCGAGGGTTTCATGCTGAAGAAGAAATCCTCGCCCTACCTTGCAGGCCGCCCCAAGGGCCACTGGTACAAATGGAAGCGCGACACGCTCAAGGCCGACGTGGTGATGATGTACGCCCAGCGCGGCCACGGCAAACGCTCCTCCTATTACTCGGACTTCACCTTCGGCGCATGGGTGGCGCGGGGCGGGGAGCGCGAGCTCGTGCCGGTCGGCAAAGCCTATTCCGGCTACACCGACAAGGAGCTGATCAAGATCGATAAATGGATTCGTGCTCACACCACCCAGCGTTTCGGCCCCGTGCGCGAGGTGGAAAAGGCGCTGGTGCTGGAAGTGGAATTCGACGCGCTCGCCCGCTCCACCCGACACAAATCCGGCGTCGCCATGCGCTTCCCGCGTATCCACCGCATCCGCTGGGACAAACCAGCGAATGAGGCGGATGAGCTGGATAATCTGCTGAAATATTTGGAGGGCTAGGCGCTAGCCGAAGATCAAATCCGCATCAGACATCTGGCCGCGATGATCGCCCTCGAGAAAGAACTCAAAGGTGGACTGATCACTGCGTAGATAGCTTCTGTCTGATGTAGCAGAGTAGGCGAGCCGGAGTTCACCTGCCTGTGTCAGGCCTGAGGTGATGAAGTCGGTAAAGCCCGTGCCATGCAAATCGATCAGGTCCTGCCCATGCGTGAAATCGGTGATGCGGTCGCGCGCCGCTTCCGTTGAATGGGCCGCGTTGCTAAAGCGGAAGATATCCGCGCCCGCCCCCCCGGTGAGAACATCGCGGCCTGCCCCGCCATCCAGCGTGTCATTGCCGCCATTACCGCTCAGACGATCATTGCCGGCAAGGCCGTTGATTATCTCGCTGGAGGAGGTGCCGGAAAGCGTGTCGTTGCCGGACGTGCCGTTTAGCGTTGGGGTGGGTGCGCTTAGCCAAGGTGAGCTGTAATCCAGCGTCACGGGGCTGGACAGCTTAATGTTGCCGTTAAGTGAACCGGGGCCGGAGAGCTGAGTGCCCACTTGGTAGAAATCATTGCCGATAATCTGGGCATTAACGGAGCTGGCATTCCAGATGCCGGTGGCGCTGGTCTTGAAATTTTCGATGACATTATCCTGCACCAGCAGCGACGACCCCGCATATACGTTGCCTTCCTCGCCGAATGCAATAATGGACGGGTTGGCCCCTTGCGTCCCCTGCACGATGACGTTGCCCGTGATGGTGCCTTTGCCGCCGTTGGGCAGGTCGATCTCGTAGCTGGTGTCGGAGGTGCCGCTGTAAAGCCGGTTGTTAGTGATTTCCGTCACCTGCGCCCGGCTTTTGATGAGGTGGCCTTCCAGCGTGTCATGGAAATAGCTGTCAGTTACAGTCAGCTTTGCGATGTTGTTAGCATAGACGCCATGCGTGTAGCCGCTGCCATCGCCGTTGAAGGCAAATTCCGAGCGTTTAATGCTAATTGTTCCCGTCGATACAGGATTGGCAAGAATGCCATTCTCATTGTGATGGAAGTAGCAATTCTCAACCGTCAGATTGCCCCCCTGATAGCGAATTCCGGCCCCATTCCTGTCCGCCACTTCCGCATTACTGAATTCGATATTCCGAACGGTCAGGTCGGTATTGCTGATAAGCAGTCCCTTACGGTTGGCAAGATCACCGGAGCCCACAAGTTTCGCCATGCCGCCCACCCCTTCGATGGTGATCTTCGTATTGATGGTGGCGGTGTCGTTGACATATGTCCCCGCGTTGACGCGGACGATGTCACCGTCTTTGGAGGCCGCGACGGCTGCGCCGAGGCTGGAATACATCATGTTGGAGCCGACAGTGAGAATAGCCATGGGAATCCTTATTGAAAAATGGAATGGACACCCGAAGGGTAGGAGATCACGGCGGCAAGTCAAGCGATCATAAGTAATATTATCCATTAAATACAATGTGTTAATTTTATTAATCAATGAATTCTACGTTCACGGTTGCGCCTTGCCCGGCAGAGTGCGATAGCACGGGCATGTCGATTGCTTCTCCGATTCTTCCGGCCCGGCTGGAATGGCGCGGGCCGGTGCCCGTCTCCGCCGAGTATGGTGACGTTTATTTCTCGCTCGAAGGCGGGCTGGATGAGACGCATTACGTCTTTCTGGAAGGCAACCGGCTGCCGCAGCGTTTTGCGCAGGCGAAGCGGTTCGTCATCGGCGAGCTGGGTTTCGGCACAGGGCTGAACGTCATGGCCGCATGGCGGCTGTGGAAGGAAACGGCCCCCAAAGAGGCGCGGCTGCACCTCTTTTCCATCGAAAAACATCCGCTCACCCGCGATGATCTGGCTCGCGCCCATGCGGCGTGGCCGATGCTGGCGGAGGAAGCGGCGCGCATCCAGCAGCTCTATCCTCCCGCGCTGCCGGGCTTCCATACCTTGCCGCTGGATGAGCGGGTCACCCTGACGCTTTGCTTCGGCGAAGCGCTCGCCATGCTGCGCCAGATGCGCGCCACGGTGGATGCGTGGTTTCTGGATGGATTTTCCCCTGCGCGCAACGGGATGATGTGGGCGCATGATGTACTGCATGAAGTCGGAGAGCGCACGGCAGCGGGCGGGACGGCCGCCACGTTCTCCGCCGCCGGCGCGGTGCGAGAGGCGCTTGGGGCGGCAGGGTTTGCAGTGGAAAAGCGGCCCGGCTTTGGCCGCAAGAGACATATGGTCGTGGCGACGCGGACGGGGGAAGCATCCTTGCCCAAACCCTTGCCGGAACGCGTGGGAATTATCGGCGGCGGCATCGCGGGGGCGTCTGCCGCGCGGGCGCTGGCGGAGCAGGGCGTGCGGGTCACATTGTTGGAGCAGCGGGCGCAATTGGCGGGCGGGGCCAGCGGGACGCCCGCGGCCATTCTCTTTCCCCGGCTTGCGAAACAATGGACGCCGGAAGCCCGCTTCGACTGGTCGGCGCTTTATCATCTGGAGCGTCTGGGAGTGCTGCAGGAGCGAACCTCCGGACTGGTGCAGCTACCCAAAAAACAGCGGGGCCAGCGCGATGAAAAGGGGTGGCCGACGCTCCCCACCGCGCTTGGCATGCCTTCTGAGGTGATGGAACCGCTGACGCCTGAAGCGGTTTCGCAGCAGGTGGGAGTAAGTGTTTCAATTGGCGGGATTCTGATAAAGAAAAGCGGCCTCATGAATCTGGCCCAACTTGTTGCCAGTATTACTGAACATCCGTTCATTGAAAGAAAACATGCAGGGCGCGTGGTCTCGCTCCAAAATTCCGCCCATGGCTGGCAAGTTCATGTAAAAGATGAAGTGCCGTTGCTGGCTTCCGCCGTCGTTCTGGCGTGCGGATGGGAGGCGTCCGCGCTCTGTCCTGACTTGCCATTGCCACTCACGCCGGTGCGCGGGCAACTGACGCGCCTGCCGGTGAGCGAGCCGACGGCGCGGCAGCGCCTGCCAATGGGGTATGGCGGCTATCTTTCGCCGCCGGATGCGACGGGGCATCACTGGCTCGGCGCCACGTTCGAGCGGGGCGAGACATGTGCCGAAGTTACCCCGGAGGGACATGCAGAGAATCTACGCAACCTCGCGGAGGTGCTTCCGGGCGTGCCTGTCTCGTTGCAGGGGGCGGCAGGATGGGCCGGTATCCGCGCCACCTCGCCGGATCGCCTGCCGATCATCGGGCAGGCGGTGGATGCGGATGGAGTGCCCGTACCCGGCCTTTATTTGTCATTGGCGCATGGATCGCGCGGTGCGCTCTCCGGGCCGCTGGGAGGCGCCATGCTGGCTGCCATGATCACCGGCCAGCCCTTGCCGGTGGAGGAGGATGCCGCGCAGGCCTTCAACCCGGCGCGTTTTGCGCGGCGTCGTAGCTAGCCAACGGCAGGTAGCGCACGCCCTCGGCCGTGCTGCGAGATTCGTAGAGGTGAAAGCGGGTAGCCGGAATCTCCTGCAGGTGCAGCCCGCCATGCTGCTCTCTCCACGCGGCGAGGGCTTCGCGGTCATGGGTGCGGCGCAGGCGCGCCAGCGTTACATGGGGTCGGAACGGACGCTCCTCTGGCGGTAACCCGTAGACTGCCAGCGCGTGATCGATGGCGTGTTTCAGCGCGCTTAAAGCGGGGTGAGACGGCACCACGGCATGCAGAATGCCCGGCCCCGTCCATAGATCGACCCCGGCCAGGCTAAAAGCAAAAGGCGGGAAACGCACATCTTGCAGCGCCGTCGCGATGGCAGACACTTCCCCGGCGGGAGTCTGACCGAGGAAACGCAATGTGAGATGCAAGTTCTCCGAACGGATCCAGCGCGTGCCGGGCAGGCCCTGCTGCAGCGCGCCGAGGGTTTGTATGGCGTTCGGCGGCAAGGGCAGGGCGGTGAAAAGGCGCAGAAACTCGGACGTGCTCATGCGGCCATTTTCTGTCACGCTGCATGGCGAGGCAAGAAGCCTTTGCCTTGCGCCGTGATTTGCGGAATAAGGGGGCTATGCAAACTCCCTATCGTGTCCTCTTCGTCTGCACCGGGAATATCTGCCGCTCTCCTACGGCGGAGGCGGTGCTGCGCCGCTTGGCGGAGGCCAGAGGATGGGGCGAACGGCTGGAAGTCGATTCCGCCGGCACGCATGATTACCATGTCGGCGAAGCGCCGGACGCGCGCTCCTGCGAGGCGGCGCAGGCCCGCGGGTATGCCATGCGGCATCTGAAGGGGCGGCATGTGGCGGCAGAAGATTTCCGGCGCTTCGATCTGCTGCTGGCGATGGATAGCGGGCATCTCTCCCTGCTGCTACAGCGCTCGCCCGAGGCGATGCGTGGGAAAGTGCACCTCTTCCTGCCTTATGCAGGCGTGGAAACACCCCGCGACGTGGCCGACCCCTATTACGGCCCGCGTGCCGGGTTCGAGGACACGCTGTCACTCATTGAGCGCGGATGCGCGGGATTGCTCGCCCGCATCGCCCGCGAGCAGGGCTGGAGCGAGGCCGCCGCTTGACTTCGCGCCACTGCTTGGTAGATAGCGATATACTCTTTTTGATGACCTCCTTATGACCGATTTCTGGGTACACGCGGCGGGCCTGACCAAGCGTTTTGGCGATGCGGTGGCGGTGGATGGCATCGATCTCGCGGTGCGCAAGGGAGAGGTGCTCGGCTTCCTCGGCCCGAACGGCGCGGGCAAGACCACCACCATGCGCATGCTCACGGGTTATCTGCAGCCCTCGGCGGGCAGCGTCGCTATTCAGGGCCATGACATCGAGGACGCACCACTCGCAGCGAAATCCTGCATCGGCTACCTGCCGGAAGGCGCGCCGCTCTATGCTGATCTCACGCCGCGCCAGCTGCTGAAATTCGTCGGGCAGGCGCGCGGCATGGCCAAGGCGGCGCTGAAGGAGCGCATGGAGATCGTC
Organism: Alphaproteobacteria bacterium UBA998; assembly: GCA_002291925.1. Classification (GTDB taxonomy): domain Bacteria; phylum Pseudomonadota; class Alphaproteobacteria; order Rickettsiales; family UBA998; genus UBA998. The sequence goes on along the minus strand of DBAY01000069.1, from coordinate 45,196 downwards.
ATCGGCCAGCTGGGGCTGGAGGAGGTGCTGGACCAGTCCATCGACACGCTCTCCAAGGGCTTCAAGCGCCGCGTCGGGCTGGCGCAGGCCATTTTGCATGATCCGCCCATTCTCATCCTCGATGAGCCCACCGACGGGCTCGACCCGCTGCAGAAGCAGGAGGTGCGCCGCCTGATTCAGACCATGGCGAAGGACAAGGCCATCATTATCTCCACGCATATTTTGGAAGAAGTGGAAGCCGTGTGCACCCGCACCGTCATCATCGCGGGCGGTAGGCTGGTGAGCGACGCCACGCCCGCCGCGCTGCTTGAGCGCTCCCGCCTGCATGGCAGCCTGACGCTGCAATTGCGCGGCGCGGCCGCCGAGGCGGTGCGCGAGCAGCTGCTGAAGCTCTCCTCCGTGCGTGAGGCGGAATTGCTGCGCTCCGATGAGAAACGCTGTGAATACCGGCTCTACCCCGCCGCCCGGCAGGTGGACATCACCGAGGTAAGCCAGATGGCGCATGTGCAGAACTGGATCATCGAAGGCATGGAATCCGGGCGCGGCAGCATGGATGAGGTGTTCATCGCGCTGGCCGCTTCGGCCTCGGGGAGGAACTGATGCAGGGTCTTTGCGCCGTCTTCAAACGGGAATTGCTGGGCTATTTCCAGACGCCGGTGGCCTACGTCTTCATCGTGGTGTTCCTGATGGCGAGCGCTGCGTTCCCGTTCTATGTCGATCAGTTTTTCGAGCGTGGCAAGGCGGATATGGCGCCGTTCTTCAGCTGGCATCCATGGCTGTATCTGTTCCTCATTCCGGCCATCACCATGCGGCTGTGGGCGGAGGAGCGCCGCATCGGCACGCTGGAATTGCTGATGACGCTGCCGGTGCCGACCTGGCAGCTGGTGGCGGGCAAATTCCTCGCCGCCTGGTGCTTCGCCGGGGTAGCGCTGGCGCTGACCATGCCGCTCTGGGTGACGGTCAATTACCTCGGCCACCCCGATAACGGCGTGATTCTGGCGAGTTATCTCGGCAGCTTCCTGATGGCAGGCGGCTACCTTGCCATCGGGGCGTGCCTGTCCGCCACCACGCGCAACCAGGTGATTGCGTTCGTGCTCGCCATCGCGGTGTGCCTGGTGTTCACGCTGGCGGGCTTCCAGCTGGTGATCGCGTTCGTGGAAGGCTGGCTGCCGCAGCCGGTGGTGGAGACCATCGGCCTGTTCAGCCTGCTGACGCATTTCAGCGATATCACACAGGGCATTCTGGAGCTGCGCAGCCTGTTCTTCTTCACGACGCTGATCCTGTTCTGGCTGTGCCTGAACCTGCTCGTCGTCGAAGCCAAGCGCCTGTGAGGACGCCATGACCACCAAACGCTTCTCCCGCCCCACCCTCTATTATACGATGCTGCTGGCGCTGGTGATTTTCATCGCCCTCAACCTGGTGGCCAACCGGCTGCTGGAATCACGGCGGCTGGACCTCACGGAGCATCATCTCTACACGCTCTCCGAGGGTACCCGCGCCGTGCTCTCGCGCATCGACGAGCCGCTGACCATGCGCTTTTTCTACAGCGAGGAGGCGGCCAACGGCTTCCCGGTCATCCAGAATTACGGGGCGCGGCTGAAAGGCGTGCTGAAGCAGTATGCCATGCTCTCGCACGGCAAGCTGAAGCTGGAGATCATCAACCCAGAGCCGTTCAGCGAATCAGAGGACCTTGCGGTTTCCAGCGGCGTGCGCGGGGTGGATACGGACGGGGCGGGCAACAAGCTGTTCTTCGGCCTCTCGATCAGCAACGCGGTGGATGAAACGGCGGCGATCCCGTTCTTCAGCCCGGAGCGGCAGGCGTTCCTGGAATATGACATCACCCGCATGATCGACCGCCTCAGCCACGGCAAGAAAACCAAGGTCGGCGTGCTGAGCTGGCTGCCGATGCGCGGTACGGCGCAGGGGCTGATGGCCGGGCGCGGGCCGTGGGCAATCTTCCAGCAGATGGAGGAATTTTTTGACGTCGACGTGCTGAAAGTGGACACAGACAGCATCCCGCAGGATATCGACGTGCTGCTGGTGGCCCACCCGGTGCCGATCAGCGACCAGACGCTCTATGCCATCGACCAGTACATGATGCGCGGCGGCAAGGCGGTGTTCCTCATCGACCCCGGCACCGCGGTGGACGATGTGGCGGAGAAACGCTCCACGCTGGAGCCGCTGCTCTCCGCCTGGGGCGTGAAGATGATGGATAAGTACGTGGCGGGCGACATGGACGCCGCCATCCGCGTCAGCACGTCGGACGATGTGACCTCGCTCGGTGCGGCGCCGAACGTGACGTGGCTGCTGCTGCGCAAGCCGAATTTCAACCAGCAAGAAATTCTGACCGCCGAGCTGAATACCATGATCCTGCCCACGCCGGGCATTCTGGAGGCGGTGCCGGACGCCAAAACGACCTTCACGCCGCTAATCTCCACCGGCGAGCAGTCCTTCCTCATCCGCGACATCAAGCTGATGTTCGCCAAGGACAATCCCACCATACTGATGGATGACATGACCCCGTCGGATCACCCGCTCATGCTGGCGGCGAAGGTGGAAGGCACGCTGCACAGCGCGTTTCCCGAAGGCACGGGCAAGGAGCAGCTGACGGAATCCAAGGGGCCCGCCAGCTTCGTGGTGGTGGCCGATACGGATTTCCTGCGCGACGGGTTCTGGGTGCAGCAGCGCGGCAATTTCGGCGGCGATGGGCTGACCCCCAGCGCCGATAACGGGGCGTTTCTCCTGAACGCCATCGATTACCTGAGCGGCGATTCGGCCCTGCTGTCATTGCGTACGCGCACCACGGACGAGCGCCGTTTCGTGGTGGTGGACGAACTCCGCCGCGATGCCGAGGAGCGCTTCCATGAGGAAGAAGAGGCGCTGCGCCGCAAATTGCGCGAGGTGGAGCAGCAGATGGGCGATCTTCAGGCGCAGGAGGGCGGCGCCGTGCTGATGTCCGAGGAGCAGCAAGCGCAGTTGGAGAAATTCCGCGACATCCTGCTCGATACCCGCCACCGCCTGCGCGATGTGCAGGGCGAGCTGCGCCGTGACATCGAATCACTCGGCGGACGGCTGAAGCTGATCCATATCGGCCTCATCCCGCTGCTCGTGCTGCTGCTGGGCCTGTGGCTGCCGCGTCGCCTCGGCATGAAGCGGAATTGAGGGAAAATCGCATGGCCCGCACCTATCATAAGCCGTTCATTCTTACCCTCATTGCACTGGGGCTAGCGGTAACGGGCTGGTCGCTGGTCGGCAGCCACGGCGCGCTCTGGCGAAGCCACGAAGCTCACATGCTGATGCCGGAGTTGAAGTCATCGCTGAACGGCCTCACGGAGATCATGGTGTCTCACGGAGAAACGACCCTCATGCTGAAAAAAGCGGATGAGGGGCGCTGGGTGATTCCGGCCTTTTCCAATTACCCGGTTGATCTGGGCCGCCTGCGTGGGATGCTCAACGAGCTGTCGCACAGCACATTGCTTGAGAAAAAAACCGCGCGCGAGGAAAACTACGGACGGCTAGGCCTGCAGGACGCCGAAGCCACGCGCGTGACGCTGATAGCAAACGATCAGACCGTGGGCGATCTGTTGATCGGTAAGCCCGCTGAGCGCCGCCGTAACGCCACCTATGTGCGCTTTCCCGACAAGCCGCAGGCCTGGGTGGCAAGCGGGCGACTGCAGACGGGCAGCGACCTGAAACAGTGGGTGCGGCAGGAAGTGGTGAATATCCGGCAGGACCGTGTGAAAGAAGTCTCCGTGGAGCATGCGGGCGGCCCGTCGGTGCGCATCACGCGCGACACAGTGGAGGCGGATTTCCGCGTGACGCCGGAGCCGAAGGAAATCAACAAGTCAGTGGAATACCAACTGATGACCATTCCGCAGCTGTTCACCCGGCTGAAGCTGGTGGATGTGATGGCCGAGCGCGAGCTTCGCGCCTCTGGCCGTGACGTGACAGTGATGCAGACGTTTGACGGCCTGACCCTGCGCCTGCGCTTCAACGGCGAGGGCGAATCCTGGCCGGAATACTGGGTGACGCTGGAAGCGTCCACGACGGGTGAAGCGAGTGACGAGGTGAAGAAGGAAGCCGAGGACATCAACACCCGCACCGCCGGCTGGGCCTACCGCTTCGCGCCCTACCTCATGACCCAGCTGCGCACCACCCCTGAAGGGCTGATGAACTACAAAGGCCCGCTGCCGGTGGAGTAGGGGTTTAGGTGTCAGCTTCTAGGTATTAGGTTTTTAGCTTTTTCGTCATCCTGCGAGCCGAAGGCTGCACAGGATCTCCTTCGTCACGCGAGGGGATTCCGGGCACGCTTGCGCGTCCCGGAATGACGGAGAGTAGAAAGAATGTCACCCCGCATTTATTGCGGGGCCTCCTCGTGTGGCAGGAAGACCCCGCAACGAGTGCGGGGTGACAGCGTCATCGTCATTGTGAGCAACGCGAAGCCATCCAGCGGGCGGGTCTGGATTGCCGCATCGCTGACGCTCCTCGCAATGACGAGAAAAAAAGCTAAAACCTAAAACCTAACAGCCAAAACCTAACTTACTCCACACCGCGCAGCAGCTCGTTGATGCCCGTCTTGGCGCGGGTCTGGGCGTCGACGCGCTTGACGATGACGGCGCAATACAGCGACGGGCCGGAGCCGCCGTCGGGCAGGGGGCTGCCGGGGAGGCTGCCGGGCACCACGACGGAATAGGCGGGCACGCGGCCTTTGTAGATTTGCCCGCTGTCGCGATCGATGATGCGGGTGGACGCGCCGAGATAGACGCCCATGGAAATCACCGCGCCTTCCTCAATGATGACGCCCTCGGCCACTTCCGAGCGTGCGCCGATGAAGCAGTTATCCTCGATGATGACCGGGTTGGCCTGCAGTGGCTCCAGCACGCCGCCGATGCCGACCCCGCCGGAGATGTGGCAATGCGCGCCGATCTGGGCGCAGCTGCCGACTGTGCTCCATGTGTCGATCATGGTGCCTTCGCCGACGTAAGCGCCGACATTCACGAAGGAGGGCATCAGCACCACGTCCTTGGCGATGTAGGCCGAGCGGCGCACGATGGCGCCCGGCACGGCCCGGAAGGAGGCGGCGCGGAATTCGTCATCGCCCCAGCCCTGAAATTTGGAGGGCACCTTGTCATACCAGTGTGTGCTGGTGCCGGCCGCGGCGGGGCCGCCGGAATAGCGCTCCATCGGGTTCAGGCGGAAGGAAAGCAGCACGGCTTTCTTCACCCATTCATGGGTCTTCCAGCTTTTGCCGGATTTCTCCGCCACGCGCAGCGTGCCCGCATCGAGCTGGCTGAGCACCTGCTCCACGGCGTCGCGCACCTCGCCTTTCGTCTGGGCGGTGATGTCGGCGCGGCCTTCCCACGCAGATTCGATGACAGATTGCAGTGACATGATGAAACTCCTGATTGGCGCGCACCATAGCAAGGCGGTGCGGAATGACAAGGGGGTGTGCGTGAAGCTGAGTGGACTTGGATTGACATGTTGAAGTCGTCTGTAAACCCCTCCCCCAGTAGGGGGGAGGATGGGAGGGGGGCGGAAGCGGAGTCATACGTACCCACACGCCCCCACCCCGACCCTCCCCCTACTGGGGAGGGGGGTATTGCTTCCCCGGCTTACGTTACATCGTTCCCAAACGTATACCCGTATCTGGCGTCAGGTGCGGCAGAAGCTCCAGCAAATCCTCCCGGCTCAGCGCGACACAGCCCGCCGTGGGGCGGCCATCCTCATGCAGAAGGTGCAGAAAAATCGCGCTGCCCTTCCCGGGAACGGGATGCTCGGTATTGTAGCCGATGACAAGGAAAAGATCGTAGCAGTGATCCTCCCGCCAGAGTTCCTCGTGCGAGGCGGCGAAGGGCAGGGTGACGCTGCGGTTATAATCTGCATGCGCCGGATCGTCGCACCAGCCCATGTCGCGCGTGATGGCGTGCATGGGCAGCGCGGTGGCGGGCAGGGTGACGCGGTCGGGGCGGAAGTAACCCTCGATGAGGCGGTACTCGCCGATTGGCGTGGCCCCGTCGCCCTCGCGCTTTTCCTCGGAAAATCCGCTGCGGCCCAGCGTGCATGCGTAGCGCCGGGAGCGGAAATAGAGGGCGGGCTCGGGGGTGACGATTAGTATGTTTTCCTGCATGGTTCTTCTCTAGCGCAGGCGCCGCCTGTCGTCACGCAATGCTTTGACTCCAGCGGGGAATTCCGTAAGGTTCGCGCATGATGAGACTCCGCTGGTCGCTTGCCATTTTCACGGGCCTGCTGCTGGTGCCCGGCTTCGCACTGTCGCAGGCCGCGCTTCGGCCTGGCGTGGAAGTCCGTCCCGTCTCTTCAGGAGGCATGCGGCTTGGGTCCCTTCGCCCGCGTCCTTCAACTTCCTTGCCGGAGACCGCACAGCGCCGCCTTAAAACTCACCGCAGTGTGGAGGGCGGCTTCGTTTTTACTCCCTCGCTGCAAACGCAGCATGACCTTGCCTAGGCAACACAAGACCCGGCAGGGAAAGAAAATTTTGATTACCGCCTGCGCCGCCAGCGCCTCGGCGTGAATGGCCGCATCGTGCCGGAAATCGGCTACCGTCTCAGTGTGGAATTCTCTACGGTGCGCAAAGAGGCGGAAATCCGCGATGCGTACCTCTCCTATCGCGGCATGCCGAACAATTATGTCGCGGCGGGCTTCACGCGCGAGGCGCAGGGATCGAATGAGAAGGCTAGCAATGTCTGGCTACATTTCATGGAGCGGCCACAAGGCATCACGGCGTTTCAGTCCATACGCAATTACGGCGTGCTGATGAGCCCGCACGATGATCACTGGACGTTCCAGCTCGGCGGCTTCGGCACCGGCACGGGCAACACGGGCGACCATGACAAGGGCTGGGGCGTGAGCACCCGCGCCGTATGGCGTCCGTGGATCAATCTTGCGGAAAGCCAGGTGTTGCATCTGGGCATCAATGCGCGCTACCGCGATCCCGGCGTGGACGAGCTGCGCTTCCGCTCCAACGGGCAGGAAAACGTGCTGCAGGACCGGCTTGTGGATACCGGCCTGATGATGGGCGTGAAGGATTACCGCAACCTCTCCGGCGAGTTTTACTACACGGACGGTCCGCTCGCGCTGCTGGCGGAATCACGCCTCTCGCAGGTGGAGCGGCAGGCGGGCCTGAGCAACCCGCTTTTCTGGGGCGCGTCGGCGCAGGCGACTTACTTCCTCACCGGCGAGCAGCGGGAATACCAGATCATCGGCAGCACGTTTGACCGCATGAGCCCAATGGCCCCGGTGACGCAGGGCGGCTGGGGGGCGTGGGAAGTGGGCATGCGGCTCGATTACCTCGACCTCGCCGATCAGGACATTCAGGGCGGCGAACTGCTCAGTACCTCGTTCGGGCTGAGCTGGTGGCCGGTGGGCTGGGCGCGGGTGATGAGCAATTACATCATCAATGAGGTCAGCGATTCCCCGCTGACGGACGAAAATCCCCAGTATTTCATCACCCGGTTGCAGCTGGCGTATTAAAGGGGCCAGCGTAAACCAAATTTTAAAACTTGCCCGCTACAACGTCAAAAGTTGCACTTTTAAACATGAGAACAACTTATGAGAGCATTGTCGTGGGTCCTTCTCCCGTTGCTGGCGTGCACCACCGCCCTGCATGCCCAGCCGCTGCCATCACCGGAATATGTCTATAAAAGTGCCGATGGCAGCTTCACCTTCGATCCGCATTTCGTTTCGCAGCTGGATTTCAACACCGTGATCGCGGACAAGGCGGGCAAGGAAAACAGCGATTTCCGCTATCGCCGCCAGCGTTTTGGGGCGGCGGGCATCTTCGCTTCCGACTGGCGCTACCAGTTGTTCATGGAACTCTCCGGCGGCAAGGCGCAGGTGCGTGACGGTTTCATCGCCTATACGGGGCTGCCGAACTGGTGGTTCGTCGCCGGGCAGTTCCGCGAATATGGCAGCATGGATGAGCAATCCTCGTTCATCCATCTGCATTTCCTGGAGCGCCCGTATGCCATGACGGCCTTCCAGCCGCTGCGTAACCGCGGGGTGGGCATCAACCCGTTTGGGAAGGACTGGTCGTACCAGTTCGGCTTGTTCACCGATGGCACGGGCGAGGCGGGCGACGAGGATGGCGGCTGGGGCATCTCCACGCGCCTGCATGGTCAGCTATATAATGATGTCGCCACCTCGCATTTGCTGCATCTTGGCATACATGCGCGCTACCGTGAGCCGGGTAACGGCATCGCCCGCTTCCGCGCCAACGGCGATGAGGCCGTGCTGCGCGATCCGCTTGTCTCCACGCCGGTCCTGCGCGATACGGACAGCTTCGCTTCCATTGGTGGTGAGGTGTACGCGACGGAGGGCCCGCTCAGCTTCCTCACCGAGGTGCGCGGGGTGTAGGTGCAGCGCGAGGACAACACGAACCCGCATTTCTGGGGCGCCTCGGCGCAGGTGGCCTATTTCCTCACCGGCGAGCAGCGTGAATATCTGCCGCGCCAAGGCACCTTCTGGGCGCTGACGCCGCGCGCACCCGTGAACGAGGGCGGGGCAGGCGCGTGGGAGGTCGCTGCCCGTGTGCAGACGCTGGACCTGGAGAGCGCCGATGTGCAGGGTGGCCAACTTTCCACCCTGACGCTGGGTGTGAATTGGTATCCCGTCTGGTGGTCCCGTGTGATGGTCAACTACGCCATCAACCACGTGGAGGATTCACCGCTGACGGATCAGAATCCGCAATATCTGATGACGCGGCTGCAGGTGAATTTTTAGCCGCATTCCCTCTCCCCCACGGGGAGAGGGCTAGGGTGAGGGGGCCTTTATCGACACGCCTGCGGCGCCCCCCCTCATCCGGCGCGTTGCGCCACCTTCTCCCCCTCGGGGAGAAGGTTATGCTTTCTTCCGCTTGGCGGTGGCGGCAGGAGTCACGTGGCGCTTCACGAACTCCACCATCTGCGCCACGCCGAGGCCGGCTTCTTCATACTGCGCTTCGGGCTTGCCTTGCGGCTGGAAGTAGTCGGGGAGGGTGAGGGCGCGCAGCATCGCCTTGCCGTCGAGCCATCCCGCATTGGCGGCATGGGTGGCGATGTGGGAGCCAAAGCCGCCCATGCTGCCCTCCTCAATGGTCACCACCAGTGCATGTTCCTTCAGCAGACGGCCCAGCAGGTCCATATCGAGGGGCTTGGCGAAGCGCGCATCGGCCACGGTGACCGAGATGCCCTCGGCTTCCAGCTGCTCAGCGGCTTTGAGGCAGGCGGACATGCGCGTGCCGAGGCAAAGGAATGCCACTTGCGTGCCTTCCTTCAGAATGCGGCCCTTGCCGATGTCCAGAATCTGCCCACGCTCCGGCAGTGCCACGCCGGTGCCTTCGCCGCGCGGGTAGCGGAACGCGATGGGGTGATCGTTCATCGCGGCGGCGGTGGCGGTCATGTGCACCAGCTCGGCCTCGTCTGAGGCGGCCATCACGATGAAATTCGGCAGGGTGCAGAGATAGGCGACATCGAACATGCCTGCATGCGTGCAGCCATCCGCGCCCACCAGTCCGGCGCGGTCGATGGCGAAGCGCACGGGCAGGTTCTGCACCGCCACGTCATGCACCACCTGATCGTAGGCGCGTTGCAGGAAGGTGGAGTAGATGGCGGCGAATGGCTTCATGCCCTCCGCCGCCAGCCCGGCCGCGAAAGTCACCGCATGCTGCTCGGCGATGCCGACATCGAACATGCGCGATGGGTATTTAGCCGCGAATTTATCCAGCCCCGTGCCGGACGGCATAGCGGCGGTGATGGCGACAATCTTCTCATCGCGCGCGGCTTCATCGATGAGCGCCTGCGCGAACACGTTGGTGTAGGTGGGCGGGCCGCCCGCGGATTTCTTCTGCGCGCCGGTGCCCTTGTCGAACTGGTTGACGCCGTGCAGCTTGTCGGCAGCCGCCTCGGCGGGTGCGAAGCCCTTGCCTTTTTTCGTCACCACATGCACGAGGATGGGGCCGTGATGCTTCTGCTGCTTGATATTCTGGAAGATGGGCAGCAGGTGATCGAGATTATGGCCATCGACGGGGCCGACATAATACATCCCCATTTCCTCGAACCACGTGCCGCCGCCCACACCGACGCTGCGGGCATATTGCTCGGCGCGCTTGGCGGCGTTCTTGAGCGGCTCCGGCAGCACGTTCACCACCGCCTTGCCAAGGTCGCGGAAGGTCATGTAAGGCCGCGAGGAGACGAGGCGCGACAGATAGGCGCTCATCGCGCCCACCGGCGGGGCGATGGACATGTCGTTGTCATTGAGCACGATAATGAGGCGGCGCTTTTCCGCGCCTGCATTGTTCAGCGCCTCATAGGCCATGCCCGCGCTCATCGCGCCGTCGCCGATGACGGCGATCACCTCGTGATCCTCCCCCTTGAAGTCGCGTGCCACGGCCATGCCGAGCGCGGCGGAGATGGAGGTGGAGGAATGACCCGCGCCGAACGCGTCATATTCGCTCTCAGTGCGCATGCAGAAGCCCGATAAGCCGCCCGGCTGGCGCAGCGTACGGATGCGGTCGCGCCGCCCGGTCAGGATCTTGTGCGGATAGGCCTGATGGCCGACATCCCACAGCACTTTGTCGCGGGGGGTATCGAAGACGTAATGCAGCGCAATCGTCAGCTCCACCACGCCGAGGCCCGCGCCCAGATGCCCGCCCGTCTGCGAGACGGCGTCGATCATCTCCTCGCGCAATTCGGCGGCGAGCTGCGGCAGATCGCGCTCGGGGAGGCGCCGCAAATCGGCAGGAAGCCGGGCTTTATCGAGGAGGGGAGTGGGGTGCACGCCGCTGGAATCCGCTGGTTTTTGCCTGTGATACGGCAGGTTGTCGCCTGACGCAAGCAATGTTGATGCGTGCGCGATAAGCGCGCGATGGGCTTGCGCCCACGCTGAAGCGTAAATTTAGAGGCGATTTTCTTACTATGCCACAACATCTGGGGTTTGCCCAATACAGCCTGGGCATGGAAGCCATGCAGAGCGGGCAATGGCCCAAAGGCCGATAATGCATGATAACAGCGACAATCCCGCTAAGGAGGACGCCATGCTACGCACTGCTATCGCCTTGATTTTTCTGCTCAGCCTCGCCAATTGCGCCCCGTCTCAGACGCCGACCTATCACGCCTCGTGGGACGGCGTGAGCTACGTCAACCCGACGATCAAGCCGCAATGGGGTGCCATCAAAAGCCTGGAACAACCGGGAATTTATTAGTTACTGATACTTAAGCGGGATTGTCACAGAAGTTTCATTCTCTGCATTCCGCGTTCCGTTGTAAGATGGGATTCTTGCAACCGAGCCCCGTTTTCTTTGCGCGTGACGCAGCTTCTCAGTTCCACCCTTTTACAGACCGGCAAGGGCTATGCTGATGCGCCGATGGCAGTGCTGCATGCGCCGGAGGGCGCGTCACCGGGGTCCCTTGCCGCACTGACATGGTTTTTGCTGGAGAAACACGTGCGCTGCCTGCCGGGCTACACTGGCACGCAGCAGGCCCCCGTGCTGCGCCTGAGCAGCTATGGGGATGATGCCGCGCTGGTACGTCTGTTGAAGGAAGAATTCCCGCGCTGGCAGGAAGCCCAAGGCATCCCGGCCGAGCAGCGGGTGGAGGTGGCCCCCGACCTGCAACCCACGCCGCTGGATACTTCCGCCACCAAGCAGCAGCGCGCCAAGATGGAAGGCTTCTTCGCCCGCCACAGCAATTTCATCCCCGCCGCCTGTTATTTCGTAGGTGATGCCGGGGTGTTGTTCTCGGCGTTCCGCGACCGAAAACCGCTGAAGATGGCGACGGCGGTGGCCTACACGTCGGGCGTCATCAATATGCTGGTGTTTGGCGGAAAGGCCGATACCCCCCGTACCGCGCAGGAAATGATGAAAACCATCGACCCGCTCTTCCGCGACGGCGCCGGTGCGGAGGCAGCGAGCCAGATGAGTCATCATACCTTCGCTTTCATGCAGCGTTACCCATGGGAAGTCTCCGGCGTGCTGAATATGCTGGGGGGCGGTACGCAGACGCTGGCCGCCATCGGGCGTCTGTTCTCCTCCACGAATGCCTCGCGCAATGTGATGAAGCAATATCTGGAGATTTTCGCTGGCAGCGCCATGATGGCCGGGCAGGCGGTACAGACCTTTGTGCCGGAAAAGGGGACGGATGCGTTCCTGAATCTGGGCGAATCGCTGGAGGCGCGCCGTCAGTCACTGGCCGTGCTGGACTATCACCAGCTGGCACAGGAAGTGGTGAAATACGCGCGTGGCGATTACCACACCTGGAGCGAGTGGGTGAAGGAAAAGCCGATGCGCGTCACCGGCGGTGTCAATCTTTCCTCCAACCTAGCGCTTGGCGCGGCGGGGCTGGCCGAATCGGCACGTAGTGGCAAGTATGACCGAGGTAATATCGTGGCCTCGCTCTCCTACATGACCGGCAACGTGCTTCAGGCGAAAACCAGCAAGGTAAAGGGGCCGAGCTTCGATGACATCGTCACCGCCGCAGCGGACCGCCTGCAGGCGGAGCCCTCCAGCACGGAGCCGATGGCCAAGCGCATCCGCCGCGTCTCGCACGGGCTGGTGGGCATGCCCGAGAGCCGCACGGCGCCGGAGAAGCTGGAAGCCGCGATTAGGCAACGCCTTGAGGAAAAGGGAAGCCTCGCCAGCCATTTCATCGGCGCGGAAGCGCAAGTGCTGCGCCGCAGCCCGTTTCTCTCGCCGCAGCTTCTGCACCAGATGGCTGCAGCCTCACCGGTGCCGGAGCGCTAGAACGAAGGACGATCACCGCTGTGGTTTCGTCAGGCCGCCCGCAGATCGGAAAGGAAGGAATTGACCTGCCGGTTGAGTTGTTCGGCCCGCTCGGAGAGTTCCTTTGATGCAATGCGAACCTGATCGGACGCCGCATTGGCGCTGGTGGAGGATGTGCTGACCGTATACAGGCTATCAGAAATTTTCTGCGTCCGCTGCGCTGCCGATTGCATGTTGCGGGCAATCTCGTTGGTGGTGGCAGACTGCTCCTCCACGGCCGATGCAATGCTGGTGGAGGTGTCCGTGATCTGGATAATGGAGGTCTGAATGCCTTTCAGACTTTCGATAATGTCTGCCGCGGCGATTTGCATTTCCCTGATAACCCGGCTGATTTCCTCCACGGATTTGTTCGTCTGCGTGGCCAGGTTCTTCACCTCGCTGGCCACCACGGCAAAACCCTTGCCTGCTTCCCCTGCGCGCGCCGATTCGATGGTGGCATTGAGTGCCAGCAGGTTGATTTGTCCCGCGATATCGGCAATCAGCTGGATAACTTCTTCCACTTTTTTCGTCGCATGAGAGAGTTGTTCCGCCTGACGATCGGCCAGCTCGGTTTTCTCCCGTGACGCGCTGACCATGGTGTTCGAGCGGACAATCTGCATGGAAATTTCCTGCACCGAAGTAGCCATTTCCTCCGCGGCAGAGGCAACCGACTGCACGTTGGCAGTAGCTTCCGCCGCGCTATTGTTGGCGGCTTCGGCGGTTTCGCTGGCATTGCTGATGACCGATCCGAGTTGATCGGCTGTCTGCAGCAATTCGGTGGAGGCGGCTGCCACAGCATTAATAATGCCCTGCACATTGTTTTCGAAATGTTCCGCCAGCTGATGCATGGCAAGGCGTTTTTCCTCGCGCGAGCGGATTTCCTGGCGTTTCTGCTCTTCTTCCATTTCGCGGTTGCGGATGGCGTTTTGTTTGAAAACATCCACCGCATGAGCCATCTGGCCCACTTCGTCACGGCGCTCTTTCCCAGTAATTTCAATCTCCAGGTTTCCAGAAGCCAGTTCCCGCATGGCACCGGTCATCGCGTTAATCGGACGGGCTACACCTTTCAGAAGCACAATGAGGGCAGCGCCAAGAATGGCTGTGAAAAACCCTATGAAAAGAAGAGTGACGGTTCTGGAATCGTCATAGAGAACGTCGCCGCGAGTGCTCGCCTCTTCTGCCCCGGTATTATTTAGCTTAATTATTTGATTCAGTGTATCCGTGACCGCCCGCTTGGCTTCACGCGCAGGTCCGGCAAAACTTTCGCGGGCCTGTTCAGTACTGTTATTACGCGAATAATCTATCGTTGTTTGCGCGGTCTCCAGAAATTTGCTCCATCGTTGGACGAGGGTAGTGTAGAGTGCGCGCTCCTCATCAGAGGAAATAAATTTCTCATATTCCTTGAATTTTCCTTTTATTGCCGTGCGGATTGCCTCAAGCTTCGTCTCGATATTCGCCATTTCTGCCGGGTCGGTGTTGAGAATGTGGATGGCCAGCTGGATGCGATATTCCTTCATCTCCGAATTGACCTCGCCCATGAGTCTTACACTGGGCAGCCAGCTTTCGGCGATCTCGGTGGACATAGCGTTAATCAGATTCATGCGCTCCAGCGCAAAGAGGCCAAACGCGCCAGTGACCAGCAACAGCACGGCAAATACACTCAAAAGTTTCGAGCGCAGACGAAGGTTGGCGAACATGATATTACTCGAGTAAAGGGTGAACGAAAAAATAAGGTCTTTATCGTTGCCTATACCATAACTTTTTAAAAAAGCTTAAATTTGCTGCTAACCAGTGTTTGCTGAGAAATAAAGTAGTGTTGGGGAATAGGGCCGAGCCACTCCAGCATTTTGCCATATAGGCTTAATCTTTAAGAAAAAACAATTAGATTGCCTGCGTCGCAATCCAAGAAAGAAATATCGAAAAAATCCATCCAGTCGATGGAGCGGGTGATGAGATTCGAACTCACGACCCCAACCTTGGCAAGGTTGTGCTCTACCCCTGAGCTACACCCGCTTGAGAAAACCAAGCGTTCCCGCTGAGGTGACGAAATATAGGAGAGGGTTTCCCGTTTGGCAAGCGCTTTTGTGGGGTGTTGAAAAAGCGCATTGCATCGCCGTGCCGCCGCCTTATATGCTGCGCGAAAAGGAGGCCCCATGAGCACCCAGCAACTCGACCCGTCGCTGCTGCAAATCCTCGTCTGCCCCGCGACGAAGGGACCGCTTGCCTATGACAGGGCGGCGCAGGAGCTGGTGAGCGAGAAGGCCGGGCTGGCCTATCCCATCCGCGATGGCATTCCCATCCTGCTCATCGACGAAGCGCGCAAGATTGGCGACTGATTCCGGGCTGTTTAACCATTGCGTCGTGTGAAGCCCATGCTTATGCTGCGCTAACCCGATCACAGGCGAGGGCTTCATGGATTTTTCCTTCATTACCAAGGGCGGCGTGACGATGATTCCGCTGCTGGCGCTTTCAATCTATGCGCTGGCGGTGTGCATTTACAAAGGCTTCCAGTTTTCGGCGGCGCGGCTGTTTGACGCGGGTTTCATCGAGCCGGTCATGACGCACGTGAAAAAAGGCGAGCTGACGGATGCCGAAATGAAGCTGCGCAACGCCAAAGGCCCGGTGGCGCTCATCATGAAGGTGGCCATCACCTGCGTCACCAACCGCGAGATGAGCCTGCGCACCCGTGAGGCGGAGATCGCCCGTGTCGGCTCGGCCGAGGTGCGCAAGCTGGAATCGCACATGCGCGGCCTGGAAATGGTGGCCACCACTAGCCCACTGCTGGGATTGCTCGGTACGGTGACGGGGATGGTCACGGTGTTTGCTACGCTGAGCGAGGCGGGCAGCCGCATTGACCCCAGCCAGCTCGCGGGCGGTATCTGGGAAGCGCTCATCACCACGGTGACGGGTCTTGTCATCGCCGTGCCGGCGGTGGCGGCCTATTACATTCTGGACGGCATCATCGAGAAAGTGCGGGCCTCCATGCGCGACGTGACGGTGCAAATTCTCTCGCTGGAAGATGAATACATGCGCAACGAGAAAGAGCATGAGAAGCGCGAGATGATGGAGCGCGAGCGCAAGTTGCGCGAGCTGCAGGAAGCGCAGGAGCGCGCGCTGGAGCAGGTACGCACCGCGCCGCAATCCACCGGCACGCTGCGGCTGCTCAACCCGTCCTATAACCGCATTTAGGGCGAGCGCATGGTCGTCATCGAGGGTCGCAAGCGCACCTCTCGCGGCATCGACATGACGCCGCTGATCGACATCGTCTTCCAGCTGCTGCTGTTCTTCATGCTCACCACCAGTTTCGTGCGGGTGGAATCGCTGAACGTCAATCTTGCCGGGCCGTCTGTCTCCACCAAGCCGGTGACGAACCCGGTGGCGACAATTGATCTGGAAGCCACCGGGGCCACGCTCATCAACGGCAAGCCGGTCTGGGAGCATGAGCTGCAGGACAAGCTGAATGTGCTGTTCACCCGGGCGTCCAGCACACAGGTGCTGATCCGGGCCGAGGACGCCGTGGAGGTGCAGCGGCTGATCGACATGATGGATGCGGTGACCGTCGCCGGAGGCAAGCAGATGGCGGTGGAAAAGCTGCGCCGGCCCTCGCCGATGCAGAATTTCTCGAGCGGCCTGAAAGACAGTTTGCAGGCCATGCCATGATTGAATTCGAGCGCAGCAAGAAGCCGGTCAAGCCCATCGGACTTATCCCGATGATCAACGTGATTTTCCTGCTGCTCATCTATTTCCTCGTCATCGGCAGCATTGAGAAGCTGGAGATCATCCCCATCGATGTGCCGGTGGCGGAAAACGGCAAGGTGGTGGATGAGGGGCAGCTGACCATCGTGCTTGGAAAACATGATGAGATTCTCGCCAATGACGAATTTCTCTCCGATACCAAAGAACTGAAATCCTTTGTGAAGGAGCAGCTGAAAGGCAAGCCGGACCTGTTCATCACCCTGAAAGCGGACGCCAAGGCGCGCTCCGGGCAGGTGATTGACGTGATGAAAATCCTAGAGGAGGCGGGGGGGCAGCATCTGGCCCTCGCGACGCAGTCGCCATGAGTCCGCTCGCGCTAGCCAAGTCAGAACCGATGGAAAAAAAACCCACCATCCGCTACCTCGACTACCTGACCGCGCTGGAAACGCTGAACGCGCACCGCGTGAACCCGGCACCGCCGTTTGGCCTTATGCTGGCTTTTGCCTTTTCACTGCATGTGGCGATGATGCTGGCTTGGACGTGGTTCGGCGGTGGTGAGCAGCTGCCACAGGAGCGGGTGCTGCAGCTTCGCCTTGGCGGCGCGCCGGAGCTGGGCGCGGGGCCGGCCGTCAATGGCGGCGGCCGCGCGGATACGAAAGACGTGCCGCCGGAGGACAAGGCGCAGAACGTGCTGGAGCGCGCGCTGGTGGAAAAGGTGGCACCCGCGCGGCCGGCCAAGCCGCGGCCTGCGCGCGAGGTGGCGTCTTCCTACCGCGAACCGACTGAGCCGGTGGCCCCGAGCGCCGAGCCGGCCACCTCTCCCACGGCAAGTGCGCCGCTGCGCGGTGCCTCGCGGCCGGGCGTGGAAGGCACGGGCGGGCGTGGCGTCGCAGGCGGCAGCGCCTATGGCAATTCGACGTCCACGCAGGCCGAGGCCATCTCGCGCTACGAGCAGGAACTCTCCGGCTGGCTGGAGCGCCACAAGGTCTACCCCAAGGAAGCGTTGGCGGAAGGGCTGGAGGGCCGCGTGGTGGTGCGCGTGCAGATGAACCGGCAGGGCAAGGTGCTGGGGCATTGGATTGAGCGCTCTTCCGGCCATAAAATCCTGGATCAGGCAGTGCTGGCGCAGGTGCGCCGTGCCGACCCGTTCCCGCCGGCGCCGCCAACCTATCCGGGGCGTTCCATGCTGGAATTCCGCTTCCCCGTGACGCTCTATCTGCGCTGAAGCCGCGCCGGGGGCCGCCTTTCCGCGCGCTGAGCGCCAGCCATGCTTGCAATCATGCGCTGCTGTGTTAATTTGCCTCTCCATTATCAAGGAAATACGCCTATGCATCCCTCCAGCAAGACATTGCTCGTCACCGGCGCGGCCGGTTTTATCGGCAGCTGTTTTGTCCGGCAGGTGGCGGAGCAGGGCTGGCGAGTGATCGTGCTGGATGCGCTCACCTACGCGGGCCACCGCGAGAATCTGGACGGGCTCGCGGGCGTGGAACTGGTTGTCGGCAATATCTGCGACGGCGCGCTGGTGGCACGGCTGCTGAAGGAACACCAGCCGCAGGCAGTGGTGAATTTCGCGGCCGAGAGCCACGTGGATAATTCCATCGAGCGCCCGTCGGAGTTCATCGAGACCAACATCATGGGCTGCTACACGCTGCTGGAAGCGGCGCGGCAGTATTGGGGCGCGCTGCCGGAGATGGCCAAGGCGAAGTTCCGCTTTGTGCACGTCTCCACGGATGAGGTGTATGGCTCCCTCGGCAAGACGGGCAAGTTCACCGAAACCTCGCCCATGCAGCCCAACTCGCCTTACTCGGCCTCCAAGGCGGCGGGGGATTTGCTGTGCCGCGCCTGGTTCCACACCTACGGCCTGCCGACCATCGTCACCAACTGCACCAATAATTATGGGCCGCGCCAGTTCCCGGAAAAGCTGATTCCGCGCATGATTGCCTGCGCGCTCTCTGGCCAGTTGCTGCCGGTTTACGGCGACGGCAAAAACATCCGCGATTGGATTCACGTAGAAGATCACTGCCGCGGCGTCATGCTGGCGCTCACCCGTGGGCTTCCGGGTGAAACCTACGGCTTTGGCGGCGACGCCGAGCGCACCAATATCGAAGTGGTCACCACGCTTTGCCATCTGCTCGACGTGCTGCGCCCCCGCAAGGACGGCAAATCCTACAAGGAGCAGATTGCCTTCGTCACCGACCGCCCCGGCCATGACCGCCGCTACGCCATCGATGACCGCAAGGCGCAGGAGACGCTGGGCTTCACGCGCACTTATAATTTCGAGTCGGGCATCCGCGAGACCATCCGCTGGTACCTCGACAATCAGGCTTGGTGCGAGGCCGTGACGAAGGAGAAACAGGCGGCATGAAGGGCATCATCCTCGCTGGTGGCGCAGGCACGCGCCTCTATCCGCTGACCAAGGCGGTCAGCAAGCAGCTGCTTCCTGTCTATGACAAACCCGTCATCTATTACCCGCTCTCCCTGCTGATGCTGGCGGGCATCCGCGAGATTCTCATCATCTCCACGCCGCGCGACCTGCCGCGCATTCAGGAACTGCTGGGGGATGGTGCAAGCCTTGGCATCTCGCTGCATTATGCCGAGCAGGCAAAGCCGGAGGGCATCGCGCAGGCGTTTCTCATCGGGGAGGAATTCATCGGAAGCGACCCGGTCTGCCTCGTGCTCGGCGACAATATCTTTTATGGCCAGAATCTGGCAGAAAAAACAGCTCGCGTGGTCTCCACACTGAAAGAGGGCGCGACGGTTTTTGCCTACCACGTGCATGATCCCGAGCGCTACGGCGTGGTGGAATTCAATGCGCAGGGCAAGGCCATGTCCATTGAAGAAAAACCGAAGCAGCCGAAATCCAACTGGGCGGTGACTGGGCTTTACTTCTACGACGCGCATGTGGTGCAAATCGCGAAATCCCTGAAGCCTTCCGCGCGTGGAGAGCTGGAGATCACCGACGTCAACAAGGCCTACCTCGCCAAGGGCGCGCTCAATGTGGAGCTGCTTGGCCGGGGCGTGGCGTGGCTGGATACGGGCACCTTCGAATCGCTGCTCGCCGCCGCGCAGTTCGTGGAAACCATCGAGGCGCGGCAGGGGCAGAAAATCGCCTGCATCGAGGAGATTGCCTTCCGCAAGGGCTTCATCGATAAAGCGCAACTGTTGGCGCTGGCGGATGGGCTGGGCAAGAATGAATACGCCACCTACCTGCGCGCGCTGCTGACGCAGGATGCGATGTTAGGCTTCGCATGAACCAGGTGCTCGTGTTTGGCAAGGATGGGCAGGTCGGCAGGGCGCTATGCGGCCTGCTGGGGCTGAAGGTCCGCGCGTTGGGGCGCGAGAAGGCGGATTTCCTGCGGCCCGAGGGGCTGCGCGACATTGTCCGTCAGGTGCGCCCTTCGGCGATCATCAACGCCGCGGCCTATACCGCCGTCGACCGCGCCGAGGATGAGGAAACCAAGGCCTTCACCATCAACGCCGAGGCACCGCTTGTGCTCGCCGAAGAGTGCAAGGTGCTCGGCATCCCGTTGGTGCATTACTCGACGGATTATGTCTTCAACGGCACCGGCCAGCGCCCGTGGATGGAGGAAGACCCGCCCGCGCCGCTGAATCTCTACGGCCAGAGCAAGCGCGCGGGGGAAGAAGCCATCTGCCGTGTCGGCGGGGACTTCCTGATTTTCCGCACGAGCTGGGTCTATGATGTGCCGGGCCGCAACTTCCTCACCACCATGCTGCGCCTCGGCGCGGAGCGCGAGCGGCTGGAGGTGGTTTCCGACCAGATTGGCGCGCCGACCTACGCGCTGCATCTGGCCGACCGCACGCTCGGCGCGCTCACCCACGCCATGAGCCGCCCGCGCTTCCCCAGCGGCATTTATCACCTCGCCAATGCCGGGGAGACCAGCTGGCACGATTTCGCCAAGAGCATCTTCACCTATGCCCGGCAGATGGGCTGCCCGCTGAAAGTGGCCGAGGTGAAGCCGATTCCTTCTTCCAGTTATCCCACCCCGGCCCGACGGCCACTTAACTCCCGGCTCGACTGCACCAAGGCGCAGGGTGTGCTGGGCGTGACAATGCCCCATTGGGAGGTAGGGCTGCGCGAAGCGATCCGCGCGCGATTTCGCTTCGGAATTGACCCCGCCACCGTCTCCGCCGGGGTGACGGCACCCCCCCCCGCGTGAAACAGCATGCATATTGAATCCTGTCCCATTGAAGGCCTGAAGATCATCCGCCTTGCGGTGCATGGCGATGCGCGGGGGTTCTTCGTCGAGCGCTACCACAAGGAAAAGCTGGCAACGCATGGCTTCCATGAAGAGTTCATTCAGGACAACCATTCGCGCTCCGCGCCCGGCATCCTGCGCGGTCTGCACTGGCAGGCCAATCCGCCGCAGGGCAAGCTGGTGGGCGTGGTGCGCGGCCGCGTGTGGGACGTGGCGGTGGATATCCGCCCCGATTCGCCGACCTATGGCAAATACCACGCCGTCGAGCTTTCCGCGGAGAACGGCGTGCTCTGCTGGATTCCTGCTGGCTTCGCCCACGGCTTCTGCGTGCTGGGCGATGAGCCTGCCGACATGCTCTACAAGGTGAGCGGTCCGTACAACCCGGCAGGTGAGGGCGGTATCCGCTATGACGACCCCGATCTCGCCATCGACTGGCCGGTGAAAAACCCCACCCTCTCCGCCCGCGACGAGGGACTGATGAGCTTCGCCCAGTACCGTGCCAACCCTGTCCGCTGGTAGCGGGTCATGACGAAACTGGTCGTCTCCATCGTCACCTATCGCAGCCCCATTGAGGAGGTGGCGGCGGCGATTCGGTCTGTGCAGGCGTCCACGGTCTCTCCGCACATTCTGGTCATCGATAATGCGTCCGGCGAGCCCTATGCCTCCGAGCTGAAGGCGGCGTTGCCGGAAGGCGTCGTGTTCCACCCGGCGGAGCGTAATGGCGGGTTTGGCTATGGGCATAATCAGGCACTGCTGCTGGCGCCGCCGTCTGACTATTTCCTCATCCTCAACCCCGATGTGCGCGTGCATCCCGGCGCGCTGGAGACGATGATCGCCTTCCTCGGGGCGAAGCCGCAAGCGGGACTGGTGGCACCCAAGGTGCTCTACGAGGATGGCCGCCTGCAGCCGCTCAACAAGCGCAATCCCACGGTGCTCGATCTCGTGCTGCGCCGCATGCCGGATCACGTGCTCGCCCGTTGGCCGCAGGCACAGGCCCGCATGGCCCGCTACCAGATGCTCGATGTCGGCTATGACGCGCCGTGCCCGGTGGAGTTCATCTCCGGCTGCTGCATGCTGTTCCGCCGCGACATCCTGCAACGGCTCGGCGGCTTCGATGAGCGCTTCTTCCTCTATTTCGAGGATGCCGACCTCACGCGCCGCGTCAACTGCATCAGCGAGGCGTGGTACTGCCCGGACGCTGTCATCACCCATCGCTGGGCCCGTGCCTCGGCGCAAAGTGCCGCAATGTTCCGCGTGCTGATCGAATCGGCGGTGCAGTATTTCACCAAATGGGGATGGAAATGGTGGTAGTGCATAATGAAGCCTCTATCCCTATTGGGGGAAGGAGGGGAGTGTATCAAAGCCCTCTCCCTGTGGGAGAGGGTTGGGTGAGGGAGTGGCTGAGCCATACGCTCCGTCCTTGCCAGCGGAGACGGCCCTCACCCCCCGCCCTCTCCCGGAGGGAGAGGGAGCTGGTCCTCCCCCTACTGGGGAGGGGGTGATGCGTGTTCTCGTGACCGGCCCCGGCGGCTTTGCCGGACGTGCGCTGGTGCCGGTTCTGCGGCAGTCGCATGAGGTGCGCGAGGCGGGCCGTCACAGTTCGTTTGCCATCGCCGATATCGGGCCGCAGACAGATTGGCGCGCGGCGCTGCAGGGCTGTGACGCCGTACTGCATCTGGCCGGGATGGCGCATGTGCCGGATCGCGGTGACACTTCGCAGGAAGCGCAGTTTCACCGCGTCAACGCGGACGGCTCGCGGCGGCTGGCCGAACAGGCGGCGGAGGCGGGCGTGCAGCGTTTCATTCTGCTCAGCTCCGCCACGGTGATGGGGCTGGCCTCGCCGCCGGGCCGTGCCTGGACAGAGCAGGATATCCCGCAGCCGGAGAATGCCTATGCGCGCTCCAAGCTGGCGGCGGAGCAGGCCGGGCGTGAGGTCGCAGGACGCTCAGGGATGGCCGCGTGGTGCCTGCGTCCGCCCTTGATGTATGGCCCCGGTGTGAAGGCCAATTTCCTGCGGCTGATGAAACTCGTCACCCTCGGCGTGCCGCTGCCCCTCGCCAGTGTGCAGAATCGCCGCGATATGCTCTATATCGGCAATCTGGCGGATGTCGTGCTTCGCATTCTGGATGGAACCATTCCGCCGGAGACCTACTTCATCACCGATAACGCGCCGGTTTCCACACCGGATTTGCTGCGCAAACTCACCCATGCGCTGCGCCGCCCCAGTCTGCTGTTTCCCTTCCCCGTGCCACTTTTAAAGCGCGCAGCCACCCTGCTCGGACTGGCCGGGGAGGTCGAGCGCCTCACCAGCGATTTCCGCCTCGACACCTCCGCGCTGAACGCCCACTGGCAGCCAAGCTTCACCACGGAGGACGGCCTGCAAGGGACAGCGGCGTGGTTCCATGCCTTGCGTGAAACCTGAACCAGCCTCCCGTCATCCTGCAAGCCTGAAAGGCTGCGCAGGATCTTCTTCGTGACGTGGGGAGATTCCGGGCCCGCTTCGCTCGTTCGGAATGACGGAAAAAAGCTAAAACCTGAAACCTGAAAGCTGATACCTCTCTAAAAACCCTTGCACTCGCGTTCATCACCCGTCATCTAATCCCCATGCGAACGGCGTATGTGAATGGTGAATACGTGCCCTATCACCGGGCGCAGGTGGCGATGGAAGATCGCGGCTACCAGTTCGCCGACGGTGTGTATGAGGTGGTCGTCTTCTTCGGCCGCCGGCTGCTCGATGAAGCCCTGCACCTGAAGCGGCTGGAGCGCTCACTCGCCGAGCTCGGCATCACCATGCCGATGAGCGTGGCGGCCCTCTCGCTGGTGATTCGCGAGTTGATGGCGCGCAATCCGTACAAGAATGGCCTCATTTATCTGCAGGTGACGCGGGGTGTTGCACCTCGCAACCATCTCTTCGCGCCGCATCTGACGCCGGTGCTCACCATGGCCGTGATGCCGCTGAAATCACCCAGCGCGGCGATGCTGGAGAAGGGCATCACCGCTATTTCCCAGCCCGACATGCGCTGGGGGCGTTGCGATATCAAATCCATCGGCCTGCTCGCCAATTCGCTGGCCAAGAACGCTGCCGCCCGCGCCGGGGCCTATGAGGCGCTGCTGGTGGATGAGCATGGCATGGTTACCGAAGGTTCGGCCACCAATGCCTATATGATCAAGGACGGCGTCATCTATACGCACCCGGCTACTAACGAGATTCTTGGCGGCGTACGGCGCACCGTGCTGCAACGCATCTGCGAGGAAACGCAGATGCAGTTCCGCGAGGTGGCTTTCTCGCTGGAGGAGGCGAAGCGCGCCGACGAGTTGTTCATCACCAGCGCCAGCTCCAATGTACTGCCTATCACCACGCTCGACGGCCAGCCGGTTGGCACGGGCAGGCCGGGCCCGCTGACGCAGCGGTTGATTGAACTCTATCGTGACCATGTCACGCAGCAGACGGGGTATGCATGGAACTGACACCGCCCAAGGCTGTCCTGTTTGACTGGGACAATACGCTCGCGGATACCTGGCCCATCATCCACCAGGCGCTGCACGACACGTTCGTGGAGTGGGAGATGCAGCCGTGGTCGCTGGAGCAGGTGAAGGAGCGCGTGGCCAAGTCCATGCGCGAGGCGTTCCCGGCGCTGTTTGGCAAGGATTGGGAAACGGCGGGCAAGTCCTATCAGGACAATTACCGCAAATACCAACTCGACTGGCTGAAGCCCCTGCCCGGCGCGGAGGAGCTGCTGCAACAGCTTGAGAAGGCGGATGTGTTTGTCGGCATCGTCAGCAACAAGCGCGGCGAAAACCTGCGCAAGGAGCTGAAACATATAGGCTGGGACAGCTATTTCGACGCCGTCGTCGGTTCCGAGGACGCCGCACGGGACAAGCCATACGGCGATCCCGTGCTGCTGGCGCTGGAGAAAACCGGCCTGCCGATGAGTGAGGACGTCTGGTTTGTCGGCGACTCCATCATCGACCTGCAATGCGCCGAGGATAACGGCATGACGGGCATCCTCTACGGTGATGTCGAGGTGGAGCAGGGCATTGGAAGACTTGGAAAATACCGTGATTTTGGCTTCCATGTGCATGTGCGTGACCACGCGGAACTCGCCTCGCTTTTTCGCCAATATGGCGTCATCTAAACCCTAAGTTGCGGGTACGCGTTAATTTATCAAGGAATCCTGCGGATTTCTGGATGATGATTTAATGGAATTGTCATAAAATTTTCTGCAGCCTTTGCTACATTGTAAGTCAGTAAAGAAGGTCTTGGACCTTGGCTGATAGTGAAGGACCATGGAGCAGCAGCCAGCACGTGCCAATCCCACTCCTCCCTCGGAGGGGGACAATAAAGCGGACAAGCGCTCGCTCGGACAATGGGCGTTCGATAGCCTCATCTATGGCGGTGTGATCAATACACTGGTATTCGCGACCTCCATTCTTGCTACTTATCTCACGAATCATGGACGGCAGCTTGTTGGTAAGGAGAGCAAGTCTCTTTTTGCCAAGTTTGCTCGCGGAATGCAGGATCGTGGCGAATGGTTGGATAGCAAACTGATGAAAATAGGGATGAATAAGGAACGTGCGGGAGATTTCCGCATGGTTGCCTTTTCATTCATTGATGGCTCTATTTTTGCCATGTTGGCCAAACCGCTGGAAGATCAGCGCGAGAATATTGCGCGCTGGATTGACAAGCGTTTCAGCAAGGAACCTGTACCGGAAGAAACCTATCACAAAGAACCAAAGCAAACATGGGGGAGTGTGTTTGGAGGCCGGGTTGCTACCTTTGTCGCTGTCTTTTCCACCTACAAGCTGCTGGACAAGCTACATGTGAAGAATGCAGCAACCGGACAGTTTGAGAACCTCAACAAGGCCATATTCACCAATACGGGTGAAAGGATGGGAGAAGCCGTTAGTAAATGGGGATGGCTGCGAGACTCAAAACTTGCCAGCAAAAATTCGGTTTTCAATTTGCCGGGCTTATTCAAAGTAGGTGTGTTCGAGGCGTTTTACACGACGGTCTGCACGATTGGACTGTATTTTACCAGCCGACTTTTTGCCGGGAAAAGAGAAAAAAAAGCCACCCATTCCGCCGGTGCTGGTCCGTCAGTGAGTGCTAACCTCCCGGCGCCCATGGCGTCTGAGGCTAACCTACACAAGGAAGCAGTGAAGGCTTCATCCGCACCAGTCATTTCTGCATCCACGGCTGATCTACCTTCACAGGCGGCGCGCAACTTCTCTGATCCTTCACCACAAAAGCCTGAAACACGAGTTAATACGATTGTTCTGGCAGAACGTCAGGCTTTGCCACAGAATCAGCTGGCCGGTGCCTGATAGAGGCGGAGGTAGCCTGTCCGGGCGTCGTTCATCCGTGACGTAAGCTCCTGCCCGTCCAGCCCCCGTACTGCCTGAAACAGCGCCCGAAACTGGTTTTCAAACATCTCCAGTAGCTCAGCCACATCCGCGAAATAGTTAGAGATCGCTTCCATGTCCTCTTCCGGTGGCGCGGCGGCGGGGGAGGCGACGTCGGCGAATCCGGTGCCGGCGTAAGGGGCCATTTTCAGGCGGTGTTTGCGTTCGCTGAGCGAGACGGTGCTGACCAGCGCGGAAGCGGCGAGGCGGGGCAGCAGGCGTGCGGCGATGGTTTTGTCGGATTTCGGCTCCGGCAGATGTTCCGCGCCCGCCAGAAGCTCGCCGCGCATATGGGCGATCAGGTGCAGGTAGGTCTCCATGGCGTCCGCCAGCAGCGCGTGGTTGGCCATGGCGATGTCCGTCCATAGTGCCGGCGGCGAGCCCGCCAGCCGCAGGAAGGGACGGAAGCGCTCTTCCATCGGCGCCGCCAGGTGCGGCGCGAGCACCGGCATGGCCGCGTATGCCACCATCTGCGGCAGGTGGGAGACCAGCGCGTAGACGCGGTCATGCACTTCGGCGGGCATCATCTCCGGCTCCGCGCCGAGAGTCTGCCAGAAAGCGTGGGCGATGCGCAAGGGTGTCTCCGCCGTCCCCTCGGCGGGGCAGAGGATGACGCGCCGGTGCTCGAACAATCCTTGCTCGCCTGCTGCCGCGCCGGACGTCGCCTTGCCCGCAATCGGGTGGCAGGGAATGAACGTGCCGCGCCCGGCGAAAGCGGGCGTGAACAGCTCTGCCGCCCGCGCCTTCACGGAGCCGACATCCATGATGAGGGAGTCGGCATGGGTAAGCGCCGGCAGCACCTGCGAGAGATGCGGCCAAGTGGAAGGCGGCGTGGCGATCAGGAGCAGATCGGCCGGACGCTCCAACGCAGGCAGAGCGAGCGCCGCATCCAGCGTGCCGCCACCGAGCAGGATGCGGCGATTTTCCTCGTCCGGGTCGATGCCGGTGAGCGTCTCGGCCAGCCCCAGCGTCCGCAGGTCGCGCGCCAGCGAACTGCCGATCAGTCCCAGCCCGACGATCACCACATGGGAAAACAGCGTGTCGCTCATATCAGTGATCCTTCGTCATTCTGCGGGCGCGGAGCGTCGCGCAGAATCTTCATCGGCACGCGCGGAGATTCCGGGCCCTCGCGCCGCTCGCCTTGGAATGACGAAAAACTCATCATGCCGCCTGCGCGAGGAATTCGGCCATGGCTTCGAGCAGGGCGTCGTTTTCTTGCTGGGTGCCGACCGTGATGCGCAGGCATTGCGGCAGTTTGTAGGCCTTCACGTCGCGCACATAGATGCCTTGCGCGAGCAGGTGTACGTTCATCGCAGCGGCGTTGTCGGGGCTGCCAAAATCGACAAGGATGAAGTTGCCCTGGCTCGGGTAGACATGCCAGCCAAGCGCCGAGACATTGTCGGCGAGCGCCTCACGCGCTTCCGCGTTCAGTTGACGCTGGGCCTGCGTGTAGGCCACATCCCGCACGGCGGCGATGCCGGTGGCCTGCGCGACGGAAGAGACATTGAACGGGCTGCGCGCGCGGTTCATCACGTCGATGATGGCGGCGGGGCCGTACATCCAGCCAAGGCGCAGCGCAGGCAGGCCGTAGACTTTCGAGAAAGTGCGCATCATCACCGTGTTCTCGCCGGTGCCTGCCAGGGCGCTGCCATCCGGGCAGTCCTCGGCGGTGATGCATTCCGCGTACGCTGCGTCGATGGCGAGGATGACATGCTCCGGCAGGCCGTCTCTCAGGCGCTTCAGCTCGGGTTCCGTGAGGTAGCTGCCGGTGGGGTTGTTCGGATTGGCGAGCAGCACGAGCTTCGTCTTCTCCGTCACCTTGGCGAGCAGCGCATCCACATCGGCGCGCAGGTCTTTCTCCGGCGCTTCCACGGGCGTGGCGCCTGCGCTCAGCGTGTAAATCTTGTACATCAGGAAGGCATGTTCGGGGAAAAGCACCTCGTCGCCCGGTCCGGCATAAGCGTGAATCAGCAGGCCGAGCAGTTCGTCCGAGCCTGCGCCGCAGACGATCTTGTCCGGGTAGAGGCCGTGCACCTCGCCGATGGCCTCGCGCAGGGCGGCGCAGCTGCCGTCCGGGTAGCGGTGCAACTCGGACGAGGCGGCCCAGTAGGCTTCCAGCGCTTTCGGGCTGGGGCCATGCGGGTTTTCGTTGGAAGAGAGCTTGATACAGCGCGCGCCGGGGGCGGTGGCGTACTTGCCCTGCTTGTAGGGTTCGATACGCAGAATGCCGGGTTTAGGAGTGGGCAGGGTCATGTCAGGATTCCACGGTGATGGGCTGAGCGTAGGCTCCGAGGAAATAGAGCGCAAACGGTGTGCCCGCAAGGGTTTCGCGCAGGCTCTGCTCCCACGCGGCCAGGGCGGGGGAGTCCGGCACCAGCCAGCCCGGTGCTTCGATCAGGTGGCGCAGGCGCGGGCCTTCGGCGTGCGTCTGTACCGGGCGCATGCCCTGCGGCAGAGCGGCCTCGCCCGTCACTTCCAGCGCGAACAGGCTCACATCCTGCCCTGAGGGCGCGGGTGCGGCGCTGCCGGCCAGGAACACCGGCTCGGCATCGGCTTCGCGGCGGAACAGTACAAAGGGAAGGCGCGCAAAGACGCGGATATCATGCGCAGGGTTGGTGGCCATCTGCCACCACCACGGCCCCTCGGGCCCGGCGGGATAGTCGGCGGGGAGCACGCCGACGCAATGCGGGTCGGTTTGCATGTCGGCCAACACATGCTCCGGCGCGTCATGCAGGCGGCAGGGCAGAGTGGGGCCGAAATATTCGCGCGCCAACGCCACCGCGCTGCCGCGCTCATGCCCGTGCGCCACGGAGATATTGAGCGGCGATTCGGTGGCCGTCGAGGCGCCGATGATGATGCGCCAGATGCCGGCCGCGGCGGACTCAGGAAAATCCGTCTCGCGGAAGCGGGCCATCAGGTCGCGCAGCATGATGGCCTCGCGGTCGGGGCGGATGAAGCTGCGGTTTTCGCCCTGCGTGCGCTTCAGCACGCCGACCTTGCGCACCACCTCCATACGCGCTACCAGCAGCCGCGCGATCTCCTGATCGATGCTATCGATCTGCTGGCGGTAATCCTTCAGTTCGGGATATTCGAGGTGAAGCGACGTCATGGGCGGCGATGGGGCTGATTTTTGCCGACAAGGTAGCGGCCTGCCAGCGGAATGCAAGCCTTGGTTTTGCTGCATTTTTGCTCACCGCGCCGTGCGTTGCGCCGCCCTAGCTTTCGCTTGCGAAAAGAGGAGGGCTGTGACAATATCCCGATTCTGTGTAATTCCCGACCGATAACGTCGGATATGTGTGTAGTGAAGTAATGTTGTCACCTGCCGCCGTGTCCATGACCGACACTTTCTCCTCCAAGCTCAAGCCCGTGATTCTCTCCGGCAAGGAAGTCCTGCCGATTGTGGAGGGAGGCAAGGGCATTGGCGCCAGCAATGGCCGCAGCGCCGGGGCCTTCGCGGCCGCCGGGGCGGTTGGCACCTTCTCCGGCGTGAACCCGGATCGCTACAACGCGGATGGCAGCCGCATCGATTACGTTTATCAGGGCACCACGCGCCGCGAGCGTCACGAAGAGCTCGTCGCCATGAGTATTGACGGCGCGCTGCAGCAGGCACGCATCGCGCATGAAGTGGCGGGCGGGCAGGGCCGCATCCACATGAACGTGCTGTGGGAGATGGGTGGCGCGCAACGCATTCTGGAAGGTGTGCTGCAGCAGGCCAAGGGTCTCATCCACGGCGTCACCTGCGGCGCGGGCATGCCCTATCAGCTGGCGGAAATCTCGGCGCGGTACGGCGTGTATTATCATCCCATCGTCTCCTCCATGCGCGCCTTCCGGGCGCTGTGGAAGCGCTCCTACAGCAAGGCGCAGGAGTTTCTCGGCAGCGTTGTTTATGAAGATCCGTGGCTGGCAGGCGGTCATAATGGCCTCTCCAACAGCGAGGACCCGGAACGTCCGGAGGATCCGTACCCGCGCGTGGCGGAAATTCGCGCTTTCATGAACGAGGTGGGGCTGAATCACGTACCTATCATCATGGCGGGCGGTGCATGGTACCTGAAGGATTGGGAGCACTGGCTAGAGAATGACGAGATTGGCCCCGTGGCGTTCCAGTTCGGCACGCGCCCGCTGCTGACGCAGGAAAGCCCGATTCCGGAAGACTGGAAGAAAAAGCTGCTGACGCTTTCCAAGGGCGAAATCTTCCTCAACCGCTTCAGCCCGACTGGCTTCTACTCCTCGGCGGTGAACAACCAGTTCATCCAGGAACTGCGCGGCCGCTCGGAGCGCCAGATGGCCTACCGTTCCGCGCCGGAAGGCGAGTTCACGGCGGGCATCCCGTTTGGCCCCCGCAAGCGCCTGATCTACGTCACCCCGCAGGATGCGGCGCTCTGCGAGCAGTATATTGCGCAGGGCTTCACCGAGATGATGAAGACGCCGGACGAGACGGTGATTTTCGTAACGCCGGAGCGCGCGCAGCAGATTCATACCGACCAGGTGGAGTGCATGGGCTGCCTCAGCCATTGCCGCTTCTCCAACTGGAAGGACCATGACGATTTCACCACCGGCAAGAAGGCCGACCCGCGCAGCTATTGCATCCAGAAGACGCTGCAGAACATCGTGCATGGCGGCTGCGTGGAGGACAACCTCATGTTCGCCGGCCACAACGCCTATAAATTCGCGTCCGACCCCTTCTATAACGGTGGCTTTATTCCGACCGTGAAGCAGCTGGTCGACCGCATCATGACGGGCGCGTAAGCGCGCCTGCGGTCACGCGGCGAGCGTGACCGAGGCTTCGAGCACTTTCCGCGTGGCTTCCTCGGCGATGTTAGTCGCCTGCACAATTTCGTTGACGCTCTTGTTGACGCTGTCCACGCCCATCGCAGCAATCTGCATGTTGGAGGAAATATCGCGCATCACGGCGCTCTGCTCCTCGATGGCCCCGGCGACGTTGGTCACGAACTCACGCACATGGTCGATGGACGACTGGATAGTGTCGAGCGACTCCACGGTTTCGCGGGAAATCGCCTGCACGCCCTCAATCTCGCGGGCGATCTGCTCAGTGGCTTTGGCGGTCTGACCGGCGAGGCTCTTTACCTCGCTGGCCACCACGGCGAAGCCTTTGCCGGCTTCCCCGGCGCGTGCGGATTCGATGGTGGCGTTGAGCGCCAGCAGGTTGATCTGCCCGGCGATGTCCTGAATGAGCGAGATGATGCTGGTCATCGACTGCGTTGCGGTCAGCAGGCGCTTGGTGGCACCGTCCGCCACCTGGACCTGCGACACCATCTGATCCACCGCGTCGCGCGAGCGGTGCATGTTCTGGGCGATTTCCTCCACCGACGCGTTCATCTCCTCTGCCGCCGACGCCACCGCCTGCACGTTGGCGGAAGTCTGGGTCGAGGCGCTGGCAGCGGTCGAGGTCTGCGCGTTGGCGCTGGAAATGGCGTGGTTCACATCACCGAGATTGGCTTCGATGATCTTGCGGATGCGCTCATTGCGCTGGGCGAGGAGAATGCGCTCGGTGATGTCGATCGCATATTTGACGACCTTGTAGGGCGCCCCGTCGGCATCCATGATCGGATAGTACGAGCCGTGAATCCAGACCTCGCGGCCGCCCTTGGCGATGCGCTTGTACTCGGCGGAGAAGAAATCGCCTTCACGCAGGCGGCTCCAGAATTCCGCGTAGTCGCGGCTGCGGCGGTATTCTTCCTCCACGAACATGGAGTGATGCTTGCCGAGGATTTCTTCTTCCTGATAGCCCATGACCTTCAGGAAATTCTCATTGGCGCGCACGATGTGACCGTCCAGGGTGAATTCAATCACCGCCTGCGAGCGATTGATGGCTTCGATCTGGCTGGCATGGTCGGCCGCGCGGAGTTTGCGCTCCGTGATGTTGGTGGCAAATTTGATGATTTTGGTCACCTGCCCGGAGGAGGAGAAAACAGGCGTGTAGGATGCTTCGATCCAGATGGCCTTGCCGCTTTTGGTGATGCGCTTGAACTCGGATTGCTGCACCCGCCCGCGGCGGAGATTGTCCCAGAAAGTTTTGTATTCCATAAGGGCGGCCTTGGCCGGCTCCAGGAACATGGAGTGATGCTTGCCGACAATTTCGTTCAGGCTGTAGCCGATGGCTTTCAGAAAATTCTCGTTGGCGTCGAGAATCGTGCCGTCCGGCGAGAATTCGATGATGGCCAGCGAGTGATCAACGGCAATCAGACGATCGAGCTTATTGTTCTTGGGGGCGGAGAAAAACATGGCTACACCTTTTGCACGTTATGCTAGAGGTTGGCTTAAAGCATATAAGTAAAAAAAGTATGAAACCCGCGCAAATAAATCGCCGCCATGGCGAAAAGACCATCGTGCGGATAAGTATATAGAAATATGCTTATTCGATGATTTCCGCCGGGAGGATACCCCACAGCGAGGCTTTTTCCATCCAGCCCCGATAGACGCCCGCATCCACCTGGCACCAGTGAAGGCTGCACACGCGAACCGTGCACACCACCTGTTTCTCCACGGTCGCGATGATGGTGGCTGAGGGGGAGGGGTTGGCGCGCAGTTCGTTTTTGTCCGCGGTGGTGATGACGGTGCGGCGAGGAGAGAGCAGTGATTTTTTCACCCAGCCCTTGTCGCCTTCGGGATCGATGATGTTGCGCCACTCATTATGCACATCGATGACCTGCACGGGCAGGCCCTGACGGTGATAAACCCACGTGATCGGATGATCCTTGCTGGGGCCCACCCGCGCATTGACTTCGTTGGAGCGCAGGGATGCGAAATAAGGCTTGAAGCTTTCGTACCCGCTGCCAATGGTCTGCGCCGCTGCGGAAGCGGCCATCCACCACGGCAGCAGCATCAGCAACCCGAAACGAAGAGCAGCGCGAAGGGCGGGCATGGCGCGAACCTCGCAGGCGTCAGGCAGGGATTTTCTCGTCGTTATGGATGCCGAGCAGCTTCAGCTTGCGGTGCAGGGCCGATCGCTCCATCCCGATGAAGGACGCGGTTTTCGAGATGTTTCCGCCAAAGCGCGCGATCTGCGTCAGCAGGTATTGCTTCTCGAAAATCTCTCTAGCCTCGCGCAGCGGCATGGACATCACGGCGCTGCCATCTTCCGGGCGCGACAGGGTCGTCCGTTGATCCATCAGTTCCGGCGGCAGCATGGACTCGTCGATGGGCTTCTCGGGGGAGCCGGAGGCCATGATGAGCAGCCATTCCATGATGTTGCGCAGGTGGCGGACATTGCCCGGCCAGCTATAGGCCTGCAGCACGGCCATGGCGTCATCGGTCAGGCGGCGCGGGCTCATGCCGGCGCCACGGGCCGACTGCTCGAGGAAATACTTGCAGAGATCCGGGATGTCCTCGCGGCGCTCGCGCAGCGAAGG
Source organism: Alphaproteobacteria bacterium UBA998 (assembly GCA_002291925.1). Taxonomy (GTDB): domain Bacteria; phylum Pseudomonadota; class Alphaproteobacteria; order Rickettsiales; family UBA998; genus UBA998. Next base: position 11,762 of record DBAY01000069.1, on the reverse strand, counting down.
CATGTGCAGCGGCACGACGTTCAGGCGGTAATAAAGGTCCTCACGGAAGCGGCCCATGCGGATTTCTTCCTTCAGGTCCCGGTTGGTGGCGGCGATGACGCGTACATCCACCTGGACGCGCTTCTTGCCACGCACGCGCTCGAAATTCTGCTCATGCAGGGTGCGCAGCAGCTTGCCCTGCGTCTCCTTGTTCATGTCGGCCACTTCGTCAATGAAGAGCGTGCCGCCATGAGCCTTCTCGAACAGGCCGAGTTTCTCAGCACCGCCCGCCGGGGCGCTTTCCTCGACGCCGAACAGCTCGATATCGACCTGGCTCGGGTGGATGGAGGCGGCATTGAGCGTGACGAACGCGCCGTTGCGGCGGTGCGATTTCGCATGGATGAGGCGCGCCACGACTTCTTTACCGGTGCCTTCCTCGCCCGTGATGAGGATGCGGCTGTTGGTCGGCGCGACTTTCTCAATCATCTGTTTGACGGTGTTGATGGCCGGTGAGCCGCCGATGAGGATATTGTCCACCTTGCCGCGGGTTTTCAGTTCCTGATTCTCCTGCCGCAGCTTGGCGACCTCGAGCGTCTTGCGTACGATATGCATCAGCTTCTCGGCGGAGAAGGGCTTCTCAACGAAATCATAGGCGCCCATCTTGATGGCGTTGACCGCGGTTTCGATGTTGCCGTGGCCGCTGATCATGATAACGGGCAGGGTCGGGTAGCGGCTCTGCACTAGCTCCAGGATGCCGAGGCCGTCCAGCTCGCTGCCTTGCAGCCAGATGTCAAGGATCATGAGGTTGGGCACGCGCTGCGCGATGGCTTGCAGGGCCGTGTCGGAATTGGCGGCGGTGCGGCTGGAATATCCTTCGTCGTTGAGAATTTCGGAGACTAGGTTCCGAATGTCGGCTTCATCATCGACCACCAGAATATCACAGCTCATTTGGGCACCAATCCTTGACAATGTTCAGGCGCTTGATGGGCGACTGGTGACAAAATTGCTACATCAGTTGCCTATCTGCGAATTCATCTCTAGCGGAAACGTCAGCGTAATACAAGCGCCTCCTGACGGCTGATTGGCCAGTGACATACTACCCTTATGGTCTTCGACAATTTTTTTCACAATTGCTAGTCCCAGACCGGTGCCTTTCTCGCGCGTGGTGATGTAGGGTTCGGTGAGCTTGTCGAGCTTGTCCTCTGGCAGGCCGGGGCCGTTATCGCATACGGAAATCAAGAGTTTTCCGCCCTCGCTGTAGGCATCCACCGCGATGTGTCCGGGCACGGTGGCGCGCACCTCCTCCGGACGGCGCTCGATGGCCTCGCAGGCATTCTTCAGCAGGTTGGTGAAGACCTGGTTCATCTGCCCGTCATCGCAGACCAGCATCAGGTCATCCTGCTCCACCCGCACATCCACCGTGACGCCGGGGGCGGCGGTCTCGGCGCTGAAGGCGGCTTTCTGCAGCAAGGGTTTCAGCGGCTCCGGCTTGAGCTTGGGCATGGGCATGCGGGCGAAGGAAACGAACTCCTCCACGATGCTGCCAATATCGCGGATATGGCGCAGGATGGTGTCGAGGTAGCGGTCGAAGGTTTCGCGCTCCTCGTTGCCGGCGGGGGCAAATTTCTTGCGCAACCGCTCGGCGGAGAGCGTGATGGGGGTAAGCGGGTTTTTAATCTCATGCGCCACGCGTCGGGCCACGTCCGCCCATGCGGCGCGGCGCTGGGCGGCGAGCAGTGGCGAAATGTCGTCGAACGTCACCACGAAGCCTTCCACCACGCCGCCCTGCATCTCCGCCGTGATGCGTGTGAGCAGGGTGAGGGTGCGGTTTTCCTGCTGCAGCGTGACGTCTTCCTGCTGCGGGTGATACGGGTCCTCCCACGCACGGCGGAGCACGCCGGAGAAGGCGGGAATCAGCATGGAAAGCGGCGTCTCGCGCGCATCCTCGAAGCGCTCCAGTTGCAGCAATTGCTGGGCGGCGCGGTTGGCGAGGCGCAGGCGCTGATCAATATCGAGCGCCACGATGCCTGCTGAGACGCCCTCCAGCACTGCCTCGCTGAAACGGCTGCGCTGGTCGAGCGCGCGGTTGGCTTCGGTGAGGTCCTCGCGCTGGGTGCGCAGTTGCCCGGTCATGCGGTTGAAGCGGCGGATGAGCGTGCTGATCTCGTCATCTTCGTCGCCCACTTCCAGCCGGATGGAGTAATCGCCCGCCCGCACGCGCTCCGTGGCGTTGATGAGGCGGGAAAGCGGCACCACCAACCGCGAGGCGAACAGCATGCCGTACCAGATGACGGAAAGCAGCAGCAGGCAGGCAAACAGCACGAACACCACGGTGAACTGGATCTGCAGGTTGGCGATGTTCAGCTTCAGCTCCTGATATTGCTCCACCGCCCCGTAGGCCTGGTTCACGTGGCCCAGCACCTTGGGATCGACCACGCGCGTGATGATGAGGAAACTGTCCGTCAACGGGTCAATCTGCACGATGGCCATGATGCGGTCGGCGCGGTCGATCATGGGGATTTCGCCGGTGCGCGCCTGCTCCAGCATCTCGGCGGGGAGGGTTTCAAACATCAGCGAGAAGCTGAGCGCGGAGCGGGCGACGGGGATGTTCTCGCGCAGTACCATCGCCTCGCTCAAATCGCGCAGCGCTACCTGGTTGTTAAGGATGGTGGCAAACAGCTTGGGCTGCAGCACGGAAAGCGGGAGCTCGCGCGCCAGATCATGCGCCATCGCGGCGGCGTCGGCGCGCAGCACGTCCTTATGCTCGCGGAGGTACGCCTCGGCGACGGTTACCGATTCTTCCAGCGCCGTGCTGACCCGCTGGTCGAACCAGGATTTGATGCCGTACTGGAACAGCACCGCCGAGAACACCGTGATGGCCAGCGCGGGCAGGATGGTGACAAGGCTGAACGCCATCACCACGCGTGATTGCAGCTGTGAGCCCGCCGAGCCGCGGCGGATGGAGCGCCAGAGTCGCATCACCCGCCGCAGCACTACGGCGGAGAGGATGAACAGCACGATGAGATTGCCCACCACCAGCCAGCGCACCGTGCCCGCCTCCGGCCCCAGCGGGTCCGTGGCATTGGTGAAGGCGACATAGGTGGCCAGCGCCAACAGGAATACGAGGAACATCAGCGCCAACGTGCCCATGCGCCGCACCTGCATACGGAAGGGCTTGTCGATCATATGATGGCATTACCTCGAGCGCTGTGCCTGCTGTTGTTTTTGACGTTGATATTGGTAGCACTCATTGGCTTTTTGCACTACTTCCTGAATATTAGGTATAATATCTTCAGCCATACATCCTTTGAGTACATCGTATAGTGCGAGGCGATTCGCTTCAATAGAGCTGATAAAATCACTATATAAAAGTAAGTTACTCAAATTCTGCTTCATTGAGTGAAACATTTCTTCGTCTGCGGTATAACTTGAATACCCTAATGATATTTCTGAGCTGAAAATATAATCAGTGCAATAATTACTGATGTATCCGGCATTATCTATCGTTCCGGGAACGTGGCCTGCGTCTTTCAATATGTCAGGATTACACACTCCAAAAGTAGTAAGGCAGGCGTATACGCCAGTTCGTTTATATAATTCTCTAATCTGGGATCTAGCCGTTGCATTGTATTCCTCACGACGAATATACGCTCCCAGCGAAATTTTTTTAACGGCACCTGACGCTGGATCTACACTCCGTTCGAGACACAGTGCCACGCAGGGCGAGGTCTTGTCGGGATTGAAAAAATATCATAAACAGGAATTTCCCGGATACCGTAAGGTGCTGTTTGCCACATAGGATATGTTCGGTAGCGCGTAATTGAAATTCCATGTTCGGCATCTGTGATGACATCTTTTTCGTAATCTTTTTCAAGTGAGATTGGACGTACATGTGTTTCTGTAATCTTACGAGTGGTGTCTTTTTCTTCTTTCCCCAGTAATTTTCGCCACATATCTTTTGACCTCAGTGTTAGGCAGTTACGAGCAGTAATAATTGGTGGTTGGTGTATGGCTAGTTCAATTGACCCTGATAGAAATCCCGAATCTTCTGCTTCACGGCTTCAGCGTCGGTGAGCTGGTTGACGGCGAAGCGGAATTCGGCGGCGTTGCGCATGCCGGTGACGTACCAGCCGATATGTTTGCGTGCGACCTTGACGCCTTCATGCAGGCCGTAAAGCTCCAGCATGTCCTCGTAATGGCCGAGCACCGTATCCATCTGCTCCTGCAGTGATGGGTCAGGCCGCTTCTCGCCGGTTTTCAGGTAATGGATCACCTGCGCCGGGAACCATGGGCGCCCGTAAGTGCCGCGGCCGATCATCACGCCATCGGCGCCGGAGAGGTGCATGGCGTTGTCCACGTCCGCAAACGTGGTGATGTCGCCATTGGCGATGACGGGGAGGTTCACGGCGTCTTTCACGGTGCGGATAAAAGCCCAATCGGCCTCGCCCTTGTACATCTGGCAGCGCGTGCGGCCATGGATGGTGATCATCTTGATGCCCACATCCTCGGCGATCTTGGCGATTTTGGCCGCGTTGAGGGAGTTGGAGTCCCAGCCCATGCGCATCTTCACCGTGACGGGAATTTTCACGGCCTTGGCGGTGGCTTCCAGAATGCGGCCCGCCAGCAGCTCGTCGCGCATCAGGGCGGAGCCGGCGTAGGAATTGACGACCTTCTTCACCGGGCAGCCGAAATTGATGTCGATGATGTCGGCGCCCATGTCCTCGTTCAGGCGGGCCGCTTCGGCCATCACTTCCGGCTCGCAGCCCGCAAGCTGCACGGCGGTGGGGTATTCCGTCTTGTCCTGCTTGGTCATGCGCATCGCGTTCTTGTTCTGCAGGATGACGGCTTTGCTGGCGATCATCTCCGAGACCACCATGCCCGCGCCATACCGCTTCACCAAACGGCGGAAGGCGTAATCCGACACGCCCGTCATGGGGGCGAGAATCACCGGCTCGGCCACCGTGACGGGGCCGATCTGGATAGGGCGAAGGGCAGGGCGCTGAGTCATTGTTTTTTCCTTTGTCACCCTGAACTTGTTTCAGCATCTTTTCATAGACCCTGAAACAAGTTCAGGGTGACAGGGCTGTTAGCTGTGAGTTAAAACCTGTGCTGCATAACCGATTCCACTTGAAAACTCAACGAAAGAGCGCGTATTTTGAACGCCCATTCAGAAAAAAAGCCAGCCGTGCTCATTGTTGCCGCCGGATCGGGTGAGCGGATGGGCGAGGGCGGGCCGAAGCAATATCGCCCCCTTGGCGGGCAGGCGGTGTTGTGCCATGCCATCCGCGCATTTCAGGCCCATCCGGGCATTGGCGAGGTGCGGGTGGTCATCCATCCCGACCACCGCGCGGATTATGACGTCGCTTGTGGAAGCCTCGGCCTGCCGGAGCCGGTGATGGGCGGCAAGACGCGGCAGGAATCGGTGCTCCATGGCCTGAAGGCGCTCGCAGAAAATGCCCCCGAGCGCGTGCTGGTGCATGACGCGGCGCGGCCATTCATTACGGAATCGCTGATTTCCCGCGTCCTGGAAGGCATGCGCCATTCGCCTGCCGTCATCCCGGTGATCCCCGTGGTGGATACGCTGAAGGAGGTCATCGGCCAGCATGTGACGGGCACGCCCATCCGCTCTACTATGCGCGCCGTGCAGACGCCGCAGGGCTTCCACTTCGCGCCGTTGCTGAAAGCGCATGAGCGTTTCGCGGGCACCGGCGCCACCGATGACGCGATGGTGATGGAACTCGCCGGTCACGATGTGACGGTGGTGGAAGGGGAGATGCGCAACCGCAAGCTGACCACGCCGGACGACTGGCGCTGGGCGCAGCGCGAGAGGGAGGAAAACATGGTCATCGTCACGGGGCAGGGCTTCGATGTGCATCAGTTCGTGGCGCATCCTGACGGCACGCCGGAGGACGCGCGCGTGGTGCGCCTGGGCGGGGTGAGCATTCCCCACTCGCACCGGCTGGAGGGCCACTCCGACGCCGACGCCGTGCTGCATGCGCTGACCGATGCGCTGCTCGGCGCGGCGGGGGCGGGCGATATCGGCCAGCATTTCCCGCCGAGCGACGCGAAATGGAAGGGCGCCGATTCCGAGATTTTCCTGAAGGAAGCGCTGGCGAAGGTGCAAAGCGAAGGCGGCCGCGTGCAGCATGTGGATGTCACCATCCTCTGCGAAGCCCCGAAAATCGGCCCTCACCGCGACGCCATGCGTTCACGTCTCGCATCCTTACTGGGATTGGCTGAAAAGCGCGTGAACGTGAAAGCCACCACCACCGAAACCCTCGGCTTCACCGGCCGCCGCGAAGGCCTCGCCGCGATGGCAGTGGCGACGGTGGCGTTTGCGGGGTGAGGTTTTATTCTCGTCATTGCGAGCTTCAGCGAAGCAATCCAGCGGGCGGTTCTGGATTGCCGCGTCGCTGGCGCTCCTCGCAATGATGGCAACTCCTGTGTCCCACGCCCCCCGCCCTCATGGTGAGCCTGTCGAACCATGATGTGTGGCGCGGTGACGGGCCTGCATCCTTCGACAAGCTCAGAATGAGGAGCGGGGGTAGGAGAATGTGGAAAAGATGTCACCCCGCACTTGGTACGCGGGGTCTACCTGCCACACGAGGAGACCCCGCAACAAGTGCGGAGTGACAATATACGGGAAGGCCGTTAGAACTTTTCCATGAGATTTTTCCTGCCCACACTCCTCGCCACGTGGTTCCTCGTCGGCAAGGCGCCGAAAGCGCCGGGGACGTTCGGCACGCTCGCCGCGCTGCCGCTGGCCTATGGGCTTTGGTTGGTTGCCGGGGGCTTCGGCGTGCTAGTCGGGGCGGCGGTGATTACGCTGCTCGGCACGTGGGCGTCGGGGGCCTATATGCGCCAGTCGGGTGCGGTGCATGATCCGGGAGAAATCGTGATCGACGAAGTGGCGGGCATCCTGCTACTCATCGGCCTGTGGCACCTGCTGTTCGCGCCGCAGTTTCCGGTCTTGCCACTGCATTGGCTGGCGGGCAGTTTCGTGATGTTCCGCATGTTTGATATTCTGAAGCCGTGGCCCATCTCGCTGGCCGATGCGAAGGTGAAAGGCGGCTTCGGCGTCATGTTCGATGATCTGCTGGCGGGGCTCTATCCCATCGCGCTCTTTTACGTGGCGCACTATTTCATGTAATTCTCATATCTTCTCGCGTCATTCCGAACGAGCAGCGCGAGGAGGAATCTTTATACAGGGAACACAGCATCTATCCCTGTATAAAGATTCCTCACATACGTTCGGAATGATGGAAAAAGGAGTGTCGTGCCATGTTTCCTCCCAAAATCCCCCGCCTCGCCAACAAGGTGCTTGATGGCTACCGCGAGCGACAGCTGGTGATTGCCACGGCGGAGTCTTGCACCAGCGGCTTGATTGCGGCGGCGCTGACCGAGTGGCCCGGTTCTTCCTCCGTTTTCGTGCAAGGCTTCGTCACCTATTCCAACGAGGCCAAGATGCAGATGCTCGGCGTCGCGCCGGAATGTTTTGCGCACGGCGGCCCCGGCGCGGTGTCAGAAACCGTGGCGCGTCAGATGGCGCAGGCTGCCGCTGAACGCGCCGTCCTGCCGAATGGGGCGAAGGCCTGCGTGGCGGTGTCGGTTACGGGCATTGCAGGGCCGGGGGGAGGTAGTGAGGAGAAGCCGGTCGGCACCGTGCATATTGCGGTGGCCAGCAGCCACACGAAACAGGTGCGCCACCGCGCCTGCCATTTTGAGGGTGATCGTACCAACATCCGCCACGCCAGCGTCCACACGGCGCTGCAGATGCTGGATGATTTTCTGGAGAATGTTTGACGCATGTCATTCCCGGCGAGTGAGGCGCAGCCGAGCGCTGACCGTGAATCCAGCGCCCCTTATCGTCATGCTGAACTCCTTTCAGCATCTTTTACAAAAAGGCCCTGAAACGAGTTCAGGGCGACAGGTAAAATAGATTCCAGCCGGAGTTTACCCCGGCGAAGGCCGGGGCTGGAATGACAAATCCGAAACGGCCTAAACGACCTGTGCTTCCGCGCCTTGCTCAAAGCGGAAGTTGAACATCACAGGAGCGCCCTCGGTGAGGGGGTGCAGCTCGTAATCCTTGGCGAGCAGGGCCTGGCCTTCCCATTCCATTTCCACCAGTTGATGACTGCCGGAAAAACGGCAGCGTTTCACCACGGCGCGGTGACGGCCCTGCGGTGAGAGGGAAATCTGCTCCGGGCGCACCAGCCGCGCGGTGCCCTGCATCCGCACGTAATTCGCCGTGCCGAAGAAGCGGGCGGCGTATTCGGTTTGCGGCGAGAGATAAAGCTCGCGCGGGGTGCCGATCTGCTCCACCGTCCCCTGCGGCCCGAGCAGCACGATGCGGTCGGCCAGTTGCAGCGCTTCCTGCGGATCGTGGGTGACCATCAATGTCGGGATGCCGCGCGCTTTCAGCAGGGCGTGAATGTCGGTGCGCAACTGCTTGCGAAGGTCATAGTCAAGGCTGGCGAAGGGCTCGTCGAGCAGGAGCAGTTCCGGTTCTGCCGCCAAAGCCCGTGCCAAGGCCACGCGCTGCTGCTCACCGCCGGAGAGGGTGTGTGGATAATCCTCTTCGCGGCCCGAGAAGCGTACCTGCTCCAAGAGCGCATGCGCCTTCTCGCGCGATTTGGGACGCATGCCGAAGCAGACATTGTCGCGCACGTTCAGATGCGGAAACAGCGAGGCATGCTGGAACACCAGCCCGATGCGGCGTTTCTCCGGGGGCAGGGCGTGTTCCGGCGTGGAGAGCGCTTCGCCACCGCGCTCGATGCGGCCGTTTTGCAGCGCTTCCAGCCCGGCAATCAGCCGCAGCAGCGTGGATTTGCCGCAGCCGGATTCCCCGGCGAGGCAGACGAATTCGCCGGGTTGCACCTCAAACGAGACGGCGCGCAGAATCTGGCGTGTGCCGTAGCCGTGGGAGATGTCGCGCAGCGCCAGCGTCATGCGGGCAATCAGCGCCAGCCGGCTTCGTTCATCACGCGCACGGCTTCCGGCCCGGTTTTGCCGACCTCTTCGAGCGACACGGCATCAGCCTTGAACTCGCCCCACGCCTTCAGCGTGGCGGGCACGGCAACGCCCTGCTTCACCGGATACTCATAATTGCTCTCAGCGAGGAAGCTCTGGCCCTTGTCGCTGAGGAAATATTCCAGCAGCTTCACGGCGTTGTCCTTGTTGCGGGCGTGCTTGGTGACGCCCGCGCCGCGGATGTTGATATGCGCCCCGCGACCCTGCTGGTTGGGGAAGAAGATGCCGACATTGGAGAGCAGTGTGCGCTCTTCCTCGTTGGGGGAGTTGAGCATCTTGCCGTAATAATAGCTGTTGGCGATGGCCAGTTTGCCTTCCCCGGCGCCCAGCGCCTTCAGCTGGTCCTCATCGGCCCCCTGCGGCGGGCGGGCGAAGTTGGCGACCAGCCCTTTGGCCCATTCCAGCGCTTTCTGACGCCCATCGGCGAGGATGATGGAGGCGAGCAGGGACTGGTTATAGACATTGTCCGAGGAGCGCACGAGCAGCGCGCCTTTCCATTTGGGATCGGCCAGGTCTTCATAGGTGGAGAGCTCTTCCGGCTTCACCTTGTTCTTGTTGTAGAAAATCACGCGGGCGCGGGTGGTCATGCCATACCAGAAGCCTTCCGGGTCGCGCAGGTTCGCGGGAATCTGGTCATTCGCGTTGGCGGGCTGCACCGATTGCAGAAGGCCCTTGCTCTTGGCGCGCCAGAGATTGCCGACATCCACGGTCAGCATCAAATCGGCGGGCGTCATGTCGCCCTCCTGCTCCAGCCGGGTGAGCAGCATGCCTTTCTCGGCGGTCACCATGTTCACCTTGATGCCGGTGTCCTTGGTGAACTCGTTCAGGATGGGGCGCACCAGCGGCTCCTGCGCGTCAGAGTAGATGTTGACCACCGGTTCGGCGGCCATGGCCGGGAAGGCAGCGATCGCAAGGGAATAGAGAATGAAATAAAGGGTAGCGAAGAGGGAAATGGGACGCATGAAATACCTGCTGGATACTGCAGTTGCAAATGACTCGCAACTCATAGCAGGTTTTGTGGGTGGGTCAATTCTCGATTCTAGGCCATGCGTGCGGCGCCTGCTTGTGGGCTTGTCCGTTCACGCCGCTGCGGCCCGTAATAATGCGGATTGATACAATGCGGTGCGGGTACTGCGCTGGAAAAACTAATCGCTTCTTCAACCAGCTCACGGAGGTGCGCCGTATCAAATTCCGCGCGCCTAAGGTGCCAGGGCTTTCCGTCGCCGCTGCGCTCCTGATAGACCAGATGCATCGTCCCATTCTCAATCACCGTATCGGGATGGCCGTTCTCTCCTTTACTGCTGAGGGGCTGCAACGGGGTGTGGAGGGGCACAAAAGGCCCCAGCGGCGAGCGTGACGCCCCGAAAAACACACGCTGGCGCTCGCCATTGCGGCCTTCCGGCTTGTCGAGGAAGCAGACGCCGGACATCAAATAGTGATTATCGCCCAGATCGACGATCTGCGTCCCCTCGATGCACCATTCGTAATGGCTGTCGCTTACATGCGCACTGTGCGCGTGGCCGTTATCATGGTTCTGCTTTTTATGCAGCGGCGAGTTATGGAAGGGGACGTGCTCCTGCTGCAATATCTTGACGGGCGTGCTCCAATGCGCGCCTTCCTTGCCGCGCTCGCGCAGCATGCAGTAGATGTCGCCTACCGCGCCGCCTTCCACTTCGGTGGTTCCGGTGAAGGTCAGGCACTCATGCGGTATGCCCTGCCAGGTGATGGTGGAATGGCTGATGTCATACACCCCGGCCAGCGTGCCGGGCTGGGCGGGCGTATCGGCGGATTCCTTCAGCATCATCTTCGGCGTGACGACGGGCTCCGGCTCCACATGAAAATGAATGCCATCGCGCGATGTGGCTTCGATGATGACGCCGTTTTCATGAAAACAGGCGGTTTGGACGTACATCTTATAGAGAGGCTGGCCGCCCACGACATCGCACGTCATGGCTGGAGCGCAGGTTTCCTTGAGGACGACCCAGTGCTTTCCTTTGATGCTGTTACGGTAGGCTTCGCGTTCTTCCGGGTCTTTTGCATGGAAAATGTCCATATCAACAATCACACCGTCCTTGACCTTCTCCAGCCCACTGAGGTTGGTCAGTTGTTCCAGCGTCCAGGGCTGGCTGAGGTCCACGGTCACGAACCGCCCGATATTCCATTTCTGAATGTCGCTGCGGCCGACCGAGGCATAGATGATATAACCACGCCCTTCCGGGTTGCGGATGATGCTCGGATCCTTCAATTCCAGATTCTTCGGCTGATCATCGCGCAAGAGGGAATGCCCGTCGGCATCGATTTCCCTCAGCCGCTCCCGCATGTCCGGGCTGGGATTCCACGCAATGGATACGCTGGGGTGACCCTGCTTGCCCTCGGAAGCATGGGATGCGCCGATATTCATATTCGTGTCCATGCAGGCCTGCCTTTTATTTTTGTGGTGAGAAAGTATAGGGAGCGCTTGTTTCTCAGGATAATGAAGATTTCGAGTCACGCTTATCAAGAGAACATAAAGATACCGGCGCGGGGGCGAAAGATTTTCTACGCTTGTTTCACTCAAAAATGAAGTGCCACGGCTTGATTAAAAGATGCGGAATGGCTATATTCTACTCATCAGCGCGGCACACAAACGCGAATTAAAAATTTCTCAAAAAAGTGTGTTGACTCTCTTCGGAGATTTGCTATTACTCCAATCCCGCTTCGGACGGGCCCGCTGAAAAGCAAGGCTGGACGGAGCTGCTGTCAGAGATTGTAAA
>DBAY01000032.1:40984-52402 GCA_002291925.1 Alphaproteobacteria bacterium UBA998 | reverse complement strand
TATCTTAATGGGACAATGCCAACTTTCACAAAACCTTAACACTAAACTCACGGGAATTGAGTAAATTAGGGGCATCCGCACTTTGATAATTGGAGAGCCCCCATGAGCCGTGATGTCAACCGTATCAACGCAGATATTGCTTTTCTCAGAGAAAACCAACGCCCCGCCGGGGGGGACGCGCTTCTGAATTATAATGCTGCCATCCAGCGCCTTTTGAGCGATGTAACGGGCCGGGAGATCAGCGACGATGGCAACCTGAATTCCCGTGCCACGCAAACGGCGCTCCGCGGTTTTGGCCGGGTAAATAACGGCCGTTTGGAAACTACGGCGCTTGACGGGCTGCTCAATGAAGCCCAAGGCCTTACAGGTAGTCGTGACAGGCAGCCGACTGCTGCTCCGTCTCGAGCGCAGGAACGTGCATCTCCACAGTCTTCCGCACAGCAGCCCGCTGGTGAGATCCTGCGTGAAGGCGGTCTGTCCACGGGGGCTCCTTTCATGGTGACGACGCCCCGCGGCCGCCGCGAGCTCATTCGCATCGTTGACGGCAATCTTCAGGTGCCGCCGGACATCATTATTGATCGCGGGCGGAGGGCGGATGAGAACGCGCTTACCGTAATCCGGGCGACCGCGCAATTCGAAGCGCTTGCCGGCCGCGGACCGCGCGAACAGCTCGCCAATGGTGCCATCATTCCGGCCCGCACCATGATGGAGCCGGCCCAGCAGGCCATCAATCCGCAAACGGGTCAGCTTGAGTATCTTCCCAATAACCAGCCTGCCGAAATGGCCGCGGGCTTTCAGCTTCATCGACCTTCCAGCGCCAACACCACGCGCCCCATTGTCGATGGTGAGGCGGTCGTCCGTCAATCGACCGACTCTTCTCAAACCGTCGAGCGGCGGGGGAATACGCAGGCCGTCGGCGCCAACCGCCGTTCAAGCCGGGTCGAAGCGACGCGCGCTGTTCGCGACGCATTGGGTAGCGATGGCCGGATTTCTGGCCTCAGCAGCTTGGGAGGCGACGATGCTGCGGCTTCTATTGGCCAACGCCTGCAAAGTGCAGGGGTGAGTGCAGGACAGGCTTCGAGCGCGAGTGAGGCCTCAGCACTTGCTGCGCTTGGGCATTTGATGGCAGCAAGCACGCCTATTGCCAAGGATTCCCCAAGCCTGGGTGGTGGCCCAGGCGCTCCTGGCTCTGGCGGTGGCGGCAGTGCCCCGGGTGGCGGTGGCCCGCGTTAATCCTGTACAGCAGTAAAAATCCCTGGAATGGATGTCATTCCGGGGATTTTTGTTTATAAGCGGCCACCGGAAACTCAGGCCGTCTCGAATTCGACGATCTTGTTCTCGCCCGGATTAGGTGCTTTGCCCGTCAGGCGAGCCTTTGCGTAGCCGTAGGCATAGACCACGGTGCTCGAAGGGCTGTCCCAGTATTCGGCGCTCTCGATGGTGACGCAGATGAGCGCCATGTTGGGGTCATCGATGCCCTTGGGGAACCAGGTGCGCAGCGGCTCGGCCCAGAATTCCTCCATGCGTGCGCGGTCCAGCACGAGGCGTGCGCGGCCGCTGACCGAGACGTAATTCTGCTGCTTCGGGTCGCTGTAGCTGAGGGCCACGTGCGGGTAGGTCTCGATTTCCTTCACCTTCTCCGAATGCGCCCAAGTGAAGAACCACAGCTCGCCGTCGAAGCGCTCCTGCTGCGCCACCATCGGGCGGGCGTGCAGGTGGCCGTCCACATCCCGTGTCACCATCTGGCAGACACGGATATCTTTAATCATCTCCCACACTTTGTGGCGGCTGTCGAAATCGCTGACGACCTCGGTCATGTTGTGCTCCCGGTTGTTTTAGCCACCTTGCCGGGAGTGGGATAAGGCTTCGATTGGCGGGATCAGCCGGAATATCCGCAGGCCCTCAAGGCGGCGTCCATATGCGGCGGGGGCGGAGCCTCGGCGCGGATGGGGTCCTTGTTGACGGAGATGGGCACCACGAGGCTGCGGGCATGCAGATGCAGGCGTTGGCCGGGGGCTTTGTCTTCCTCGGTGCCGTAGACGGGGTCGCCGACGATGGGGCAGCCGAGGGATTGCGCGTGGACGCGGATCTGGTGCGTGCGGCCCGTGCGGGGGTAGAAGGCGACCCAGCTCAGGCCGTTCGCCTCGCCCATCACCTCGTAATCCGTGACGGCGGGCATTCCCTCCGGATGCGCTTCCATCCACCAACTTTTGGGATTGTCGCTGCGCTTGCGCAGGGGCAGGTCGATGCGGCCGGTGCGCTCGGCGGGGACGCCGCGCAGAAGAGCCCAGTAGGTTTTCTCAATCTTGCCGTTCTGGAAGAGTTTTCCCAGTTTGCTGAGCGCCTTGCGGTGGCGGCCGAGAATCAGGCAGCCGCTGGTGTCGCGGTCAAGTCGGTGGGCAAGGGCGGGGGGGGTCGGCAGCCCGAAACGCAGGGCGTCGAAGTAGTTTTCCAGATTGTCACCGCTCTTCGGTCCGGCATGCACAGGCAGGCCCGCAGGCTTATCGATGATGAGCATCAGCCCGTCGCGGTGGAGCAGTCGGGAGAGCAGGAAATCAGGGGCGAAAAGGCGGCTCATAAGGCCTTGGAAAATAACGCGGAAAACAAGCGTAAAATATTGAAATTCATGCTGTTTTTCCTTTAAATGAACAGTGTTTTCTGCTATACAGAATCATACAGAATACACGGCGTTTCCCCGCCGCCAATCCGTCGCCCTGTCGAGGCCAAAGCGCCGCATTTACGCGCCTCCTTCTACACCGACGAGCCGGTTCTGTCAGCCAAACTTGTGTCCACCCAACCGTGACCTTCCGCGAAGGCCACGATGCTCTTCCTGTCTCTGGCAGGCGGGGCGCAACAGGAGTCTAGACTTATGCAGAACAATGAGTTCAGCCGCGAGGCAGAGCTCGGATTCCGCGCCTTCGGGCTCTCCAGCGATGCCCGGACGCTTTACGAGCTGACCCGTGACTGCCGCATGGAAGCGGTCAGCCTGCGGGACGACCTCGACGAGGCGCGCCAGTACTTGGATCGCCTCCTCACCGACATCAAGGAGTTACACGCATGAAAACCGATACGAAACAACTGAAGGCCAACAAGGCGCTGTGGGATGCCGTCTCGCGCACCGACCCGGCGCACACGCGCCACGTCAACCAGCGCGGCGGCTTCACGGCCATCGACAGCTACTACCAGATTCAGCGCGCCACGGAGGTGTTCGGACCGCTGGGGCAGGGCTGGGGCTTCGATGCCGAGTACCGCTTCGAGCAGAACCTGGCGATTGCCATCGTGAAGCTGTGGTACGTGTGGAACGGCGAGAAATCCGAGCCGTTCTCGGTCTGTGCGGCGAACCAGCTCGTGAACGTCGACAAGACGGGCCGCCAGCATCTCGACGAGGACGCCGCAAAGAAGGCCCTCACCGATGCCATCACCAAGGGCCTGTCCTATCTCGGCTTCTCCGCCGACGTGTTCATGGGCAAGTTCGACGATAACCGCTACGTGCAGGGCCTGAAGGAAACGATGAAGGCCGAGCAGGAGGAGCGTGACCTGCGCCTCGAGATCGCCGAGCTGGAGGACGAGATGCAACTCGCCATCCAGTCGGTGGAGGACGCCACGACCTATCACCTCGCCCGTGAGCGACTGATTCCCAACTTCCTGCGGCTAAAGGCGCTCGCGCCCCAGCTCGCCGGACAGTACGAGGCGCAGATGCTGGAGCTGAAGCGCCAATACGCCACCCCCGGAGCGGCCCCGGCTGCGCCCAAAAGCGTGGATGCTTCATCCACCGCCAGGAAGCGTAAAGCTGCGGCCAACGGCAACGCCCAGGCCACCCCGGAAATGGAGTTGGCGCTTCAATAACTAAGCGCCGCTTCATGGCGCCGCGGTGGTTCCCCCTCCTTCCCGCCGCGGCGTAGGTAACAGGCACCGGCCACTATAAGAGTGGCCGGTGTTTTTTTGGTGTCACTCCAGCGAAGGCTGGAATCCAGCTTACCTGTCGCCCTGAACTTGTTTCAGGGCCTTTTGTGAAAGATGCTGAGACAAGTTCAGCATGACAAACCTGGATTCCAGCTTTCGCTGGAATGACAGCAACGCTTGATAAGCCCATCAAAAGCGCGTAAAAACAGCGGCCTTGAACCGTCGTTTAGCGAAGATTGCCCCATGACCGTGCCCCAGATTGCCCCGAAAGTCGGCTTTGTCAGCCTTGGCTGCCCGAAGGCGCTGGTGGATTCCGAGCGCATTCTGACGCAATTACGGGCGGAAGGGTACCAGTTCGCCCCGGAGTATGAGGGGGCGGATGTCGTCATCGTGAATACGTGCGGCTTCATCGACTCGGCGCGGGAGGAGTCCTTCGACGCCATCGGCGAGGCGCTGGCGGAGAATGGCAAGGTGATCGTCACCGGCTGCCTGGGCGCGCACCCGGACGAGATTCGCAAGCACTATCCGAACGTCCTCGCCATCACCGGCCCGCAGCAATATGAGAGCGTGATGAACGCGGTGCACGAGGCCGTGCCGCCCGCGCATGACCCGTTCCTCGACCTGCTGCCCCCGCAGGGCGTGAAGCTGACGCCGAAGCATTATGCGTATCTGAAGATTTCCGAGGGCTGCAACAACCGCTGCTCCTTCTGCATCATCCCCTCATTGCGCGGTGATCTCGTCTCACGGCCCATTGGTGACGTGCTGAAGGAGGCGGAGAATTTGGTGGCGTCCGGCGTCAAGGAGCTGCTCGTCATCTCGCAGGATACCAGCGCGTATGGCGTCGATGTGAAATATGCGGAAAGCCAGTGGCGCGACCGAAGCTGGCGCACCAAGTTCATCGACCTCGCGCAGGGGCTGGGGGAGCTCGGCGTGTGGGTGCGGATGCATTACGTGTACCCCTATCCGCATGTGGACGAGGTCATCCCGCTGATGGCCGAGGGCAAGATTCTGCCGTACCTCGACATTCCCTTCCAGCATGCGAGCCCCAAAGTGCTGAAATCCATGCGCCGCCCCGGCGCGCAGGAGAAGACGCTGGCGCGCATCAAGGCATGGCGCGAGATCTGCCCGGAGCTGACGCTGCGCTCCACCTTCATCGTCGGCTTCCCCGGCGAGACGGAGGAGGATGTCGATTTCCTGCTCGACTGGATGCGCGAGGCGCAGATCGACCGCGCAGGGTGCTTCAAATATGAGCCGGTGGTGGGCGCGGTGGCCAATACGCTGGAAGGCGCGGTGCCGGAAGAAGTGAAGGAAGAGCGCTGGCACCGCTTCATGCAGGTGCAGCAGGAAATTTCCGCCAGCCGCCTCGCCGCCAAGGTGGGGCGCACCCTGCCGGTGTTGATCGACGGACAGGATGAGGACGGCGTCACGGTGGGCCGCACGCAGGGCGACGCGCCGGAGATTGACGGCATCGTCCGCGTGGCCTCGCAGAAGCCGTTGCGTCCGGGGCAGATCGTGAACGTGACGATCCAAGCAGCGGATGCGTACGATTTGACGGGTAGCGTTCTTTAGGCCCTGTTATCCTGCGAGCCGAAGGCTGCGCAGGATCTTCTTCGTATCGCGAGGAGATTCCGGGCACGCTTACGCGTCCCGGAATGACGACAGGATGATTTATCCCTGCAGTTTCAGCCCGACCACGCCGCCGATGATCATCAGCAGGCAGAAAATGCGCCAGAGGGAGGCGGGTTCATCCAGCAGCACCATGCCGAGCAGCGCCGCACCGGTGGCGCCGATGCCAACCCAGGCGGCATAGGCGGTGCCAATGGGCAGCGTCTTCGTCGCCTGCGCCAGCAGCCAGAAACTGAGAATCATGGCGAAAAGGGTGACGGCGCTCGGGGCGAATTTCGTAAAGCCCTGCGAGTATTTCATGGTAATCGCCCACACGACTTCCAGCAGGCCCGCCACCATCAGCTGAATCCAGGGAAGGCTCATGGGCACTCCTTTTTCTTTGACGCTGACCTGTTCAGCGTCAGCAGGAAATCCGGAGCAGGGTCTTACGCCGCTTTCCCCGCCATTTTCTGCGCCAGCGTGCCCGCCCAGTGCGCCGATTCGCCATGCAGCGACGCATCAAGACCGGCATCTTCCATATCCTCGGAGACGCGGATGGGCATGAACAGGCTGACCAGCTTGATGAGCACAAAGGTCACCGCGAAGGCGTAGGAGGCCACGGCCACCGTGCCGATCAGATTAGCGAAGAAGAGTTTCGTCTCGCCGCTGATAAGCAGGCCCTGCACGGTCACGGCGGGGTTGACGGCGGAGGACGCGAACATCCCGGTCATCACGGATCCGAGCACGGCGGCCGTGCCGTGGCAGGCGAACACGTCGAGCGAATCGTCGAGGTGGGTTTTCTCTTTTACCCAGTGGGCGAACATATTGCAGGCCACGCCGGTGATGGTGCACATCAGCAGCCCGGCCTCGATGGTCACGAAGCCAGCTGCAGGCGTGATGGTGACGAGGCCCACCACGATGCCCGTCGCCGCGCCGACGGCGGTGGGGCGGCCGGTGCGGGCCCAGTCCACCAGCATCCAGGCGAGGAAGGACGTGGCGCCGCCGACGAAGGTCAGCACGAAGGCATGTGCCGCCAGCGCGCCGGAGGTAAGCGCCGAGCCCGCGTTGAAGCCGAACCAGCCGAACCACAGCAGCGCCGCGCCGAGCATGATCATCGGCACGTTGTTGGGCTGCATTTCGATGGGGTGCAGGATGCGGCGGCCGAACAGCATGGCGGCGATCAGCCCGCCGAAGCCCGCTGTGATATGCACCACCAGCCCGCCCGCGAAATCGAGGCCGCCCATGGTGGCGATCCAGCCGCCGGGACCCCAGACCCAGTGGGCAACCGGCACATAGACGCACAGGCTCCACAGGCCGAGCAGCAGCATCCATGCCTTGAAGTTGACGCGTTCGGCGATGGAGCCAGTCATCAGCGCGGGGGTGATGATGGCGAACATCATCTGAAAGGCCATGAAGGCGAGGTGCGGCACGTTGGCGCCGGCATAGACATCATTAATGATGCCGTGCAGCAGCACCATTGAGGTGCCGCCGATCCAGCGGCTACCCTCGCTGAAGCTGAGGCTGTAGCCGACCGTGACCCACAAAAGGCCCACGATGGCCAGCGCCACATAATTTTGCAGCAGGGTGGAAACGACGTTCTTGCGGCTGACCATCCCGGCATAGAAGAAGGCGAGGCCGGGCGTCATCAGCATCACCAGCGCCGAGCAGAGCAGCAGCCACGCCGTGTTGCCGCTGTCGATGACAGGGGCTGCCGGGGCTTCGGCCAGGGCGGGGAAGGCGGTCAGGGAGGCCAGGGCGGGCAGGAAATACCGTCGTTTCATGAGCGTTATCCAAAGGCAAGCGTTCGCAGCTGCAACAATTAAGGCAGGATAAGGCGCTTGTCGAATCTTTTGTGAGGTTTGCTAATCGTCCTCGCGGGTGGTCAGCGAGGATGAATCGCCTTCCACATAAAGCGTCTGGGACGGGTAGGCGAAGCCGGAGCCCTCCTCGCGGATGATGTCCATGATTTTCAGCATCAGTTCTTCCCGCATTTGCAGAAACTTGTCATTGTCGCTGGTCAGCAGGTAGGCAAACACCTCCATCTCCAGCGCATAGGCCCCGAAATTGATGAGGCATACATGCCGGTCCGGCCCCACCATGCCGGTGGCATCGAGCAGTTCAACGATGCGGGTCGAGATGCGCTTGACCTGCGCGGTGGTCGTGCCATAGCGCAGGGCGAGGATGGACTTGAACATCATCTTCTTGCGCTCGGCGAAGTTCTCCAGCTGCATCTGCGAAAATTCACTGTTCGGGATACTGACCACGGTATTGTCCGGCGTGCGCACGCGGGTGGAACGCAGGCCGACATCTTCCACCGTGCCGCTCTTGTTGTCGCCGAACTTGCAGTAATCGCCGACGCGCACCGGCTGGTCGAGGATCAGCATGATGCCGCCAAAGAGGTTTTCCATGCTTTTCTGGCTGGCGAGCGCGATGGCGATACCGCCCACGCCGAGACCGGCCAGCAGCGCGGCTACGTTGAACCCAAGGTTTTGCAGCAGAAAGAGAATGGCCAGGATGAGGATGGTGACGCGCAGGAAGCGGCGCAGCAAGGGCAGGATGGCGAGCGCGGCACGTTTCTGCTTTTTCTTCAGGGCACGTTCCAGCCGGTCGGTCAGCACCTTGGAGAGCGCGAAAAACAGCCAGGCCACGGCATAGGTGGAAACGAACAGCGCGCCCAAGTCCGTGTAGCCGCGCATGGTTTTGGAAATGGGGAAAATCTGCTTGCCGGTATTGAATACGGCCAGCGCGGCCAGCAGCTCGAAGGGGTGCAGCAGGGCGAGGACGGTTTCCTGCGCGTTCTTTTTGCGCTTCAGCAGCAGGCGCACCGCTGCATCCGCCAGACGGCCGAGCACATAGGTGACGCTGTAGGCCGTCACGAACAGCAGGGGCAGCGCGATCCACACCCACAGGGCCGTGCCGTACCATTTGATGAGCGCCCATTCGGGCAACAGGTCGATGAAGGCTTGCATGAGCGTGTTATGCCACGCGAAATCCAAAGAATCCAGCCACATGCGTCAGGCCACCCGCACGGCCTTGATATTGACGAACTCACGGATGCCGAAGGATGACAGCTCGCGCCCATAGCCGCTGTCCTTGACGCCGCCGAAGGGCAGGCGCGGGTCGGAGCGCACGGAGAGGTTCACGAACGCACTGCCTGCCTCCAGCAGGTCGCGCGCGATGCGCTCGCCGCGTTCGCGGTCTTCGGTGAAGACGGCGCTGCCGAGCCCGAAGGGGGAGCGGTTGGCGAGGGCAATGGCGTCGGCTTCATCACGGGCGCGGATGATAGCGGCCACGGGGCCGAAGGTTTCTTCATCGAAGGCAGCCATGCCGGGGGTGACATCGGCCAATACGGTGGTCGGGTAGAACGCGCCCTTGCCGGAGGGGAGGGTGCCACCGATGGTGCAGCGCGCGCCCGCTTTGACGCTGCGGGTCACTTGGTCATGAAGCTCATCACGCAGATCGCGCCGGGCCATCGGGCCGATGCGGGTCTGCGGCTCCAGCGGGTGACCCATGACGATCTGGCGGAAGGCGTCCGTCATCGCTTCCACGAAATCATCATAGAGCGGCGCTTCAACGATGAAGCGCTTGGCGGCGATGCAGCTCTGGCCCGCATTGATAAGTCGCGCGGTGACGCAGGTTTCTACCGTTTTGGCGAGGTCAGCGTCGCGCAGCACCACGTAGGCGTCACTGCCGCCGAGCTCCATCACGCTTTTCTTCAGATGCTCGCCCGCCGCGGCGGCGACCTTGCGGCCTGCCTGCGTGCTGCCGGTGAGGGTGACGGCGCGGATGGCCGGGTGGGCAATCATGCCTGCCACCTGCCAGCTTTCCACCAGCGTGGTGGTGAAGAGGTGCTCTGGAAAACCAGCCTTCAGGAAAAGCTGCTCCAGCGCCAGCGCACAGCCGCTCACGTTGGAGGCGTGTTTGAGCACCATCGCGTTGCCCGCGAGCAAGGCGGGAGCGGCGGCGCGGACCACCTGCCAGAACGGGAAATTCCACGGCATTACCGCCAGCACGATGCCGAGCGGGCGGAAGCTGGCGTAACTTTTGTGCGATTCGGTGGGAATGGGATCATCGGCGAGAAATGCCTCGCCGTGCCGGGCATAAAAATCGCAGGTGGTGGCGCATTTCTCCACCTCATCGCCCGCCTCCTTCAGCGTCTTGCCCATCTCAGCGGTGATGAGGCGCGCGTGGGTGTCCTTTTCCTGCCGCAGCACCTCGGCCAGCCGTGCGAGCCGCGCGGCGCGCGTCTCCAGCGCCTCGTTCCGCCAGTGGCGGAATGCGGCTTCTGCGCCCTCGATACGTGCGCCGAGGGCGTCCTCGGTGAGCGGCGCGTAGCGGCCGATCTCTTCGTCAGTGGCGGGGTTGATGCTGGTAAGCATGGAGCAATAGCTAAGGCAAAAGGCATCATCCTGCAATGTCATGAAACCGTCATGCAGCCGTGCTACCCGTTCATCAAAAGAGAAAGGGCCAAACCGATGACGACTGGCGAGCGTT
The DNA here is from genome assembly GCA_002291925.1 of Alphaproteobacteria bacterium UBA998. Lineage (GTDB taxonomy): Bacteria > Pseudomonadota > Alphaproteobacteria > Rickettsiales > UBA998 > UBA998. The sequence continues at coordinate 42,400 of DBAY01000032.1, read as the reverse complement.
CCCCCACCCTTCCCAATCGTGTCCTTGCCATGGTGGCAGAGATCACGGGGTCGCAGGCTTCCGAGCATCCCGTTGCTATCTTTTGCGGCGATGGAAGCCGTCGCATGGCCGAGCTGCAGAGCATCAACGCGGCCGTGGCCTTCATGGGCTCCGGCGAGCCCGCGCGCATGTGCCGGGAGGCTGCGCCCACGATGCCCGCTACCGCGCATATGGCCTTGCGGCAGGTGAGGGCGCTCTACCGCCCTGCGGGACGGATGCAGGTGCAGATTGAATGCCGCGATGGCAGGATTTTGCGGGGAGAACCGCAACTTTCCAGCGACGGTGTCATGGAGCTGGAAGCCATGCCCGCCGCCCAGCGGCTGGCGGAATTGGCCCCTGCGGTCGTTGACCTGGCAGAGGATCGTTGCGGCAGCCTCGGCCTTCCCGTGCACCTTCCCGCAGGACGCACCGGGCTTCAGAGGTAATAACGCACGAAGAACGCAGCCGTCATCAGGCTGCCCGTGCCGATCACGAAGTGGCGCAGATATACCTGCGGCACACGTAGCGCCAGCCTTGCCCCACCATAGCCGCCGAGAATGCCGCCCGCCAGCATGACCGTGGCGGCAGGCCAGTAGACGACGCCCGAGAGCAGGAACGCCAGCACGGCCGAAGCGTTCATGGCCCCGGTGAGGGCGGTTTTCAGAGCGTTCATGCGGTGCATGTCGTGCATGCCGAGCACCTGGAGCATGGCCAGTGTGAGGATGCCGATGCCTGCGCCGAAATAGCCGCCATACAGTGAAATTAGGCTGAGGATGGCGATGGATACGCCCCAGCGCCAGCGCTGGCCGTGCCGCTCAGCGAGCTGGCCGATCCGTACCGCGAGCGATTTCCCGCGCGCGAAGAGGAGCGTGGCCACTAGCAGCAGCCAGGGGATGAGGTATTCGAAGGTTTCCTCCGGCGTGTGCAGCAGCTGCTGCGCGCCGAACCAGCCGCCTACCAGCGCGAAGGCCAGCATCCATGGCAGGTTCTGGCGATGTTCCTGCAATTCCTTGCGATAGGCGAAGAAGCTGGCGAGCGAGCCCGGCCACACCGCGATGGTGCAGGTGGCGTTGGCGGCGATGGACGGCACGCCCGTGAAGAGCAGCACCGGGAAGGCAAAGAACGTCCCCCCGCCCGCCACGGCATTCAGCGCCGTCGCAAACGCGGCAGCGCCGAAGAGCAGGAGGGATTCTGGCAGGGCAGGCATGGTCATCAGGCTGTTATAGCGTCATTTCCGACGTATGTGAGGAATCTTTATACAGGGATACTATCAATAGGCTGCTTCTAGAAAGATTCCTCCTCCCTCTGGTCGTTCGGAATAACGGGTATTTCCCCTTGTCGCCCTGAACTCGTTTCAGGGCCTGTTTATCAAAGATGCTGAAACAAGTTCAGCATGAC
>DBAY01000032.1:0-40656 GCA_002291925.1 Alphaproteobacteria bacterium UBA998 | reverse complement strand
CTGAAACAAGTTCAGCATGACGTGAATGGCTCCGTCATTGCTAGGAGCGTCAGCGACACGGCCATCCAGTCCGCCCGCTGGATGGCTTCGCTGGCGCTCGCCATGACGAGTAACTGTCACCCCGCATTCATCGCGGGGTCTCCGGGTGAGCATGCGCCAGACCCCGGCATTCGCCGGGGTGACTTGTTATTGGCAACGTCATTCCGGGACACGTCAGCGGGCACGGAATCCCCGAGCGTGACGAGGGAGATCCTGCGCCGCCTTCGGCTCGCAGGATGACAGCCTCTATCATCAATTAGTCGAGGACGGCATGTCCGCGCCGGCCATACCCATGCGATCAGGCGTCCAGCGAGAAGTGGAAGGGCACGCCGTGCTGCAGGCAGGCGGCTTTCAGCGTGTTGTGCAGCAGGCAGGCGATGGTCATGGGGCCGACCCCGCCGGGAACCGGTGTCACGCCTGTGGCCACTTCCAGTGCTTCGGCGTAATTCACGTCCCCCACGATGCGTGCCTTGCCGTCCGGGGTGGTGAGGCGGTTGATGCCGACATCGATCACTGTGGCGCCCGGCTTGATCCAGCCCGCCTCGACCATCTCAGGCCGCCCAACGGCGGCGATGAGAATATCGGCCCGGCGTGTCTCTTCCTTAATGTAGCGCGACTTCGAATGCACGATGGTCACCGTGCAATGCTCGCGCAGCAGCAGCGCCGCCATCGGCTTGCCGACGATGTTGGAGCGGCCGATGACCACCGCATGCTTGCCGGTGAGGTCGCCCAGACGGTCTTTCAGGAGCATCAGGCAGCCGAGCGGCGTGCAGGGTACGAGCGAATCCTCGCCGATAGCCAGCCGCCCGGTATTGATGGGGTGGAACCCGTCCACATCCTTGCGCGGGTCGATGGTCTCGATAACGGCGCGTTCATCCTCGGCGCGGGGCAGGGGTAATTGCACAAGGATGCCGTGCACAGCCGGGTCCTCGTTCAATTGGCGAACTTTGGCGAGCAGTTCCTCCCGCGTGGTTTCGGCGGGCAGCGGATAGTGGAAGGAGCGCATGCCCACTTCCACCGCCATTTTCTCCTTGTTGCGCACATAGACCTGGCTGGCCGGGTTGTCGCCCACCAGCACCACCGCGAGGCCGGGCGTGAGGCCGTGAGTAAGTGAGAGATCGGCGATGCGCGCCGCCACCTGGGCGCGCAGGCGGGCCGCGAAGGCCTTGCCGTCGATGATCTGCTGGGCGGAGGTATTCTGTATTTCGCTAAGTTCCATGGGGATTCCTTTGCGCTGCGGTTCTACCTACTGGCCCGTTAATGCGCAAGGTTCCAATAAAAGGCGCCGGGGGAAGGTTGTCATGCAATCTTCATGAAGGAAGGTATTTCCGCGCTAGATTTAACAAAAATTAACGATTAAAAAAATGCTTATGGAAGAGACGGCAGCCAGTTGGGGCACCCTGCCAGCCATCTATCACCCCGCCGCGCTGTCGGACGGGGCATTGCGTGCTGCGTATCACGTGGCCACCGCGGCGCACCCGATGGCCCAGCGGCGGCGCAAACCGGACGGGGCGCCGGTCGTCCCCTATCTGTGCCACCCCGTGCTTTGCTTCAAGATTCTGCGCGCTCACGGCGTCCGCGACAAGGCCACCCTGATGGCGGGGCTGCTGCATGACGCGCTTGAGTCATCCAGCGCCCCGCAGGGTGCCTTCGTCGGTGACCCGGCGTCGTTGCGCCAGGCGCTGCAGGCTGCCCTGGTGCGGGAGGGTGAAATCCATGCCTCCGGTCTGGCGGAGGAGGTGACCGCGCTGGTCTCCGAGTTGACGCCCAACAAGCAGGACGGGCACGAAAAGACCGAGCGGCTGCGGCTGGAGGCCATGCGCTACAGCCCCAAGGCGCGGCTTGTCAAAATGGCCGACCATGCCGCCACCCTTATGGACGATCTGTTCATTCCTCCCAAGGATACGGATGAACAGCAGCAGCGCTTCATTGACCGTGCGCGTGAGACGGCGAGGATCTGCGCGCAGATGCCCTCCGGAAATTCTACTGTGTTCCGGCAGGCGGTCGTCCTGCGCCAACTGGTCGAGAAACTGGGAGATGAGCGCACGCAGCAGCTTCGCCTGCCCACCGATGAGGTGGATGTTTACAGTGAACAGATACGCATGAAACGCGCGGATGACCTCGAGGTCAAGCTGCGTTCTGTCGATTCCATCCCGCTGACTATCCTACCCAATTTACATTCCTTGAAACCGTGCATAAGCAGATAATGGACAGGTTGCTTCGTTTGAGCTGCGTCCTGCTTTTTAGCGGCCGTGACTGACACATACCGTGAAGTTCAACGCCTGGCGACCGGAGTTGCGGCACATACCTATCGCTTCCTTAGTCCTATAGTCTATACTGAATGTATGTCTCGACGCCGCTCCCTCTCCGTTGCGCCCTTCTCCCTTTGGCAGCAAGCCATGATAGAGGGCTGGAAACTCTCTCTAAGCCTTGCCGAGGTCATGAGCGCCCGCAGCCTCATGATGGCCGCCGCGATGGCCGGGGAAACGCGCCACGCGGCTGAGCTGACAGGCATGGTAAGTGAGAAATTCGCTGTGCTACCGGAAATCGGCGGTGCCATGATGACCGAAGGGCTGAAGCTGGCGACCTCCGGCCGCACGCAGCTGAGCGAGGCCGACCTGCTCGCCTGGCAGAAAGCCGTCACCGCTCCCGTACAGAAGCGCGTCCACGCCAACGCGAAGCGGCTGAGGAAACGCAAGGGATAGTGGTATCCCCGTCATCCTGCGCAGCCTAAGGCTGCGCAGGATCTCCCTTGTGCCACGAGGAGATTCTGGGCCCGCTAAAGCGCCCCGAAATGACAAGAACAAACGATGAAACCTGAATCCTGCCAACTGAAACCTAACCATACCCCCCCGCTTGCCCCGAGGCGCCATCCGGGCTAACTAGGCCGCATGCCTGAACGCCTACTCCTTTCCTTGGAAGACGTCACTCTCAGCTTCGGCGGCAAGCCGTTGTTCGAGGGGCTGACGCTGCACATCACCGAGGGCGACAAGATCTGTCTCGTCGGCAAGAACGGCGCGGGTAAGACGACGCTGATGCGCCTGATCACGGAAGACCTTGAGCTAGATGGCGGCAAGCGGTTCGTCTATCCGGGCCTGCGCTTCGGCTACTTGGCACAGAAGGTGGACTTTACCCCCACCGACACGGTGCGGCAGTTCGTGCTTTCCGGGTTGGCGAAGGAAGACCAGACGGAGGACAAGGGCTACCTCGCCGACATGGTCATCATCCCGCTAGGGCTGGACGGCACGGCCATCATGAACACGCTCTCCGGCGGCCAGTTGCGCCGCGCCGCGCTCGCCCGCTCGCTGGTGGCGGAGCCGGACCTGCTGCTGCTGGATGAGCCGACCAACCATCTCGATCTCGGTGCGATCCAGTGGCTGGAGGAGTACCTCGCGCGTTATCCCGGCGCCCTAGTCTGCGTCAGCCACGACCGCGCCTTTCTGAAGGCGGTATCGCGCAAAGTGTTCTGGATCGATCGCGGCATCATCCGCACCTGCCCGAAAGGCTACGCCTATTTCGATGAATGGCAGGAGCAGGTCGTCGAGCAGGAAGCGCGCGAACTGCAGAACATGCAGAAGCGCGTGGCCGCCGAGGTGGACTGGACGCAGGGCGGCGTCACCGGGCGGCGCAAGCGCAACGTGCGCCGCCTGCGCGAGTTGGTGCGCCTGCGTGAGAAGCTGAAGGCCGACAAGGCCTCCTACAATCAGACCATGCGCACCATCGAGCTGGAGCCGCTGCCGCCCTCGCAGGCCTCCAAGGTGGTGACGGAGTTCAAGAATGTCTCCAAAAGCTTCACGCATGAGGGGCGCAAGACGCATATCCTCAAGGACTTTCACCTGCGCGTCATGCGCGGCGACCGCATCGGCATTCTCGGCAAGAACGGCTCCGGAAAGTCCACGTTTCTGAAGCTTCTGGTCGGCGAAATGGAGCCGGACGCAGGCCGCGTCCTGCGCGGCAAGACAGTGGAGATTTCCTATTTCGACCAGAACCGCCAGACGCTGAACCCGGAGAAAACCTTATGGGAAACGCTGGCGGAGGATGGCTCGCACGTCACCCTCGGGCAGGGACCCAACGCCAAGCTGGTGCATGTCTGTGGCTACCTCAAAGGCTTCCTGTTCGACCCCAAGGCGGCGCGCGACAAGGTGGCCACGCTCTCCGGCGGCCAGCAGAACCGCCTGTTACTGGCAAAGATGCTGGCGCAGCCGGGCAGCCTGCTCATCTTGGATGAGCCGACCAACGACCTAGACATGGACACGCTCGACATGCTGCAGGAGATTCTCTCCGATTATGCGGGTACGCTGATTCTGGTGAGCCACGACCGCGATTTCTTGGATCGCACCGTGACCAAGGTGCTCGCCTTCGAAGGCCACGCGCAGGTGGAAGGCTATGTCGGCGGCTATTCCGATTATCTGGAAGCCAAGGCGAAGAAGGAGGGGCGGGTGCTGGCCCCGGCCAAGCCTTCTGCCTCAAAACCTTCCGCGCCGAAGCCTGCCTCTGCTACCGCCGCCGCGCCCCCCAGCGCCAGCAAGATGACTTTCAAGCTGAAGCACGAGCTGGACTCCCTGCCGAAGCGCATCGCCGCACTGGAAGCCGAACTGGAGCAACTCCGCGCCACCCTCACCGACGCCACCCTCTACACCCGCGACGCGGAAGCCTTCGACAAGGCCTCCCGCCGCTTCGGCGCCGCGCAGAAGGAACTCGACGCCGCCGAAACGCGCTGGCTGGAGCTGGAGGAAATGCGGGGCAGTGGCTAAATCCGTCATTGCGAGGAATGAAATGACGAAGCAATCCATACGTCTGCTGGATTGCTTCGCTTCGCTCGCAATGACGAAGACTAGATAACCCCCAACTCCTTCCCCACCTTCGCAATTTTCTCGAGCGCAAAATCCACTTCCTCATCGGTGAGCGTGGCGCACATTTGCAGGCGCAAGCGGGCGGCGCCTTCGGGGACGACGGGATAGCCGAAGCCGGTGACGAAGATGCCTTCCTCCAGCAGCTTCTGGCTCATCTGGATGGCAAAAGCCGTGTCGCCGACGATGATGGGGACGATGGCGGAGGGGCCATCCAGCGGGCTGAAGCCGCGCGTGCGCAGCCCCTCGCGCATGCGAGCGGTGATGGCATGGAGGCGTACGACGCGCTGCGGTTCGCGGTTAAGGATATCGATGGCCGTGCCCGCGCTCGCCGCGATGGTGGCGGGCAGGGCGTTGGAGAAAAGCTGCGGGCGCGAGACCTGGTTGAGATAGTCGATCAGCGCGCGGGGACCGGCGATGTAGCCGCCCGCCGCGCCGCCGAGGGCTTTTCCGAGCGTGCCGGTGATGATGTCCACCTCGCCCTCGACGCCGAAATGATCTGCTGTGCCGCGCCCGTGTTTCCCCATGACGCCGACGCCGTGGCAGTCATCCATCACCACGGTAGCATCATATTTCTTGGCTAGCGCGAGGATGTCGGGCAGGGGGGCGATGCTGCCTTCCATGCTGAACACGCCATCGGTGATGATGAAGCGGCGGCGGGCGTCCTTGGCTTCTTTCAGCTTGGCTTCCAGATCGGCTATGTCGGCATGTTTGTAGACCGCGCGCTTTGCCTTGGACATGCGGCAGCCATCGATGAGCGAGGCATGGTTCAGCGCGTCGGAGATGAGCGCGTCGCCCTCGCCTGCGATGGCGGGGATGAGGCCGGTATTGGCCTGCCAGCAGGAGGGGTAGGTGAGCGACGCCTCGGTGCGGTGCAGATCGGCGATCTTGCGCTCGATCTCCTCATGGACGGTGAAGGTGCCGCAGATGAAACGCACGGACGCCGTACCCGCGCCGTACTCCTCCAGCGCGCGCTGCCCCGCCGCGATGACCTCCGGGTGATTGGCGAGGCCAAGGTAATTGTTGGAGGAGAGCACCAGCACTTCGCGGCCCAGCTCTTGCATCCGCACGCGCGTATCCATCGGACTGGCAAGGTGGCGCAGCGTCTTCAGCGTTCCGGCCTTGCGGAGTGTGTCCAGTTCAACTTGCAACTGGGTGGCGAGGGTGGGCATGGGCGGCTCCTTCTCTGTCATGCTGAACTTGTTTCAGCATCTTTTGCGAATAGACCCTGAAACAAGTTCAGGGTGACGGCGTCTCTATAATTAGGGCAATTTCGCCGCCAATGCCATGGCGCTGAGGTAGGCGGCTTCGACGCGGCCGCCGATGGACCAGTCGCCGCAGGCGGCGAGGCGTAGCGACGCATCCAGCAGGCAGTCCTCTCCGGCTGGGGTGGCGGTGCCGGCGTAGCGCCAGCGGTGGGTGGCGACGTGATCCTCCGCCGCGGGACGCCAGCCGGTGAGGGCTTCCAGTTCCTCTAGCAGCAGGGTTTGCATGGCGGGCACATCCTCGTCGATATGCGCCTCCGCCCACACATCGGTGGATTGCACCACCAGCGAGGACGCGAGCCCCTCGCGGCCGGGCTTGCTGTGGTTCACCGCCAGCCAGCCGAGCGGCGAATCCTTCACCACGGCGGCCTGCCAGTGCCAGGGGAGCGGCGCGTGCGTGCCGATCATCACGGTGTAGCAGCCGGTCATCTGCACCTGTGCCAGCGTGGGCTGGAATGTGCATTCAGCAGGGAAGAGCTTCTGCGTCTGCGCGGCGGGGGCAGTGCTGATAACCCAGTCGAACGGGCCGTGCGTGCTACCGGTTTTGTCATGCAGCACCCAGCCTTCGCCTTGACGTTCCAGTGCGGCGATCTCGACGGAGACGGCCACCGGCAGCCCCTCCGCCAGATGCTGGGCCAGCCGGTTCATGCGCGGCGTGGCAACATAATGTGGCTCGAACCAGTCGCGCTTGTAAGGCGCTTCCCACTTGGCGAGCGTGACCACCTTCGGCGTCCATTCCACCACCAGCCCGGCGGCGAGGAGCGGCTTCAGAAAGGCCTGAAAGGACGGATGGCGGGCAGTGAAATACTGCGCGCCATGATCGAACTGGTACGGATCGGCATAGCGTGTCGACATGCGCCCGCTCACGCCGCGCGCCTTTTCAAACATCTGCAACTCGGCGCGCTCTTTCAGCGCATGGGCAAGGCTGAGTCCGGCGAGGCCGGCGCCGATGATGGCGATACGGGGCGTCGTCATGGGGTTACGTCCAGCTCAGCACCACTTTGCCGGACTGGCCGGAATGCATGATGTCGAAGCCTTCCTGAAACTGCGTATAGGGGAAGCGGTGGGTGATGATGGGGGCGATGTTCATGCCGCTCTGGAGGGTGGCGGTGAGCTTGTACCACGTCTCGAACATCTCGCGGCCATAGATGCCCTTGATGACGAGGCCCTTGAACACGATGGCGTTCCAGTCCACGGCGGTGGAGCCGGGCTGGATGCCGAGCATGGCGATCTTGCCGCCATGCGCCATGTTAGCAATCATGTCAGAGAGGGCCTGCGGGTTGCCGGACATCTCGAAGCCGACATCGAAGCCTTCGGTCATCTTCAGCTTTTTCATCACGTCGGGCAGCGTCGAACGCATCACGTTGACGACGGCGGAGGCTCCCATGCTGTCGGCCAGGCTGAGGCGATAGTCATTCACATCCGTCACCACCACGTGCCGTGCACCCGCGTGACGCGCCATCGCCACCGCCATGACGCCGATGGGGCCGGCGCCGGTAATCAGCACATCCTCGCCCACCAAGTCGAAGGAGCCGGCGACATGCTCCGCGTTGCCAAGGGGGTCGAAGATGGCGAAGATGTCGGTATCGATGGCGGGGTCGCACGGCCAGATATTGATGGCGGGCACCGCGACATATTCCGCAAACGCGCCGTTGGTATGCACGCCCACGCCGATGGTGTTGGGGCAGAGATGCCGCCGCCCGGCGAGGCAGTTGCGGCAATGGCCGCAGACGATGTGGCCCTCGGCGGTGACCAAGTCGCCAACCTTGAGGCCGGTGACGTTGCTGCCGATGGCCGCCACGCGCCCGACGAACTCATGGCCGAGGATGGTGCCGGGCTTGACGTTCTTCTGCGACCACTCGTCCCAGTTATAGATATGGACATCCGTGCCGCAGATGCCAGTCTTTTCGACCTTGATGAGGACGTCGTTGATGCCGTATTCCGGCTCCGGCACGTCTTTCAGCCAGAGTCCGGGGCCTGCTTCGGATTTTACCAGTGCTTTCATGCCTGTGCCTCTTATTTGGCCGGATAATACAGGCTGGGTAGGTGGAGCGCCATTGTTTTGCATTTGACGAAAGGCGGAGGGGCCGTCATCAATATCCCATGCCTGACGCCTCGCCCCGCATTGCCGTAATTATTCCCTGCCTCAACGAGGAGCTCACTGTCGCGCAGGTGGTGCGCGATTTTCAGGCATCCCTGCCATCGGCGAGCATTTACGTCTTTGACAATAACTCCACCGATCGTACCGCCGAGGTGGCAAGGGCCGCCGGGGCGCAGGTGCGCCAGGTCAAGGCGCGCGGCAAGGGCAACGTGGTGCGCCGCATGCTGGCCGACGTGGACGCCGATATCTACGTCATGACCGATGGTGATACGACCTACGACGCGGCGCAGGCACCGGAATTGGTACGCCTGCTGCAGGAACAGCAGCTCGATATCGTGATCGGCGCGCGGCAGGGGTCGGAGGGGTGCTTCCCCAGCGGTCATGTGTTCGGCAACTGGCTGTTCAACCAGATTGTACGGCGGCTGTTTGGCCATGGGCTGAACGATATTTTCTCCGGCTACCGGGTGATGTCGCGGCGCTTCGCCAAGAGCTTCCCGGCCCATAGTCAGGGGTTTGAGACAGAAACCGAGATGAGTATCCATATCCTTGAGATGCGCCTGCCGTACCTTGAGGTGCCGAGCAAATATGGCGCGCGGCCGGAGGGTTCCTACAGCAAATTGAGCTCTTGGCGCGACGGGTGGCGCATCCTGTTGACCATTCTCTCCATCTTCCGCGACGCGCGGCCGTTGCTGTTCTTCCTGCTGATCAGCCTTTTTTTTGTTATGGCAAGCCTTGGGTTAGGTATTCCGGTAGTGCTGGAATATTTCGAGACAGGCCTGGTGAGACGCATTCCAAGCGCCGTTCTGGCGACTGGACTCGCGCTGGTGGCGACCCTGAGCCTTGTCTGTGGCATCATTCTCGACGGCGTCATTCGTACCCACCGCGAGATGCTGCACATGCGCTATCTTAACTGGCCTCCGGTACCGGGGCCACAAGCATCATGAATTCCCGGTGGCAGGCGCGACGGTCGTATGTTCTGGCGGTTCTGCGTGATTGGCGCGGTCGGCTTTGCCGCAGATGCAGGCCTAACAGGCTATTGCTTCAATTTGGTTTCTCAATGCTTCTCGCCCGGGCCCTGGCAGTGTTCCTTGCGATGAGTGCGACGTGGTTGGGCAACCAATGGCTCACCTTTCGAGCCTCGAAGCCTCCCATGGCAAAAGAATGGGATACCTACCTGGTGGCCAACGGCATAGGAGCGCTGCTGAACTACAGCATTTACAGCCTTGCCATTCTTCGGGGAGCACTTTGGTTTCCCTCCCTCTGCCTCGATTCAGGTACTGCAATGGTGTACAACTTCACTATTAACCACCGTACCATCTTTCAGGAGGAAAGATGAGCACGAGCACGCCCGAAACTCTTGGCATGCGCGCGCTTTTCCTTTTTGCCGTGGTTTTGTCGGTGCTCCGGGTGGCGGGTGATCTTACCGGATCTGGTCTGCTTTCCGCCGGACGTCTGGCGACGTCCGATCCAGATACGTGGCTACGCCTTGTGATTGTGAAGCAATTGGCCACCGGCGGGGGATGGTACAACCATCTTATTGCACGCATCGACCCACCCCTTGGCATGGTTAGTCCCTGGACACGTCCTGTTGATCTGCTTCTTTTGCTGTTTTCTTCTCCCCTGGCCTTTCTCATAGGGTTTGACAAGGCGCTTCCCTATGGTGCCCTTCTTTATTCGCAAACCCTTTTGCTAGCTAGTGCGGCGCTCATGCTACAGCTTTGCCGCGCCGCGCAAATGCCGCCGCTTGGTATGCTCATCGCGCTTCTTCTGTTCCTGCAGGCCCCGGTGGTGCTGGATTATTTTGCCCCACTCAATGCCGATCATCATGCGCTGCTGATTTTTCTCTCCCTCTGCGCCCTCTGGCAGGCTGACCGGTGGACGCGTGGCGGCGCGAAAAAGCATCTGCTTTTGCTGGGTGCGATTTTGGGACTTGGCGTTTGGGTAAGCATTGAGTTTCTCTTGTTTTCCGCTGCGATTGGCGGCTGGATATTTTTGCCTTGGCTGAAACGCGGCATCAAAGCCCTGCAGGTGTTGAGCTTTGTGCTGGCGCTGGGAGCGGTAATGATGGTTGGCTGGCTTCTGGAGCAGTCTCCCGCCACACGCTGGGTGACACATTATGATGCCCTGGCGGTTCCTTACATGTTTCTTATGCTTGGTACAGCGCTGGCGTCAGCGGGCCTTGTACTCGCCGAGCGCTATATGCATTCGATAGCTTCACGAATCGGCATAGCCATTCTGCTCTACGGAGCGGCCGCAGTCATCACCATCCTTTATTATCCTCTTCTACTTCAGGGGCCGCTTGTTCAAGTCAGTGACTTCATGAAGAATCATTTTCTATCAAAGGTGATGGAAATGCAGCCGATTTATGTCGCCAGTCGTGCCGCTTTCCTGTGCACGTTTTGCTTATGGTTTTTCTGTGCTCTCTGCGCGGCCTGGCGCGTCCGCCAGGCTACATTTGATCGCCTGGCCCTTCTTCATTTCCTTCTGGCGACACTGTTTTTCGCCGAGGCTTTGTTTCAACGCCGCGCATATTACTATGCACTTCCTTCTACCATTCTTCTGCTTGCCGAGGGTCTGGGCTTCTGGCTGTCGGTACGCGCGTTTCCGGAATTTTACAAGGCCGTCATCGCGGTTGTGACCGGTCTGGTTCCAGTTTTGGCCCAGATTACAGACAATAAATTTCTTACGGGCCGCATGGTGATGCCATCGGTGGAATGCCACAAGGAATTCTTCACCCATGTTCTGGACAGAACACTCTCTCCCGATAAAACGGATCCAGGGGTCTGGCTCGTCAATCCCAACATTGGTTCGCAACTTCTCTATGTCTCCGATGCCAGCATCCTGGCCTCGAATTACCACCGCAATGCGAGGGGTTATGAAAGCTATACGAGGCTGATCTCAGCCGAAACGGATATCGAGGCGCTTACCTTGGCGCAGCAGCATGATATCCGCCTCATGGCGGTTTGCCCTGACATTGCCGCGGATAATCCCTTCCTCTCGCGCGCACTGGACCCAGCGACCCGGCCTGCATGGCTACAATTGCGCGAAGACTTGGCAGCAAAGGACAAGGATCTGCGAATTTTTGAGGTAATCGCCGATATAAGGAAGATGCCACCTTCCACCCCCTGACAGGCTTTGCCGCCATGCGCAACGTTTGATTTTTGCGGGTGCGACTCCTATGTTGAGGGAGCATGCTTGCCGATCCTTGCTCCACTCCTTCCCCCCTCGATCTGCTGCAGCGCGTCTATGGGTACGCTGCCTTCCGTGATGCGCAGGGGGAGATCATCGATCATGTCATCGCGGGCGGGGATGCCTTCGTGCTGATGCCCACCGGCGGCGGTAAATCGCTGTGCTACCAGATTCCGGCGCTATGCAGGAAGGGGGTGGGTATTGTCATCTCGCCGCTGATTGCGCTGATGCAGGATCAGGTGGAGGCGCTGCGCCAATTGGGCGTACGGGCGGCGGCGGTCAATTCCTCCGCGCCGTGGCAGGAAGTCCTGTGGGCACAGGAGGCGATGAAGCAGGGCGAGATCGACCTTGTCTATGTCGCGCCGGAGCGGCTGCTGACGGAGGAATTCCTCGCGCTGCTGGAGCAGACCGAGATTGCCCTGTTCGCGATTGATGAGGCGCATTGCGTGTCGCAATGGGGCCATGATTTCCGGCCGCATTATACCCAGCTTGCCATGCTGGCAGAGCGCTTTCCGAACGTGCCGCGCCTCGCGCTCACCGCCACGGCGGATGCGCCGACGCGCAAGGACATCATCGAGCGGCTGCGTCTGCAAAATGGGCGCGAGTTCGTGCGCGGCTTCGACCGGCCCAACATCCATTACCGCATCGAGGTGAAGCACAACCCGCGCCAGCAATTGCAACGTTTTCTGGACAGCCACAAGGATGAGAGCGGCATCGTCTATTGCCTCTCGCGCAAGGAAGTGGAATCCACCGCGGAATGGCTGCAGGGGCTGGGCTATCACGCGCTGGCTTATCACGCGGGCATGGCGGCGGATGAGCGCGCAGGCAACCAGCAGCGCTTCCTGCGCGAGGATGCGGTGATCATGGTGGCGACCATCGCGTTTGGCATGGGCATCGACAAGCCGGATGTACGCTTCGTGGCGCATATGAACATCCCGAAGAACATCGAGGCGTACTATCAGGAGACCGGCCGGGCGGGGCGCGACGGGCTGCCCTCCGAGGCGATGATGCTTTACGGGATGCAGGATTCCGCGCAGCTACGGCAGTTCATCGAATCCTCCGAAGCGCCGGAGGCGCAAAAGCGCATCGAGCATCAGAAGCTGAACGCGCTGCTGGGCTTGTGCGAAGCTGCTTGCTGCCGCCGCCAGATCTTGCTGAGTTATTTCGGCGACCGCAGCGAGCCCTGCGGCAATTGCGACACCTGCGCCAACCCGCCGGAGACCTTCGATGGCACCATCGCGGCGCAGAAGGCACTCTCCTGTGTGTATCGTACCGGCCAGCGCTTCGGCGTGGCATATCTCATCGACGTGCTGCTCGGCAAAAGCAATGAGCGCATGGAGAAGTTTGGGCATCAGAATGTCAGCACGTTCGGCATCGGCGGCGAGCATGGCAAGGAGGAATGGATGAGCATTTTCCGCCAGCTTGTCGCGCAGAATTTGCTGGCGGTGGATGTCACCGGCCATGGCGGTCTGTCACTGACGCCGGAGGGCATCGCCTTCCTGAAAAGCCGGGCACCGCTTCGCTTGCGCGCCTACACGGGCAAAAGCACGACGCGCCGGAAGGAAGCGCGCCGCAGCGGCCCCAGCTTTGCCACGGAAGCGGATCAGGCGCTGTACGCGATGCTCCGGGCCGTGCGGCTGGACCTGGCCAAGGCGCAGGCCGTGCCGCCCTATGTTATTTTTCACGACAAGACGTTGCAGGAAATGGCGCTGCGCAAGCCGCATGACATGGAATCCTTCGCCGCCATCTCTGGCGTCGGCGAAGCTAAGCGGAAACGCTATGGCGAGGCGTTCCTGAACGCCATCGCAGCACACGAGGCGGCGTAATATCTGCTCCGTCATTCCGGGGCGAGCGTAGCGAAGAGCCCGGAATCTTCTCGCGATACGAAGAAGATCCTGCGCAGCCTTCGGCTCGCAGGATGACGGAAGATCTTCTAATCCTCCAGCAACGCCTTGCCCGGTGCGGTGCCTTCCCACGTCATTGGCGTGACGACGGAGACGGATGTGGTGGGCGAGCCTTCGATGAAGCGGGTGGTTCGCACGACGTAAACGAGGCTGCCATTGGCCTTGTCATAGAGCCGGTTGATGCTGAGCGACTTGAAGATCAGCGAGCGGCTTTCATCAAACACCTCTTCACCCTTTTCACCGGCATCAATGGCTTCCCTGTATGCCACCGGGCCGGTCTGCACGCAGGAGACGCTGCCGATGGAAGGGTCTTCCGCCAGCCCCACGGCGCCCTTGAGGCCGCCCGTGCGCGGGCGTGCCACGTAGCAGGTGATGCCCGTGATTTTCGGATCATCGAAAGCGGTGACGACAATCTTGTGGTTGGGCCCAAAAATCTTGATGGCCGTGGTCACCGCCCCGATGTCGCGCGCCATGGCGGCAGGGGCGAGCAGGCAGAGCAAAAGCAGCAGAAAATGGCGCATGGAAACCTCCGGCCTTTTGCCTATCCCGCGCAGCACTTAGCCGTCAAGAGGTGGCTTCGCTCGCTTGCACGTCCGCCGCGTGGGCCCTCAGCTGGTCCAGCGTCACATAGTCGAGCGCCTTGGCATCCGTCGCGGCCAGGTGCACGGGCGGGGCCGTGCCCGCTTCCAGCGCCTCGCGCCAGCGCACGGCGCAGAGGCACCAGCGGTCACCGGGTTTCAGGCCGGGGAAGCGGAACTCGGGGCGGGGCGTCGAGAGATCATTGCCGCGCCCGAGGGTGAAACGCAGGAAGGATTCCGTCATGGTGGCGCAGATGACGTGCGTGCCGGTATCGGCGACCCCGGTGCGGCAATGGCCGTCACGGTAGAAGCCGGTCAGCGGGTCAAGGCAGCAGCACTCCAGCGCCGTGCCCAGGACATTGATGTGCGATTCCATACAAGCTCCGGCCGATCACGCTTCACGTATAACGCATGGGCCATTCTTTGCCAATGTGTGCGCCAAATACAACTGAAAGGGGAATATCCTCTTTGATTCCGTTCAGGCATGAAGGGACGGATGCCGCAAAAACTTTCTTGCATTAACAGAATATTTGCAAATTATAAGTAGTATATAATGGGAATAAGTTAGCGCCACGCGCGCATCATGGAGGCCGTGAATGCTGGAATTGCGTGCTGTTTTTGATGAAGGCGCCGCGCAATCATTGCGTGAACAGCTGCTCGGAATGCCGGAGGTGCCTTCGCTCGTGCTTTCGGCGGAGGCGGTGGCGCGCGTTCACACGCTAGGCGTGCAGATGCTGGTGGCGGCGCATCGGACGTGGAGGGAAAAAGGGAGTCGCGTGCAGCTGCAACAACCGTCCCAGCCGCTGGCCGAGGCGTTCGCCACCTTGGGGTTGCAGCAGTGCTGGGAGGAGATGACGCATGGCTAGAAAAGCTCTTACGGTCGATGATTCGCGCACCATGCGCGAGATGGTGGCCTTCTCGCTGAAATCGGCGGGCTATGAGGTGCTGGAAGCGGAGGATGGCCGCGCCGCGCTCGCCGTGCTGGGCGGCCAGCCGGTGGATGTCATCATCACCGACCTCAACATGCCGCATATGGACGGCATCGAGCTCATCCGCACCCTGCGCGCCCAGCCCGCCCACCGCACCACGCCCATCCTCATGCTCACCACGGAAAGCGATGGCAGCAAGAAGCAGCTGGGCAAGGAAGCGGGGGCCACGGGCTGGCTGGTCAAGCCGTTCAACCCCGACAAGCTGGTGGAAACCGTACGCAAGGTGTGCCCCTGATGGTCGATCTCGCCCGCTTCCGCCAAACCTACCTCGCCGAATGCCACGAATTGCTGGCCGAGATGGAGGAGCGTCTGCTCGCGCTCGCGGACGAGGCTTCGCCGGAGGAACTCAACGCCATCTTCCGCTGCGCGCACTCCATCAAGGGCGGAGCGGGAGCGTTCGGCTTCGAGCGCGTCACCGGCTTCACCCATGTGCTGGAAACCCTGCTCGATGCGCTGCGTGACGGCCGCGTGCCGCCGACGCGCGAGGCCGTTCAAGCGCTGCTCTCCTCGGTGGATGTGGTGCGCGCCCTGCTGCTGGCGGCGGATACGGGCACGGAGGCCGACGAAGCCTCCGCCGCCGCGCTCGAGGCGCAGTTGAAAGCGCTGGCGGGTATGGAGGGTGCCCCGGCTGCTCTGGCCGTCACGCCAAAAACCGAGACAGGACAGGAGGCATCCTACACCATCCACTTCGCCCCGCATGAATCGCTTTACCGCTCCGGCAATGACCCGCTCTTGCTACTGCGCGAGCTGGGCCGGTTGGGAAGCATGAATGTCGAGGCCGATCTCTCCGCCCTGCCGCCGCTCGCCGAGATGATCGTGGGCAATGCGTATCTGCGCTGGCACATTACGCTCCGGACAAACCGCGGCGAAGCGGCTATCCGCGAAGTGTTCGAGTTTGTGGAGGATGAATGCGATCTCTCCATTCGCCCCATCCCCGCTGAAGCGCCGGTCATGCGCGCCGCCGGGGCAGGGCCTGCTACAGCCACGCCCCGGCCCGACGCGGTGCCCGCCGTCACTTCCATCCGCGTCGATCTGGAGAAGATCGATCGGCTGGTGAATATGGTCGGCGAGCTGGTCATCACGCAGGCCATGCTGCAGGCAGAGACGCGCGAGCTGCCGGTGGAGAAATTCCCCGGCCTGCTGCGCGGCATCGATGCGCTGGTACAGCACACCCGCGAGCTGCAGGAGGCCGTGATGGCCGTGCGCATGCAGCCCATCCGCTCCGTTTTTGCCCGCATGCCGCGGCTTGTGCATGACATCGCCGCGCAGTTGGGCAAGGACATCCGCCTGCACATGTCCGGCGAGGATACGGAGGTGGACAAGACCATCATCGAACAACTCGCCGACCCGCTCACCCACATGATCCGCAACGCCGCCGATCATGGTGTGGAATCACCGGATGTGCGGCGGGCGGCGGGCAAGCCCGCGCAGGGCAGCGTGCATCTTGCGGCCTATCATCAGGGTGGGCGCATCATGATCGAAATCCGCGATGACGGGGCGGGGTTGCCGCGCGAGAAAATCCTGCGCAAGGCCCGTGAGCGCGGGCTGGTGCCGGAGGCTGCGGCGCTGACTGATGCAGAAATAGAGCAGCTTATTTTCCTGCCCGGCTTCTCCACCGCCGAAACGGTGTCCAACATCTCCGGCCGCGGGGTGGGCATGGATGTGGTGAAGCGCAACATCACCGCGATGGGGGGCACGGTGTCGGTGGCCAGCCGTCCGGGGCAGGGTTCCACCTTCACCGTCTGCCTGCCGCTGACGCTGGCCATCCTGGACGGCATGATCGTGCGCGTGGGAGCTGAGTGCTACATCGTGCCCATTACCAGCATCATCGAGACGCTGCGCCCGAAGCCGGGCGAGGTGCGCCCCGTGCCGGAAGGCCATGACGTGCTGAACGTGCGCGGCGAGTTCGTGCCGCTGCTTTACCTGCACGCGCTGTTCGGCGTGCCGGGCGCGGAGCATGATGCCGCCCGCGCGCTGATCGTGCTGGTGGAAAGCGGGCAGGAGAAAATGGGGCTGGTGGTCGACGAGCTGGTCGGCCAGCAGCAGGTGGTCATCAAATCGCTGGAGGCGCATGCGGACGCGGTGCCCGGCATCTCCGGCGCGACCATTCTCGGCGATGGGCGCGTCTCGCTTATCCTCGACGTGGCGGGCCTGCATGGCTGCCTCGCCCGCGCCGCCGCGCCCCTTTCCGAAGCCGCCTGATTGAGAGAAGGAGACGCCGATGCAGACTGAACCACTCACCCACGCCGCCGAGGCCGCCATGGCCGCCGCGCCCGCGCAATTCCTTACCTTCACCGTGGGAGAGGGCGAGTATGGCGTCGACATCATGTCCGTGCGCGAGATCAAGGGCTGGAGCGAGGTGACGCGCCTGCCCAACCGCCCGGACCATATGCGCGGCGTGATGAATTTGCGCGGGCTTATCATCCCCATCTTCGATCTGCGCTGCCGGTTCGGGCAGGGGCTCACCGAAGCGGGCGACAAGCACGCCATCGTCATCCTCGCGGTGGGTGATCGCACCATCGGCGTGCTGGTGGATGCCGTCTCGGACATTCTGGAAGTCACCACAGGGGAGATCAAACCCGCGCCGCAGCAGGAGGAAGCCGCCGCCGAGGGCCGCTATGTGAGCGGCCTCATTGCGCGCGAGGGCCGCATGGTCGTGCTGCTGCGTATGGAGGATCTGTTTCACGCGCACGAGGGGGATGTGGCCGTGGATGCCGCGGACTGACACGTGCCGCAGCGCCCCGCTGGGCGCGCCAATTTCCTCGTTTTGTTAAGGCAATCTTATCCAAGCCTTAAGCCTATCTTAAACGGCTCTGTCTTATGCTGAAGGGGTTGGTTGCCCGCGCCATGCCACCGACGCGCTTCACCCCCTCTCTTTCGTGAGTCGCCTGCTGGCCATCTTTTGTCACGTAGAGAATTTTATGCGATTGACTGCCCTGTTGTTGTCCGCCAGCGTGCTTTTGTCGGCCCCCGCTGCCATCGCGGGTGAAAATCACACATTGTTCAATCCCACTCCCAATGACGAGCTGCGCCCGATGACGACGGAGCGCTCCAGCAAGACGGACAGCCCTTATTCGCTGGATGCGGGCCGCGTACAGCTTGAGACCGACCTCTATGCGTATGTGCGCAACAATGACTGCATCGCCGATCAATGCACGGCCAGCCGCCAGAGCTCGCTGGACCGTTTCACCAATTTGCGCATCGGCCTCACCGATACAATGGATTTGCAGATCGCGGCAGACATCTACCGTCAGGTGACGGTGGATGACCGTACCAACAGTACGCAGGAGAAGCATGAGGGATTTGGCGATACGGTCGTGCGGCTGAAGAAGAACATCGTCGGCAACCTGCCCAGCGATGAATTCTCGCTCGCCGTGCTGCCCTTCCTCAAGATTCCCACCAATCAGGATAATCTGGGCAATGATAAATACGAGGGCGGACTCGCCGTACCGTTCAGCTTCGCGCTCGCCGATACCTGGAGCCTTGGCGTGCTGACCCAGCTCAGCTTCATCGCCGGGGCGGATGGCTCCGGCTATGACCCGGCCTATACCAACTCGGTGGCGCTCGGGAAAACCTTTGGCGAGCGCTGGAGCACCTACGCCGAGTTCTACACCTTCAAGGCTGACCAGCCGGATGCGCACTGGATCAATACGGTGGATTTCGGCGCGGCCTACCAGGTAACAGAGAGTTTTCGCGTCGATGCCAACCTGCATCTGGGCGTGACCGACGCGGCGGATGACGTCAACGCTTTCTTCGGCGCGGCCTACCGCTTCTGACGAATGACATGAAAAAGCGGCGGATGGAGGCCTCCATCCGCCGCTTTTTTTGTGCCCGAAACTAGAGCGGCTGAACGTGATCGAAGCGGTCCGCGTTCATCACCTTGGTCCATGCGGCGACGAAATCCTTCACGAATGTCTCCTTCGCATCGGTGGAGGCGTAGGCTTCGGCCACGGCGCGCAGTTCGGAGTTGGAGCCGAAGATCAGATCCACCGGCGTGGCGGTCCATTTCAGCGCATCCGTCTTGCGGTCGCGGCCCTCATAAGTGCCATCCTGCGCGCCTTTCTTCCATACCGTGCCCATGTCGAGCAAATTGACGAAGAAGGCATTGCTGAGCGTCCCGGGGCGATCGGTCAGCACGCCGGAATTGCTGCCTCCCGCATTCGCGCCGAGCGTGCGCATGCCGCCGACCAGCACCGTCATCTCCGGTACGGAGAGGTTAAGCAGGCTGGCGCGCTCCACCAGCATCTCGGTGGGCGAGCGGTCATTGCCGGTGCCGAAGTAATTGCGGAACCCGTCCGCTTTCGGCTCCAGCATGGCGAAGGAGGCGACGTCCGTCATCTCCTGCGTCGCGTCGGTGCGGCCCGGTGTGAAGGGCACCTTCACGTTCTTGTACCCGGCATCGGCGGCGGCCTTCTCGATGGCGGCGGCCCCGGCCAGCACGATGGTGTCGGCGAGCGAAATCTGCCGCTTGCCGCCCAGCTCCTTGTTGAACGCCATGCGGACGGATTCAATCTTCGCCAGCACGGTGTTCAGTTCCTTCGGGTCGTTCACCGCCCAGTCCTTCTGGGGCGCGAGCCGGAGGCGTCCGCCATTGGCACCGCCGCGCATGTCTGTGTCGCGGAAGCTGGAGGCCGAGGCCCACGCCGTGCGCACCAACTGGGGCACGGTGAGGCCGGAGCTCAGGATCTTTTTCTTCAGCGTCACGGCGTCCTGCGCGTTGATCAGCGCGTGCTCCACCGGCGGCACCGGGTCCTGCCAGCTCAGCGGCTCCTTCGGCACTTCCGCGCCGAGGTAGCGGCTGCGCGGCCCCATATCGCGGTGAGTCAGCTTGAACCAGGCCTTCGCAAACGCCTGCTGGAACTCTTCCGGATGCTCCTGGAAGCGCTTGGCGATCTTGCTGTAGCTGGGATCGAATTTCAGCGCGAGGTCGGTGGTGAACATGATGGGCGTATGCAGCTTGTCCTTCACATGTGCATCAGGCACGAAGGTGGCCGCCTGCGCGTCTTTCGGCACCCACTGGATGGCGCCTGCCGGGCTCTTGGTCTGCACCCACTCGAAGTTGAAGAGGTTGTCGAGGTACTGCGTGCTCCACGCGGTCGGGGTGGCCGACCATGCGCCTTCCAGTCCGCTGGTGGTGGTGTCCTCGGCATTGCCCTTGCCGCATTTGTTCATCCAGCCGAAGCCCTGCGCCTCGATGGCTTCCGCCGCCGGCTCCACCCCGACGCATTTGACCGGCTTCGCGCCGTGTGCCTTGCCGAAGGTGTGGCCCCCGGCGATGAGCGCGACGGTTTCCTCGTCATTCATTGCCATGCGGCCGAAGGTCTCGCGGATGTCCTTGGCGGCGAGCAGCGGGTCCGGCTTGCCGTTCGGGCCTTCCGGGTTCACGTAGATCAGCCCCATCTGCACGGCGGCCAGCGGCTGGGCGAGCTTGCGATCACCGCTATAGCGCTTGTCCTCGAGGAATTTCTTCTCCGGGCCCCAATAGACGAGGTCCGGCTCCCAGTCATCCGTGCGGCCGCCGGCGAAGCCGTAGGTCTTGAAGCCCATATTCTCCAGCGCCACGTTGCCGGTGAGCACCATCAGATCGGCCCAGGAAATCTTGCGGCCGTATTTCTGCTTGATTGGCCAGAGCAGGCGGCGTGCCTTGTCGAGGTTGGCATTGTCCGGCCAGCTGTTGAGCGGCTCGAAGCGCTGTTGTCCGCCGCCCGCGCCGCCGCGCCCGTCGCTCACGCGGTACGTGCCCGCGCTGTGCCACGCCATGCGGATAAAGAAGGGGCCATAATTGCCGTAATCCGCCGGCCACCAGTCCTGCGGCGTGGTGAGCAGCGTGTTGATTTCCTTCTTCAGCAGCGCGAGGTCGAGGCTGTTGAACTCCTTCGCGTAGTCAAAATCCGTGCCGTAGGGGTTGGACTTCACGTCATGCTGGCGCAGGGGGCTCAAGTCGAGCTGGTCTGGCCACCAGAAGCGGTTCGAGACTGGCACTGGAGCGTCTTCCGCAAATACCGGCATGGCCGTCGCCGTGAAAAGTCCCATCAGTGCTGTGGTAAGTAGAACATGACGCTTCAGCATGGCTCCCCCTTTATGGAAAATTTATACTTCACTATAAGGGTTGATTCCCGATTGTGTAATGGATAATTCCTATGGCCCCATAGCCTCCGGCTATTCCGCTGCAACCGGACGAAAGCGAGTAACGTGGCGCGCATATTGCTGATCGAGGACGACCTCCAGCTCGGCAAGGCCCTGCATCAGGGGCTGAAGCAGGAATACCCGACGGACTGGTTCCGCTCCGCCGAGGAGGGGGAGGACGCGCTAGCGCTCACCGATTATGATGTGCTGGTGCTCGACATCAACCTGCCTGGCCAGTCGGGGCTGGAATGGCTGGCGGTGCTGCGGCGTCGGGGGGTGGCGCTGCCCGTGCTGCTGCTCACCGCGCTCGATACGCCGCAGGAGCGCGTAACCGGGCTCGACTCCGGTGCGGATGACTACCTCACCAAACCGTTCGACTTCGATGAGCTGATGGCCCGCCTGCGCGCGCTGATGCGCCGCCGCGCCACCTACGTGCCGGAACAGCTGACCCATGGCGGGCTGGTGCTCGATACACGCAGCAAGACCGCGAGCTATATGGGCGAGTCGCTCGGCCTGTCGCTGAAGGAATTCGAGATTCTCCGCCTGCTGGTGGAGCATGCCGGGGCCTGTGTGAGCAAGGAGATCATCGAGACCAACCTTTACGGCTGGGACATGGAGGTGGGCAGCAACACCATCGAGGTGCATATCTCCTCCCTGCGCCGCAAGTTGGGCCGCCGCCATATCCGTACCGTGCGCACGCAAGGCTACGTGCTGGAACTCACCCCATGAGCGCCTCGCTGCGCCAGCGGCTGCTGCGCTATATCTTCCTGCCGCTGGCGCTGGGGATGATCGCCATCGGCGTCAGCTCCTACCAGAGCGTGCGCCATCAGGCGGACCGTATCTTCGACGCACAGCTGGCCCATTTCGCGCATGTGATTGGCGAACTGACGCGCCAGCAGATGCGGGAGAGCGATACGGAAAAAAGCCGGTTGCGCGTGGCAACCCGGCGGTTTTTCACTCTGTATGAAAAGGATCTGGCCTACCGGGTCTGGCGGGATGGGCAGATCGTGCTGGAAACCAGCCATTCCGGCGCATTCGGCCCGCAAACGGGCGCACCCGGCTTCAGCGACCGTCTGGTTGGGCTGGAGCGGATGCGTTTCTTCACGCTGGAGGAGGAGGAATGGAAAGTGGAAGTGGCGGAGAGTTATGAGGCGCGCACCGACCTGCTGCGGCAGGTGGCGCTCAGCGTGCTGCTGCCCTTCTTCTTCATATTGCCGCTGCTGGGATTTGCCATCTGGCGCGGGCTGCGCGGCGGGCTGAAGCCGCTGGACCGGCTCTCGGCGCGGGTCAGCCATCTCGACCCGGATGGGCTGGAGCGGGTGGGTGAGGATTTCCCGCTGCCGACTGAGCTGAAGCCGTTCGTGGCCTCCATCAACCACCTGATTGAGCGCGTGGAGGACGTGATCGAGCGGGAAAAACGCTTCACGGGCTACGCCGCCCATGAGCTGCGCACGCCGCTCGCCGCGCTGAAAACGCAGCTGCAGGTGGCGCGGCGCGAGAAGGACCGCGCGCAGCGCCAGGGCATGTATGAGGAGGCGCTGGAAGGCATCGACCGTATGACGCATCTTGTGAACCAGCTGCTGCTATTGCTGCGCTCGCAGCGTACCGAGCAGGCGATGGAGCCGCTTGATCTCACGGCGCTGGTGAATGCGGGAATCACCGGCATTGCCCCGGCGCTCGCGGCTAAGGGACAGGTGCTGGAGGCAAACCTTGCGCCGGAATGCCCCTTCCAAGGCAATGTGGCGCTTTTGCGCGTGGCCGTGCGTAATCTGCTCGACAATGCGGTGCGTTACAGCCCGGACGGGGCCCGCCTTACCGTGATGCTTCAATCCGAGGGGCCCGGCCATCTCCACCTGTGCGTGCATAATACGGGCGTATCACTGACGCCCGAGGAATGTGCCCGCATGGCGGAGCCCTTCTACCGGGGTCGGACGGCCACCGCGAGCGGGGCCGGGCTCGGGCTGGCCATCGTCAGCTGGGTCGCCAAGCTGCATCATCTGGAAATGCGCCTTGTGTGTGAAGGGGATGGGCTGGGGGTGCATCTGGAGCGCCAGTCCTGATTCTGTCAGATGTCTGACCATCAATTAATGATGCGCTGCAAAAAAATCTTTACGATTGGGCGCTCATTTAAGGTTCACTTCAGCTTTTTCTGGCTCAAATCCTCGGAGTGCAACGCTTCACGCCAAGGGTTAATGACGATTACTGCCATGCGTACCACACTGAAAAACCTGACCTCCCGCCCGCTTGTCTGGGCTCTCGCCGCCTTCTTCTCTCCGGCGGGCTCTATACCGCCTTGCGTCACCCTGCGACGGAAGCCGCCGAGTCGGGCCATATGCTCGCCACCAAGCCGTGGCGCGAGACGCTGGAGATCAGCGATGATTACGTCGCGCAAATCCGCGCCATCCAGCACATCGACCTGCGCTCCTTCGAGAAAGGCTATCTGCAGAAGATTTTCGTGAATGAGGGGCAGGCCGTGAAGAAGGGCGAGCCCATGTTCCAGCTCATGCCGGTGCTGCTCGAGGCGGAACTCGGCGAGGCCAAGGCGGAATACGAGCGCGAACGCATCGAGTATGACAACACGAAGAGCTTGTTCGAGCACAAGGTCGTCTCCGCCAATGAGCTGGCGCTGGCAAAAGCCCGCCTTTCCAAGGCGGAAGCCGAGAAGAAACTGGCCGAGACCCATCTCTCGCTGACCACCATGAGCGCACCGTTTGACGGCATCGTTGACCGCTTCCGCGTGCGGCTCGGCAGCCTGGTGGATGAGGGGCAGCTCCTCACCACGCTGGCCGATAACAGCCAGATGTGGGTCTATTTCAACGTCTCGGAAGCCGATTACCTCGACTTCATGGCGAAGAAGGAAGAGAACGTGAAGATTCCCGTCACGCTCCTCCTCGCCAATGGTCAGCCGTTTACCCAGAGCGGCTTTATCGACACCATCGAGGCGGATTTCGACAACAAGACCGGCAACGTCGCCTTCCGCGCCACCTTCCCCAACCCGGACGCGCTGCTGCGCCACGGCGAAACGGGCACGGTGCGCCTCACCCGCAAGGTGGAAAACGCGCTGGTGATTCCGCAGAAAGCCACCTTCGAGGTGCTGGACAAGAAGTTCGTCTACGTGGTGGACGACAAGGGCACGCTGCAATCGCGCGAAATCAAGGTCGCCGAGGAAGTGCCGCATCTCTTTGCCATCCGCTCGGGTCTGCAGGAGGGGGATACCATCCTGCTCGAAGGCTTAGGCAAGGTGCAGGCGGGCCAGAAGGTGGCCATCGACCTGCAATCCTCCAAGCAAGTGCTGGCCAGTCTGGCGCTGCCCGTCGAGTAATGGCGCTCACCCCAATCGGAACATCCCATGTTTGAGAAATTCATCCACCGACCGGTGCTGGCCATCGTGCTGTCGCTGATCATCGTCTTCCTTGGCGTGCTGGCCACCCTGCGCCTGCCCATCTCGCAATTCCCGACCATCGCCCCGCCGCGCGTGCTGATCAGCCTCGCCTTCCCGGGCGCGAGCGCGGACGTGCTGGTGCAATCCGCGCTGATTCCGCTGGAGCAGTCCATCAACGGCGTGCCGGGCATGCGCTACATGGTCTCCGACGCCACCAGCGCCGGTGAGGCGACGATCCAGGTCATCTTCGACATGGAGACGGACCCGGACAACGCCGTGGTGCAGGTGAAGAACCGTGTCGACCAAGTGATGAGCAAGCTGCCGCCGCTGGTGCAGCTCGAAGGCGTGGTGGTGCAGCGCGTGCAGCCCAGCATGCTGATGTACATCAACCTCTACAGCACCGATGAGGGCACGGACGAGAAGTTCCTCTTCAACTATGCCAACGTGCATCTGCTGCAGGAACTGAGCCGGGTGAAGGGCATCGCGCAGGCGCGTAACCTCGGCTCCCGCCAGTTCGCCATGCGCATCTGGCTGAACCCGGACCGCATGCGCGCCTATAGCGTCTCCACGCAGGACGTGATGGACGCCATCGCCGAGCAGAGCGTCATCGGCCGTCCGGGCCGTATCGGCCAGAGCTCCGGCAAGCTGGCGCAATCGCTGGAATATGTGTTGATTTACAAGGGCCGCTTCAACGAGGCGAAGGAATATGAGGACATCATCATCCGCGCCAACCCGGATGGCGAGGTGCTCCGCCTGAAGGACATCGCCAAGGTTGAGCTGGATAGCGAATTTTACGACATCTATTCCAACGTCGACGGCCACCCCTCCGCCGCCATCCTGCTGAAGCAGACCTATAACAGCAACGCCAACGAGGTGATTGCGCAGGTGAAGGACAAGCTGAAGGAACTCAGCGCCAACTTCCCCGCCGGGATGCATTACAAGATCAGCTACGACGTCTCCAACTTCCTCGACGTCTCCATCGAGAAAGTGCTGCACACGCTCTTTGAGGCCTTCGTGCTGGTGGCGCTGGTGGTGTTCATTTTCCTCGGCAACTGGCGCTTCACGCTGATCCCGATTCTGGCCGTGCCGGTCTCGCTGATTGGCGCCTTCGCCTTCATGTCGCCCTTCGGGCTGACCATCAACCTCATCACCCTCTTCGCGCTCGTGCTGGCCATCGGCATCGTGGTGGACAACGCCATCGTGGTGGTGGAGGCGGTGGAGGCGAAAATGGTGGAGGAGCATCTCTCTCCTTACCGCGCCGTCCAGAAGGTGCTCGGCGAAATCAGCGGCGTCATCATCGCCATCACGCTGATGATGACGGCGGTGTTCGTGCCCATCGTCTTCATGACGGGACCGGTGGGGATTCTCTTCAAGCAGTTCGCCATCACCATGGCCGTTTCCATCGTGCTCTCCGGCGTGGTGGCCCTGACGCTGACCCCGGTCTTGAGCGCCATGCTGATCAAGCGGCATGACCCGAACCATGTGAAGCGCGGCCCGCTCGCCCGTTTCATCGCTGCCTTCAATGGCTGGTTTGACCGCGTCTCGCACCGCTATGCTGGTTTCATCACGCGCATCGCCCATCGCCGCGTGCTCACCCTCGGCCTGCTCGCGGCCTTCATCGGCGGCATTGTCGCCATCAACAGCATCGTGCCCTCGGGCTTCATCCCGAACGAAGACCAGTCGATGATCTACGCCATCGTGCAGACGCCGCCGGGCTCGACGCTGGAGAAAACCTACGACGTTATCAAGAAACTGCAGAAGATGGCGAAGGGTGTCGAGGGCGTGGAATCGGTCGCCTCGCTGGCCGGGTTCGAGATCCTCACCGAGGGCCGGGGTTCCAACGCCGCGAGCTGCATCATCAACCTGCGCGACTGGTCGGACCGCAAGCACTCTGTACGCGAGGTGATCGAGGAGCTGGAGGAGAAAAGCCGCGATATCGGCGCCATCGTGGAATATTTCGAGCCGCCGGCGGTGCCGGGCTACGGCGCGGCGGACGGTATATCCTTCCGCCTGCTGGATAAGACGGGCACGCTCGACTACCAGGCCTTTGACGGCATCAACAAGGACTTCATGAAGCGCCTGCGCGAGCGCAAGGAGCTGACCGGCCTCTTCACCTTCTTCGCAGCTAACTACCCGCAATATGAGCTGAAGATCGACAACCAGCTCGCCATGCAGAAGGGCGTATCCATCGGCAAGGCGCTGGACAATCTCGACATCCTGATCGGCAGTACCTACGAGCAGGGCTTCATTCGCTTCGGCCAGTTCTTCAAGGTGTATGTGCAGTCGCTGCCGGAGTTCCGCAAACTGCCTTCCGACATCCTCAAGCTCTACGCCAAGAACGACAAGGGCGAGATGGTGCCGTACTCCGCCTTCATGAAAATGGAGAAGACGCAGGGCCCGAACGAGATCACGCGCTACAACGTCTATAACTCCTCGGCCATCCGCGCCGTGCCCGCCAAGGGCTATACCACGGGTGACGCCATTCAGGCGGTGCGCGAAGTTGCCAAGGAAGGCCTGCCGAAAGGCTATGACGTGGCGTGGGAAGGCCTCTCTTTTGACGAAGCCGCACGCGGCAACGAAGCGGTCTACATTTTCGCCGTGGTGCTGTTCTTCGTCTATCTCGTGCTGGCGGCGCAGTATGAGAGCTTCGTCGTGCCGCTGGCGGTGATCTTCTCGCTGCCGCCGGGCATCTTCGGCTCGTATTTGCTGCTGAAAGGCATGGGGCTGGCCAATGACGTTTATGCGCAGGTGGGCCTCATCATGCTGGTCGGTCTCTTGGGCAAGAACGCGGTACTTATCGTGGAATTCGCCCGCCAGAAACAGCAACAGGGCATGAGTGTGCTGGAAGCGGCCATCGAGGGGGCACGGGTACGTTTCCGCCCCATCCTGATGACCTCCTTCGCCTTCATCGCGGGCCTGATTCCGCTCACCATCGCCACCGGCGCGGGCGCGGTGGCCAACCGCACCATTGGCGCCTCGGCGCTGGGCGGCATGCTGTTCGGCACGGTGTTCGGCCTCATCCTGGTGCCGGGGCTTTACTTCATCTTCGCCTCGCTTGTGGAAGGGCGCGAGCTGATCCGCGACGAGCATGAATCCCCCCTCACCGAAGCCTTCGGCTACCACCTGCCCGACGACGAGGACGACTCCGATGCGTAAATCCGCTTTGTATCTGGCGCTGTGCGCCACCAGCCTCACGCTGCTGCCGGGCTGCGTGCCCAGCCTCTCCGGCGACGCCGCGAAGGAAATGGCCGACTTCCAGGCCCCGCAGACCTATGGCCCCAACCTGCCCGCGCAGACGGAGGCCACGGCGCCCACTGTCGCCCAGTTGCCGTGGAAGGATTTCTTCCCCGATCCGCAATTGCAGGGGCTGATCGACACCGCGCTCGCGCAGAGTCAGGAACTGCGCATCCTTGAGCAAGACATCACCATCGCCAACAACGAAATCTCGGCGCGGCAGGGCGAATATCTGCCAAGTGTCGGCGTGGGCGCCAGCTATGAGCAGGAGCGCGTCGGCAAATTCACCAGCCAGGGCGTGAGTGACGAGGCGAACGAACTACCCTCCGTGCTGCGCAACCGCGAGGCCGGGCTTTACACGCGCTGGGAGGTGGATATCTGGAAGCGCCTGCGCAACGCGAAACAGTCGGCCTATTATGAATACCTCGCCTCCATCGAGGGCCGCAAATTCGCGCAGACCCGCCTGATCGCCGAGATCGCCAGCACCTATTACGAGCTGGAGGCGCTGGATCAGCAGCTGGCCATCGTGAAGCGCTACATCGATACGCTGCAACGAGCGCAGCAGGTGGTGCAATACCAGATGGAAGCCGCGCAGGCCAATGCGCTGGCCGTCAACCGCTTCGCCGCCGAGGTGCAGAAGAACCAGAGCCTGCAATTCCGCCTGCAGCAGGACATCACCGTGGCCGAGAACCGCCTGAACGCGCTGGTTGGCCGCTTCCCGCAGCCGCTGGAGCGCCATGCCGAGGACTTCCTCGCCAAGGAGCCGCCCGCGCTGCAATCCGGCCTGCCCGCCAATCTGCTGGAAAACCGCCCGGACATCCAGCAGGCGACCTATGACCTGAAGGCCGCCGAGCTGAATGTCAGCGTGGCCAAGGCGCGCTTCTACCCGTCGCTCAGCCTCGATGCGGGGCTGGGGTTCCAGTCTTTCAACGGCAAGTATTTCCTCAATTCGCCGGAATCGCTGTTCTATAATGTGGCAGCCAGCCTGACCGCACCGCTGCTCAACCGGCTGGCCATCGAGGCGGATTACCGCTCCGCCAACAGCCGCCAGCTGCAGGCCGTTTATGAGTACCAGAAAACGGTCATCGACGCGTATGTGGAAGTCATCAACCAGCTGAACGCGGTGGCTAATCTCAAGCAGACCTTCGCCGACAAGCAGGCGCAGGTGGCCTCACTGGACAAGGCCATCGAGGATGCCGACGTGCTGTTCAAGGCGGCGCGCATCGATTATCTGGAGGCCCTGCTTACGCAGCGCGATGCGCTGGAAGCCCAGATGGAGCTGGTGGAGAACAAGCAGCAGCTGCTGGGTGCGTACGTGAACCTGTACCGCGCACTCGGCGGCGGCTGGCAGGACCCCACGCCCGCTGCGACGCCTACTCCGTAAGGTAGTCCAGCTCCACCTTGCCGTAGGGCAGGGTCATGTCGGCGATGAAATGGCTGCCGCCCACGATGCGGCGCACCGGGAAATCCGCCACGGGCGCGTTGGCGTGCGGCACCAGATGCAGCCGCGCCTGCCCGGTCCATGCTTCCTTCACCACGATGTCCGTCATGCTGAAGGAAACCAGCTTGGCGACGTCCCACGTGCCGTCCACGCCGGGAATCAGCTTCAACAGCACCTGCTTGCGGCCCAGCTTCTCGGCAATTACCTGCGGGTCGCGCAGGCGGTTCATCTCATGGTCGCACAGCAGGTTCTCGTGCTTGTAGGTCATGGTGGCGGTGGCGACGCGCACGCCGGCATAGTCAAGCGTGCCGGTGAGCGTGTCATGCAAGATGCCAAGCTTCGGCTCGCCATACTTCTTGGGAAAACCCCAGATTTCCCGCCCGCCGGAAATGGGTGGCTCATTGTCGAGGAACATCATCAGCGGAAAGTTGACCGGTTCGCCCTTGTAAAGGCAGGGAATCACCAACCCGCTCTCCGTGTAGTCGCCA
This sequence comes from Alphaproteobacteria bacterium UBA998, assembly GCA_002291925.1. Taxonomy (GTDB): domain Bacteria; phylum Pseudomonadota; class Alphaproteobacteria; order Rickettsiales; family UBA998; genus UBA998. The sequence continues at coordinate 11,070 of DBAY01000032.1, read as the reverse complement.
AAACCGGAACTGTCTGGCATGCGCATGACCTCAAAAGTCACTTGGTTGCCCGCGGGCTCCAAGGGCTCCGGCACCACGGCGCGCAGCAGCTCGGCATCCGTCTCGTAGGTGACGTTGAGGTATTCCCGGTTGACGAACCGGTTGGGCGGCTTGGGATAGCTGGACCCCACCACCGGCATGGAGGGAAGGGCAAGAATTTGTTGTCTGTTCATATGGGATTCCTGTGACGGATGGTATGCTTCCCATATAAGCATCTATTTCTCAAAAAAGAAGCTTTCCCATAAAGGGGGGTTGAGCGCAGGCAGGATATTGCCGCGCGGCAGGTGAAGCATGGGAAGGAGGATCCATGCTGCCATGTATCCTTTTTACGTGATTCAAGCGACAGTGCGCTCGTATTACCCTTTACGTTGCGCGGTTTATGGCTGCTAAGGCTCTTCGTCCCCCGTCATCGTTTCCCCCGCAGCCGGACGGGGCGGCGTCGATTTACACGCGGAAGGAAGACCATCTCGACCTTGCCATGCAGCAGGTGGCAGGGCCTGCCCGGCGTAACGGCTTTGATGCGTGGGAGTTCGAGCATTGCGCGCTGCCGGAGATCGCGCTGGAGGAGATCGACCTCCGTTGCGTGTTCCTCGGCCATGCCCTCCGCCTGCCGCTGCTGATCAGCTCGATGACCGGGGGGCCGCAGCGTGCGGCGTCTATCAACCGCCATCTGGCGGAAGCGGCGCAGGAGCTGGGCATCGCCATGGCGGTCGGCTCGCAGCGTATCGCACTGGAGGCGTGCGGGGCATCTGGGCTGGATCGTATCCTGCGCACCGTGGCCCCGGATATTCCGCTCTTTTCCAATTTCGGCGCGGCGCAGCTGAATCTCGGTTACGGGTGTGACGAAGCGCGGCGCGCGGTGGAGGCCATCGGGGCTGATGGGCTCATCCTGCATCTGAACCCTTTGCAGGAGGCGCTGCAGAAAGAAGGGGAGACGGATTGGCGGCATCTGCTCAGGAAGATTGAACAGCTCGTGCAGGGTCTGGGTGTCCCGTTGATGGTGAAAGAGATTGGCTGTGGCATTTCCCCGGCGCTGGCGCGTCAGCTAGCCTCCGTGGGTGTCGCGGCGATTGATGTGGCGGGCGCGGGCGGCACGAGCTGGGCCGCGATTGAAGCCGGGCGCATGGAACAGGCGGACGCCAAGCAGGTGGCGGCGTGTTTCACCCATTGGGGCATCCCCACCAGCCGGGCGCTGCGCGAGGTGGCGCGTGCCTGCCCGCAATTGCCGCTGATTGGCTCGGGCGGCATCCGGCATGGGCTGGATGTGGCAAAAGCCCTGCGGTACGGCGCGACGTTGGCCGGGCAGGCGGGGGGCGTGCTGGCGGCGGCGATGGAATCGACGGAGGCGGTGCTGCGGCATTTCCGAATTCTGGAGCAGCAGCTGCGTATCGCGTGTTTCTGCACTGGCTCGCCCGATGTGGCGACGCTGCGGCAGGCGCGCATCGTGGCAGCGGCGAGGAACGCATGACACGCGCCCTTGCTTCCATGACCACCGACCCGCAGGAGCAGGCGCTGCGAAGCTGGCGCAACCAGATTGATGCGCGCCTCGACATGCTCTCCCGGCCGCAGCAGGGCGAGCCTGACCGGCTGCATCAGGCGATACGCTACAGCCTGCTCTCTCCGGGCAAGCGGGTGCGTCCCCTTCTCATCATGGCGGTGGCGGCGCATCTGGGCTGCCCTCCCCGGCGCGCACTCGATGTCGCCTGCGCCTTCGAGATGATGCACGCCTCCTCGCTGATCTATGATGATCTCCCCTCGATGGATGATGACGATGTGCGGCGCGGCCGCCCGGCATTGCACCGGAAATATAGCGAGCCGACCGCGATTCTGGCTGCCATCTCGCTGATGAATCGGGCCTATGAGGTTATCGCGCACTGCGCCACGCTCTCCGACCCGCAGAAAGTGGCCCTTTCCGCCTTACTGGCCAAGGTCATCGGCGCGGAAGGCCTGTGCGCAGGCCAGTATGCCGATTTGCATGAGAAGGATTACTACTGCCAGGCGTCCGATACCGAGCGGATGCATTTCCTGAAAACAGGCATTCTCTTCGTGGGCTCGGCCTGCGCGGGCGCACGCGTGGCCAATGCGAGCGCCAAGGAGGAAGAACGCATGCGGCAATATGCGCATTGCCTTGGCCTGGCCTTCCAGCTGAAGGACGATCTTTCGGATGAGCTACTGGGTGCCAGCCTGAAGAAGCAGCGCGAGGTGCGGGAAATGCTGGAAGATTACATCCGCGCAGCGCGCAGCTTCGTGGAGGACCGGGAGGATTCCCCGCTGCTGGCCTATCTGGAGATGGTCATGCAGACGCGCCGGGCCGGGGTAATGCCCACTGGTGCGCAGGCCGCCGTGGAGCCGCTGACGCTCTGAGGCGCCGTATCGCCGGCAGCCGCCACCACGGCGTGCCGGGCGAGAGATGATGCTCATAATGGTAGCCGAAATGAAAGCAGCTGAGTAAGGACAGGAGCGGGGGATAGTCATTGCTGCGGGCATGGTGGCCGTCGGCGAAGGCACGCCCGTCATGGCGGTGTGGCAGGAACGTGCCGAAATAGAAGAGCTGCAACGACGAGAGAAGGCCCGGCAAAGCAAAGAACAGCAGGATGTTCGCGACGGGCGCGCCAGCGAGGATGTAGAGGAACACACGCACATTCATCCAGAGAATTTCGCGGCCGCGGAAATACGTGACCATAAAACGGACATACCATCGCCAGAACGAACGGGGGTGATTGGGGTGAAAATCCGGGTCCGTGCCACTACCGGGTGCGTGGTGGTGTGCATGGTGCTGGGGCAGTTGTTTCGCGAAAGAGAAGTTGGCGTAACACCACAAGGCCACAGTCCCAATACGTCGACCCCACGATGGCGAAAGCGGCGCCAGCGAGCCATGCATCGCATCATGCGCGATGATGAACAGCCCAACCGACAGCCAGGTCAGTACGGCCACCAGCAGGGTTGAAGCCAACCCGGTTTCCCAATGCAGCGGGTGAAACCAGAGGGCATAGACATGCAGCGCAAGCCATGCGCACAAAATCAGGGCTGAAAGCAACAGGCCTATGCGTGTCTGGCGGGCGGGGCTCAGCGTCTCACTTCGCATGGCGACCTCGCTGGGCCATCAGTTGCTGACGCAGCACCGGCACGGGCGGCGCATAGAGGAAGCCATAGGAGACGCCGCCTTCGCGCTCTTTCACGGCGTGGTGCAGGTGATGCGCGGCAATCAGGCGGCGCAGATAGCCATTGCACCGCGTATAGGTGAAGGGCAGGCGGCGATGCACGAATCCGTCATGCACGATGGCGTAAAGCAGGCCGTAAGCCGTGACGCCCGCGCCGACCCACCAGAGCGTACGATCGGGGTCGCTGACGGTGAAGAGGAGCAGGGCCAAGGCCGTCGCGATGACGCTGTAAAGGTCGTTCCGCTCGAAACGGCCGTGGCGCGGGCGGTGATGGCTCGCATGCCACGCCCAGCCCCAGCCATGCATGACATGGCGATGCACCCACGCGACGGCTGGCTCCATTGCCATGAAGGTCAGGAGGGCGACCAGCACATGTGCAGGAGTCACACCGCTCATGCCGCCGCCTCCCGGCTCCAAAGGGGCTCGCGCTGTGGGGTAGGCAAAGGCCGGGCGCACACCGCTACCCCGGCACGGAGCGCACTTTGCGCGACATAAACAAGCTTGCGGCGACGGCTGGTTGTGATGCGCGTGTTCCATGCCTCGGGCCCACCGGCGAGCAACTTCACCCCGATGCCCCGGTAGACGGAGTGCGCCGTGGCGATGGCCCACGCGGAGCGGTATGGCAACTGGCGGATGCCAATATGCGCCGAGGCGTAATAGGGTTCCGCTTCCGCCAGCAGGCGGCGCGCGATGTCATGCACGTTCTGCCGCTGCGCCGGGTCGGTGAGGTTGTCGCGGGTGAGTTGATGCTCCGCCAGCCAGTCCGTGGGCAGGTACACCCGCCCGTGCGCAGCGTCCTCCATCACATCGCGGCAGATATTGGTGAGCTGGAAGGCGATGCCGAGATCGGCGGCGCGCTGCAATGTCTCGGGATCGCGCACGCCCATGATATGCGCCATCATCACGCCCACCACGCCCGCCACGTGATAGCAATAGAGCAGCACATCCTCGCGGGTGCGGTAGGTGTGGCCCTCTACATCCATGGCGAAGCCCTCGATCAGCTCCAGCGGGTAGCGCGCGGGAATGGCATGGCGGGCCGCGACGCGCCGCAGCGCTTCGAAGGCGGGATGCTCCACTGGCGCGTTGGAGAGGGCACGCAGCGTATCGGCGCGCAGCGCATCGAGGCAACGGGCGCGCTCCTCCGCGCTCATGGATTGAGTATCATGCCCCAGCGTCTGCCCGTCGATGACATCATCGCAATGGCGGCACCACGCATAGAGTTCCAGCGCGCTGCGGCGGGTGGGCGCGTCGAACAGGCGGGCGGCGCGAGCGAAGCTTTTCGAGCCGTGCGCCATGGTCTGCTCGATGAAGTCCGTCAGCGCGTCCTCGGGCAGCGTCATGCGGCTTTCCCCATCTGCTTGAAATCCTCGAAGATGAGGCCTGCCGTCGCGCGTGCCGAACCGACGACGCCGGGCACGCCCGCGCCCGGATGGGTGCCCGCGCCGACGAAATATAGCCCGCCGATTTTGCGGTCGCGGTTATGGGTGCGGAAGTAGGCGCTCTGCCACAGCACCGGCTCCAGCGAGAAGGCCGAGCCGTGATGCGCGTTCAGCTGGTCGCGGAAATCGAACGGCGTGAAGATGCGCGAGGTGACAAGGTCGGCGCGCAGGTTGGGGATGCAGCGCTCCTCGAGGTAAGCCAGGATGCGGTCTCGGTAGCGCGGGCCCTCGGTTTCCCAGTCAATCGCGGCATGGCCCAGATGCGGCACGGGCGAGAGCACGTAGAAGCTGCTGCAGCCGGGCGGGGCCAGTGTCGGGTCGGTGACGGTCGGTGAATGGAGATAGAGGGAGAAATCCTCTGGCAGGGTGGCGCCGTGGAAGATGTCGGCCAGCAACTCGCGGTAGCGCGGGCCGAATAGCACGGTGTGGTGCTGCAGATGGTCATGCGTACGCTTCAGGCCGAAATAGATAACGAACAGCGACATGCTGTGCCGCTTGGCACCGAGCCGTTTTCCTTCGGCTAAGCCGTGCGGCTTCTCGCGCAGCAGGTGGCGATAGGTATGCACCACATCGGCATTGCTGGCGACCAGATCGGCAGACAGCGACTCGCCATTCTGCAATGCCACGCCACAAGCGCGGCCATTCTCCACCCGGATGCGGTTCACCGGGCTATTCAGGCGAAGCGAGCCGCCCAGATCTTCCAGCAGCTGCACCATGCCGCGAATCAGCGCGCCGGTGCCGCCCTTGGGGAAGAACACGCCCCATTTGCGCTCCAGCGCGTGAATCAGCGCATAAATGGCGGAGGTCTCGAACGGGTTGCCGCCGACCAGCAGGGAATGGAAACTGAAGGCCTGCCGCAGATGTTCATCTTTGATGAAGCGCGCCACCATGCTGTAGACGCTGCGGAAACTCTCCAGTTTCACCAGCTGCGGCGAGACTTTGATCATGCTGCCGAAATCGGGGAAGGGAACGTGGCCCAGCTTGACGTAACCTTCTTCAAACACGGCTTCGGAATATTTCAAAAAGCGCTGGTAGCCGAGCACATCGCGCGGTGATTTGGCGGCGATTTGACGCTCGAGCGCCTCCTGATCATTGACGTAGTCGAACTGGTAGCCATCCTCCCAGCGCAACTGGTAGAGCGGACTGACCGGCACCAGCTCCACGTAATCGCTGACGCGCTTGCCCGCGGCGGCAAAGAGATGATCGAGCGCCGTCGGCTCGGTGATGACGGTGGGCCCGGCATCGAAGGTGAATCCCTGATCCTCATACACGTAAGCGCGGCCGCCGGGCTTGTCGCGCGCTTCCAGCACGGTGGTCTGGATGCCTCCGGCCTGCAGGCGGATGGCCAATGCCAGACCCCCAAAGCCGCTGCCAATCACGATCGCTTTCATGCAGCCTCCTTCCATGCCGCGCCCGGTGCCATGCTGCGGCAGGCGGCGGACATCGGCACGGGCGGTTTGCCAGCCAGGATGCGGCATTGGTCGCTGAAGCTGCTGTGGCCTGCATAAAACCGGGCGATGAGCGGCTCGGGTAAGCGGTAGAAACGCTCCAGCACTTTGTAACGCTGTGCGGGCTTGGCCGCGAGGAACAGCATCCGGTTGAGCATGCGGTAGAAACGCTGCGCGCGCCAGTGCGCGCGGGCATGCTGGCGGATGAGCGCGTGCAGGCTCGCCGGATGCAGGTCAGGATGTGCCACAATCTTTTCCACCAGCCGCACCGCGTCGGGGAGCGAATAGCCCGTTGTGGCATGCCATAACCCCGCGCGCATGCCTATCACAGGGCACTGCCGGGCGTCTTCCTGCCAGAAGGCCTCATGGTGCCCGTCAAGCGTCACGGGCAGGACGCCTTCTTCCTCGCGCAGCACCTGCTGCACCGCCCAGCCGCGCTGTTGCGCGTAGGCGTGAATGTCCTGCCGAAGTGCGTCACGGTCCAGCGCGGGGTGGTTACTGTAGCGCGTATCCTCGATCAGCAGGCGGGTGGGGGAAAAGGGCAGGACGTAGAAGAACCGGTAGCCATCGGTCTGATCAACCGTCGCATCCATCAGGAGGGGCCGCGTCAGGCCGTGCGCTGCCGTTTCGACTTCAAGGCCGAGAAACTTTTGATAGCCGAGACGCAGATGCGCGGAGGGCTCATAGCCGCGCCCGTCAATCACCGCGCGGGCCTCCCAGCGCCGTCCGCCCGCGATGGCGCCTTGGGAGTCGAGCGTTTGCACTGTGGTGTCCAGATGGATGCGTTCGGCGAAGCGCTCCATCAGCCGTTGGTGCAACTGGTGCGAGGTGATGGTGAAGTAACGACCCTGCAGCTGGCGGCTGTGGGCGGGGAAGCGTACTTCGTACCCATCCCACTGATGCGTCACCAGCGGCGCCAGCCAAGAGTGGGCGTCGTCGCTGACATCGGTGGCGTGGAAGGACCAGGTGTGATTGCCGCCCAGCTGGCTGCCCTGTTCCAGCAGGCGCCAGCGTATGTCGGGCTGCACCTCGCCGAGGCGCCAAGCAAGAAGGCCATTTGCCAGCCCTCCGCCGATGAGCAGCAGGTCATCCATGCTGGCGCTCCTTATGCAGGCGCAGATGCTGCTCAATCACATCGGCGGCGCGGGTGGCTCCGTCCTCGCTGCCAAGCGTGGTGGCCAGCCGTGCCAGACGCACCTCGTCGCGCGTGCGCAATAGGTGCTTGAGCGCATGGGCCACCGCGCGCGGACGGTAGCGGCGCCGCGCCATCACCGAGGCGACGCCCAGCCGCCGCGCGCGGGCGGCGTTGTCGTGCTGGTCATGGGCGAACGGCACGATCAGCTGCGGCCGCCAGGCCATGATGGCATGGCACGTCGCCGCGATTCCCCCGGCATGCACAATCGCGGCCCCGCGGGGAAAAATCTGGTGAAACGGGCAATAGCGGATCGCCAGGGCGTCCCCCTGCACCGGTGCGGCGAGCAGCGGATGCTCAGCCCCGGTCACGATCAGCGCACGCTGGCCAAGCCGCCGCGCCGCCTGAAGGCTGACCTCGTAGAAATCGCCCACATTCTGTGACGAGGCGGAGCCAAGCGTGAAAATAATCGGTGCCGGGCCTGAATCCAAGAAACGCCTCACATGCGGTGGCCATGCGCTCTCAGGGGGCTGGTAGAGCGCGGCTCCCGTCTGGATGGTTTGCACCGGCCAGTCGGGTTGCGGCGCACCGAGCAGAGGAGAAAACATCGCCAGCACTCCCGCAGGCGCATGCTGTCCCTCATACACCGGATCGCCGCCCCCAGCCAGCCCCAATGCGGCCCGCAGTTCCCGGACGTCCTTCGTCCAAGAGTGCGTATGTTTCTTCATCTGCTGAATCAGCCAGTGGTTAAATTTAGGCCAGCGGCGCGAGAACGGCACCGGGGGGAGGTGCGGCGGGTCATCGGCGGAAAACAGCGTCATCGGCTGAAACACGGCGGAGAGCCAAGGGATGCCCGTTGCCTCCGCCACCAGCGGCGCGGCGAGGGCAAGCGACTGGCTGACCAGCAAATCCGCCTCGGTCGCCGCGTCGCGCAGATCATCATAGCTTTCGCGGATGGCCGGGCTGAGATATTCCCGGAACGCAAAGGCCGCGCCGTGGCGCGGGTCCATGAAGCGCTGGCCAAATTCCGGCCCGTCCGGCGGGTTCGGCCGCATGAGGCGAAACGCCAGCCCCGCCTGCTCAACCGCTGCCTGGTGACGCTGCGTGGTCGCGACCGTCACGCGGTGGCCGCGCTGGCGCAAGGCCGCCCCCGTGGCGAGGAACGGATGCAGGTCGCCCAGTGAGCCCGTGGTAGCAAACAGGATATGCCGTTCTTGCATGCGCTATTGATACGGCGTCGCACGTTAAGGCGCGAATAGGAGCAGGAGAAGGGGAGCTTTTTGTTATTGCTCCGCAGGTTAGCGCGCGTCAGCCATCCTGCTTACGGATCAGCTGATCCAGCGCCTGCAGGAAGTTTGAGCGGTCCTGCTTGGTGAAGGGGGCGTTGTAGCCCTTGCTTTCGCCGGATTCGCGCAGATAGGCGTTGAACTCGCGCATCGCCAGGGTGGCGCCGATGGATTCCTTCGTGAAAGCGCGGTCCGTGGGGGCGAGGGCATGGGCCTGCTTCTCCAGCACGCGGGCAGCGAGGGGAATGTCGCTGGTGATAACGATGTCCCCCGGCTGGACTTTCTCCGCAATCCAGTGATCGGCGGCGTCGAAGCCGTCGCTGACCATGATGGAATGCACATGGGCGTGGCCCGCCGTGTAGGTGCCGGAATTGCTGACCATGTAGACGGTGAGCGAAAACCGCTCGGCAACGCGGCTGATTTCCTGCTTCACCGGGCAGGCATCGGCATCGACATAGAGGATGGGCATGGGTTTTTCCCTTTATGTCATCCTGCGAGCCGAAGGCTGCGCAGGATCTTTTTTCATATCGCTCAGAGATTCCGGGCACGCTAAAGCGTCCCGGAATGACAGAAATAGAAACTACATCTCCGAAATCAGCACTTCCAGTGCGCCTTCGGCCTCGTCAATTTGGTTGAGAAGGGAGGCATGGGTTTTGTTGAGGCGCGTGATCTGCTTGGCGTCGCCCTCGGCGCAGACGACGGCGATCTCGTCCTCCAGCGCGTTTTTCTGCTGGCGGAGCTGGGTGATCTTTTGCTCCAGCATCTCGGCTTCCTTTTCTTTCGGGGAGGCTTCCTTGGCCAGCTTCTTGGCGGCGCGGGCTTCCTGCTTGGCCTCGTCGCGCTCCTTGCGGCGCTGGCGCACCACGAGCTGCTTGTAGGCCTCCAGATCGTCATCGAACGGCTTGCACGTACCGTCCGCCACCAGCCAGAGCCGGTCGGCGACGCACTCGACGAGGTGCGGATCGTGGCTCACCAGGATTACCGCGCCCTGATAATTATTCAGCGCCTGCATCAGCGCCTCACGGGCGTCCATGTCGAGGTGGTTGGTCGGCTCATCGAGCAGCATGATGTGCGGCGCGTCATAGCTCATCAAGCAGAAGAGCAGGCGGGCCTTCTCGCCGCCGGAGAGTTCGCCGACCTTGGTATCCGCCTTGTGCTTGTCGAAGCCGAACTTGCCGAGCGCGGCGCGCACCTTGGCTTCATGCACGCCCTTCATGGCATCCTTCATTACCTGATACGGCGTTTCATCGACGTTGAGCTCGTCGGTCTGGAACTGCGCAAAATAGCCGACGCGCAATTTGCCGGATTTATAGACATGGCCGCTCATCTTCTCCATGCGGCCGGAGAGCAGCTTGACCAGCGTCGATTTGCCGTTGCCGTTGGCGCCGAGCAGGGCGATGCGGTCATCCATGTCGATGCGCAGATCGAGGCCCTTCAGCACCGGCTTGCCGGGTTCATAGCCGGCATCCACGCGGTTCAGCGTGATGAGCGGGGAGGGGAGTTCCTCCGGCGTCGGGAAGACGAAGGCGGTGACGCGCTCGGCCATCACGGCATCGACGATGTCCATTTTCTCGATGGCCTTCAGGCGGCTCTGGGCCTGCCGTGCCTTGCTTGCCTTGGCGCGGAAGCGGTCGACGAATTCCATCATCTTCGCCTTCTGCGCCATCTGCTTCTCATGCAGCGCCTGCTGGTTCATCAGCTTCTCGGCGCGCCTTCGCTCGAACTGGTCATAGGTGCCGGTGTAGGAGACGAGCTTCTGGTTCTCCAGATGCAGGATGTGATCCACCGTCTTGTTCAAAATGTCGCGGTCATGGCTGATGATGATCATCGTGCCCTGATAGCGTTTCAGGAAATTCTCCAGCCAGATCATCGCCTCGAAATCGAGGTGGTTGGTCGGCTCATCGAGCATCAGCAGATTGGGCTGCAGGAACAGCGCCGCCGCCAGCGCCACCGCGCCCCCCGGCTCCAGCACGATCTTCAGGTGGTGGACCGCCAGGCGCATCGCGGACAGCGCCTCGGGCTCGGTCACAACCAGGCCGGGCCCGCAATGCGCGCGCAGGATGGGAAAGGTCAGGACGCCAGGCTGGGGCGTGACGATGGCATCGCAGATCGACCCCGACAGACGGGCGTTGCGCTGCACCGTCCCGCTGGCCAGCGACCGGGCGGTGTCGTCGAACCCCTCGGGCTCCACGGGACGGGCGCGCAGTCCGGGGGCGCGGGCGGCGAGGGCCAGGGCGATCCCGGATGTCAACCCGCCCCCCCCGCAGCAGACCAGCACATCGGCCTGGGTCACGCCCACTTCCGCCGCCTGGGCCGCAATCTCCAGCCCCACGGTCCCCTGGCCCGCGATCACCTCGGGCTGGTCGTAGGGCTTGATGAGGGTGAGCCCGCGCTCGAGGGCCAGGCGCGTGCCGATGGCGTCGCGATCCTCGGTCGCGCGGTCATAAAGAACCACCTCGGCCCCCAGCGCGCGCGTCCCGTCGATCTTCACGGCGGGCGCATCCCCGGGCATCACGATCACCGCCGGGATCGCGCGCATTTGCGCGGCCAGCGCCACGCCCTGCG
>DBAY01000019.1 GCA_002291925.1 Alphaproteobacteria bacterium UBA998 | reverse complement strand
CTTCGACAAGCTCAGGATGAGGAGCGGGAGTGGGAGCGTAATGAAAGTATGTCACCCCGCAACGAGTGCGGGGTAACAAACTCCCGTAGCTTTTGCCTAAAGCCGCACCACCTCTGCCTGTGGGAATTGGTGGCGGAGCCAGGTCATCTGGCGCTTGGCGTAATGGCGGGTGTTCTGCTGCCCCTTGGCGATGGCGTCGTCCAGGCTCAGGCGGCCTTCCATATGCGCGATCAGCTCCGGCACGCCGTGCGAGCGCATGACGGGCAGATCGGGCGACAGGTGGCGTGCATGCAGGCGGCGCACTTCCTCCAGCGCACCCTGCTCCAGCATGACGAGGAACCGGGCGTCAATGCGGGCATAGAGCGCCGGGCGCTCCCGGAGAATGGCGATCAAGCGAAATTCCGCTTCCGGCAGCAGGGGCGTCGCGGGCTGCGCCTGCCAGTCGGCCAGCGAGCGACCGGTCGCCTCGATCACCTCCGCCGCGCGCAGCAGCCGCTGCGTGTCGCCGGGTTTCAGCCGGGCGGCCATCACCGGGTCGCGGGTTTGGAACCAGCCATAGAATGCGGCGTTCCCCTCCTCCGCCATGCGGGCGCGCAGGGCCGTGCGCAGCGCCTCCGGCACCGGGGGCACGGCGGCGATGCCCTCCATGAGCAGTTTCACATACATTCCCGTCCCACCCACCAGCAGCGGTGCCAGCCCGCTTGCCCATGCCTGCTGGATTTCCGCTGCGGCCATCTCTGCCCAGCGGGCGGCAGTCGCCATGTCCGCGCCGTCCAGCACGCTGTAGAGGCGGTGTGGCACATTTGCCTGCTCTTCGGCGGTTGGCTGGGCGGTCAGCACGGGCAGGTCGCGATAGAGCTGCATCGCATCGGCATTGATGATGACACCCTGCTTCTTTTGCGCTATACCAAGCGCATAGGCCGACTTGCCGCTGCAGGTCGGCCCCGTGATGACTGTTACCGTGCGTGATTCGCGCATGGCCCAAGGAATAGCCGATCGATGCCCGCCGCGCAAAACTACGTTCTCACCTTTATCGCCAATCCCGCCCTTGAGCCGATCACCAACGCGCTCATCACCGACCTGCAGAAGCGCCTAAAGCGCCTCGTGGACGATATGAAGATCGAATGGCTCGGGGAGCGCGAGGCCTGCGAGGTGTTTTGCAAGACGGATGAGCTCTCGCCGCTGAAAATTGAACTGAGGTCGCTGCTGCAGGGTAAACCCTACGACCATGCCATCCTAAAGGCCGGGCGGCGCAAGAAGAAGCTGCTCATCTCCGACATGGATTCCACCATGATCCGGCAGGAATGCATCGACGAACTGGCCGATTTCGCGGGCCTCAAGCATGAGGTGGCCGCCATCACCGAGGCCGCCATGCGTGGCGAGCTGGAATTCAAGGAAGCACTGATACGCCGGGTGGCGTTGCTGAAGGGCATGGATGCGGCGTTGCTGGAGCAGGTCTATCTTGAGCGCATCGAGCTGATGCCGGGCGCGCGCACGCTGATTGCCACCATGAAGGCCAAAGGGGCCCGCACGCTGCTGGTTTCCGGCGGCTTTACCTTCTTCACCCAGCGCGTGGCCGAGGAGATCGGCTTTGATGGCGACATGGCCAACACGCTGGGCATCGCCTACGGCCAGCTGACCGGGCAGGTGGTGCCGCCGATTCTGGACAAGGAAAGCAAGCTGCTGACCCTGCAGAAAGTCGCCGAAGCCTATGGGCTGGAACTTGAGCAGACCATGGCCGTGGGTGATGGCGCGAATGACCTGCCGATGATCGAGGCGGCGGGCATCGGCGTCGCCTATCGCGGCAAGGATGTGGTGAAGCGCGGTGCCGATGCGGCCATCGACCATGCCGACCTGACGGCGCTGCTCTATCTGCAAGGCTACAAGAAGGCCGAATTTGTGAATGCATGAGCGGCGTCATTCCGGGGCGAGCGCAGCGAAGAGCCCGGAATCTCCCCGCGTGACGAAGAAAATCCTGCGCCGCCTTCGGCTCACAGGATGACAGAAAGAAAAAACGATGGACCCCCTCTACCTCCTGCAAACCCTTTTCCTCGGCATTCTTGAAGGCCTGACGGAATTCCTGCCCATTTCCTCCACGGGGCACCTGATCCTCGCCATCGACCTCATGGGCTGGCAGGGGCCGCCGGGTAAGGTATTCGAGGTGGTAATCCAGCTCGGGGCCATTCTGGCGGTCTGCTGGTACTACCGCCGCCGCTTATGGGATCTGCTGATCCATCTCGGTGACCGGGACCGGCAGCGCTTCATCCTGCAGGTGTCACTGGCCTTCGTTCCCTCGGCCATCGTGGGAGCCACGGCCCATTCGGCGATTAAGGCGGCACTTTTTTCCCCTATGGTCGTGGCCGTCTCGCTGATGGTGGGCGGCGGCGTCATCCTGCTGGTGGAGCGCCTCAAGGGCACCCCTATCGTGCACCGCCCGGAGGAGATGACTTACCGGCAGGCGCTGCTGGTCGGCTGCTGCCAGGCCTTGGCGGTGATTCCCGGCACCTCGCGGCTGGGCGCCACCGTGGTGGGCGGCCTGCTGCTGGGGCTGGACCGTAAGGTGATTGCGGAATTCTCCTTCTTCCTTGCCATTCCTACCATGCTGGGTGCCACGGTGTTTGACCTTTACAAGAATTTTGACACGCTGGATTTCTCTGCCGTGGAGACCATTGCCATCGGTTTCATCAGCGCCTTCGTAGCGGGGCTGTTCGCGGTGCGCTGGCTGCTCGGCTTCATCCAGCGGCACGATTTCACGCCGTTCGCGTGGTACCGAATCGTACTGGGCGCCCTTATGCTGGTGTGGTTCGGGAGCGGCGCAGCCGCCGGATAAGTGCGAGGTCAACAGCTTTCGTTGCGAGCATCGCGGTGACATACACCGCCCCGCCGACGCTCACCAGCCCGGCTAGCGCCACGGCGCGATGGATGACCGCCCCGGCCAGCCAGCCTTCCGCCAGCGGGGTGAGCGCCAGAAGCGCGCCCATCATCAACAGGCAGGCCAGCAAGGTTTTCCCAAGGAACACCATCAGCGCGCGATCCGGCTGGAAAAGCTGTCGGCGGTGCAGGGTGCGCGCCAGCAGCGAGGCGTTCAGCCAGCCCGCGATGGAGGTGGCAATCGCGATGCCCACATGCGCGAAGAACTGCATGAACACGATGTTGCAGACGAAATTCACCCCGATGCACAACACGGCAATTTTCATGGGCGTCTTCGTATCCTCCGAGGCATAGAAGCAGTTAGAGAGGATCTTGATGACCAGCAGTGCTGGCAGGCCCGCCGCGAAGGCCACCAGCGCCGGGGCGACGGCGGCAGTGTCGGCGGCATTGAAACGACCATATTGGAACAATCCCTGAATAATGGGCGTGGACAGCGCAAACAGTCCGGCGGCCGAGGGCAGGCCGAACAGCAGCACCAGCATAATGGCCTGATTGACATGGCGCACCGCCACCTCGCGGTTGCCCGCCTTGATTTCCTTCGAGAGCAGCGGCAGCAGGGCGGTGGCGACCGCGATGCCGATGACGCCGAGCGGCAGCTCGTAAATACGGTCGGCATAATAGAGGAAGGAAATGGCGTTGGAGGTGAGCAGCGAGGCCAGCACCACATCCATGATCTGGTTAATCTGCATCACGCCCGCGCCTACCGCCGCCGGGGCGATGCGGTTCAGCAGCGTGCGCACCTGTGGCGTGAGGCGCGGGCGCAGCCACAGGCGCGGCAGCATCCCCGTGCGATGGCAGAACCACGCCAGCCACACAAGCTGCACCAGCCCGGCCAGCACTACGCCCCACGCGAGGGCGTGCCCGTCGGTGGGCACGAAGGGGCGAAACAGCCACAGCCCCGCGATCATGGCGAGGTTCATGCCAATCGGCGTGGCGGCGACAGCGGCGAATTTATCGAGGCTGTTCAGCACGCCGCCCATTAGGCTCACCAGCGAGATGAACACAATGTAGGGGAAGGTGATGCGCGTGAGTGCCACGGCGAGATCAAGTTTCTCCGGCTCATGGGAGAAACCGGGGGCCATCAGCAGCACCACATGCGGCGTAAAGAGGATGGCGAGGATGGTCACCGCCGAGACCACCCAAAGTAGGAAGGATCCCGCCTCAGAGGAGAACTGGCGTGCCGCCTCCCGGCCTTGCGTTTTCACCATGCCCGCGAACATCGGCAGGAAGCCTGCATTGAACGCGCCTTCCGCGAACAGGCGGCGCAGGAAATTGGGCAGCTTGAACGCGACGAAAAACGCATCCGTGGCCATGCTGGCACCCAAAAAATAGGCCACCAGCATGTCGCGCACAAAGCCGAAGACGCGCGAGACGAGCGTCAGGCTGCCGACGATGGCGGATGAGCGGACGAGGCTCATGGATCAGGGCGTCATTTCGAAGCCGGGGTGGAACTCGTTGTAATTGCAGGTCAGTTCCGTGCCGGCGGGGATGTCGGCCCGTGCATAGCCGTCATAAATGCTGCTGAAATCGGTGTTCGGCGTCAGGCTGTGGTTCATGAAGCGGCCATTATCCACTTCCAGAATCAGCAGTTTCGCATTCTGCGGGTGCGGGTAGGTGTATTTGTAAACGAAATCCTGCTGGAACTGCGGCCAAGTCTTCACCTCGTCCTCGTTCAGCAGCCGCTCGAATTCGGGGTTGAGCGTCCAGATATGCATCCCTTTCGTCAGCGGAACCAAGGTGTAGATACCCAGACCATGAATGGAACTGGCTTTCAGCTCCGTGGGGATCAGCATCATCGTTTCGTCTCCATCACGTTGACGGCGGGGAGGAAAGGCTTGACCGACCCTCGTAAACCCCAGTAAACAACGCAAGGCTTACCGCCGTTTGGCACTTCAGGCAAGTTTCATCATGGCCCGCTTTTTTCCCATTCGGTTCATCCCCGAAACCACCAATATCCAGTTCATGAAATACCGCTGGGTGTGGTTCAGCCTGTCGCTGGCGCTGACGCTGGCGACCTTCGCGCTGTTCTTCACCAAGGGCCTGACGCTGGGCATCGATTTCTCCGGCGGCATTCTGATGGATGTGCGCACGCCCGCGGCGGTCGGCGACCTGACGCCCGTGCGCCAGGCAATGGACGCTGGCAAGTTCGGCGAGGTGTCGCTGCAGACCTTCGGCGATGACCGCGAGCTGCTCATCCGCATCACCGCCGACGAGAATGCCGATCAGGCCGCCATCGTGGAGAAGGTGAAGGGCATTGTGGGTGGCGTCTATGGCGAGGGCGTCGAATTCCGCCAGATCGACTATGTCGGCCCGACGGTCGGGCGCGAGCTGATCCGCGGCGGCACCATCGCCACGCTGCTCACCTTCGCGGCCATTCTACTGTATGTGTGGTTCCGCTTTGAGTGGCAGTTCGGCGTGGGCGGCATCATCGCGCTGCTGCATGACGCTATCCTGACGCTCGGCTTCTATCTGGTCACCGGCTATGATTTCTCGCTCACGTCGGTTGCCGCGATCATGACCATCGTCGGCTATTCCATCAACGACTCGGTGGTGATCTATGACCGCATCCGCGAGAACATGCGCAAATACAAGAAAATGCCGCTGGACGAGCTGATCAACCTCTCCATCAACGAAACGCTTTCGCGCACCGTCATGACGGCGGGCACTACGCTGCTGGCCGCCCTGTCGCTGGCGCTGTTCGGCGGCGAGGTGTTGGAGAGCTTTTCCTGGGCGATGTTCTTCGGGGTGATGGCCGGGACTTATTCCTCCATCTACATCTCCGCGCCCATCCTGATTTTCTTCCCCGTGCGCCCGGCCGAGGAGCAGGAGGCGGCGCCCGCCCGCGCCTGACCATGCGGCTTTTCCGCGACCTCGACACCCTGCTGGACGACGCGCGCGGTGCCGCCGTCGCCATCGGCAATTTTGACGGGCTGCATCGCGGCCACCGCGCGGTGATCGGTGCCATGCAGGAGGCTGCGCAGGGGCGGAATCTCCCGCAGGCGGTGCTCACCTTCGCGCCCCACCCCCGCCGTTTCTTTGCCCCCGACGCTCCGCCTTTGGCGCTGGAGCCGTTTCACGTGCGCGCCCGCCGCCTGCGTGCGCTGGGAGTGGATATGCTCTATCTCGCCCGTTTCAACCAAGCCCTCTCGCAACTCAGTGCCCGCGCCTTCATCGAGGAGGTGCTGGTGAAGCGTCTCGGCGTGCGGCATGTTACCACGGGCGAGAATTTTGTCTTCGGCCATCAGCGCAGCGGGGATGCGAACTTTCTGGCCGAGGCGGCGCGCACGCACGGTTTCGGCTACACCGCCGTCGCGCCGCAAACGGCGGAGGGGCAGGCCTGCTCCTCCAGCCGCGTGCGGCATTTCCTGGGTTTGGGCGACATGGCGGAAGCCACCGCGATGCTGGGCCGCCCCTACGAAATGACCGGCCGCGTGCGCCATGGCGAGAAACGTGGCGCCGCGCTCGGCTACCCCACGGCCAACTTGATTCCCCACGCCCTCATGCTGCCCGCCTTCGGCGTCTATGCCGTGCGCTACGCCATGGCCGAGCCGCTGCTGCCGGAAACCGCGCCAGTCTGGCGGCCCGGCGTGGCCTATCTCGGCACGCGCCCGACCTATGGCGGCGACGCGCCATGGCTGGAGGTGCATGCGCTCGATACGCCGGAGCCGCTCTATGGCCACCGCCTGCGCGTGCAGTTGCTGGCGCATTTGCGCCCGGATGCCCGATTTGCCGATGATGCCGCGTTGCAGGTGCAGATTGCCAAGGACATCACGCAAGCGAAACGAATATTGGAGGCCACTCATGCGTAACCCTCCCTTGCTCTGGGGTTTGCTCGTCGCGATGCTGGTGGCACTGGCCGACCAGATGAGCAAAAAGGCCCTGCTCGGCCTGATGGCCTCGGCCACCGGCCCGCTCACCCTCACTCCTTTCTTCAACCTCGTGATGGTCTGGAACCGGGGCGTCAGCTTCGGCATGTTTCGCGAGGCGGACGCCAGGCTGGGGCTGATTGTGTTTACGGCGCTGGTGATCATCGGCCTGCTCTTCTGGCTGGCGCGTGCACGGGGGAAACTCCTGCCGCTGGCGCTGGGGCTGGTGATGGGCGGCGCGTTTGGCAATCTGCTCGACCGTATCATCTATGGGGCCGTCGCCGACTTCTTCGACGTGCACGCGTTCGGCTATCACTGGCCTGCCTTCAACGTGGCGGATGCGGCCATCTGCACGGGCGTTGCGCTGCTGCTCTGGCAGAGCTGGCGCGAGGAATCGCCGCGCCGGGTGTAAACGCGGCATCAGTGGCAGGGCGGCGTTTCGGCCCCAACTTCGCATTGATTTCGCGGCGACTTTCGCTATGCATGAATTCATGCGCCGTCTTGCCCTTCTCAGTGTTCCCCTGCTGCTCGCCGCGTGCGGGCAGGGCAACTCCGCCCGTGAGGTGCTGGGGCTGGAACGTACGGCGCCGGATGAGTTCCGCGTCGTCTCCCGCCCGCCGCTTTCGGTGCCCAAGGAATTCCACCTGCTGCCCCCCAGCGATGACGAGGAAGCCAATCTGGGCGGCCACACTGACCAGCAGGCCCGCGCCCTGGTGACGGGCGCGACGCCGGATGTGCCGCTGGAGCAGGCCGAGCAGGGACTGGCCGAGACCGCCGTGCCGGTCGTGCAGTCCGGCGAGCTGGAATCACCGGGCGAGAGCGTCTTCCTGCAGAAAGTCGGCACCGCCTCGGCGGACAAGGAAGTGCGCTCCAAACTGTCGCAGGAAACCGCGTCTTTGAAGGCAAATGAGCCCGGACTGCTGGAAACCCTGCGCGGCGAGACGAACGAGGAGCCGGTGGTGGACGCCAAGGGCGAGGCCCAGCGCATCCGCGACAACAAGGACGCCGCCAAGCCGCTGAACGAGGGTGAGGTGAAATCGGTCGATCCCAAGAAGAAACCCCTTATTGACCGGCTGTTTGACTGATGCGCCTGCTCTGCCTGATGCTGTGCCTCTGTGGGAGCGTGCTCGCCATCCCCGTCCGCGCCGCCACGCCGTTCCCGACGACCGAATTCACGCTGGAAAACGGCCTGCACGTCGTGCTGGTGGAGCAGCACCGCGTGCCTGCCGTGGCCCATATGCTGCTCATCCGCGCCGGCTCCGCCGAGGACCCGTCCGGCAAGTCCGGTCTGGCGCATTACCTCGAACATCTGCTCTTCAAGGGCACGGAGAAAATGAGCGAGGCCTATTACAATCAGCAGGTCGCGGCGCTGGGCGGCGAGCATAACGCCTTCACCAATCAGGACGTCACCGCCTATTACGTGCTGGTGGCGCGCGAAAATCTGCCCAAGGTCATGGCGCTGGAGTCCGAGCGTTTCCTGCACTGGAACCCCAAGCCGGACGTCTACACCAGTGAGCGCGACGTCATCATCGAGGAGCGCCGCCTGCGCACCGATAACCAGCCGCCCGCCCTGCTCTCGGAAGCCATGAATGCGGCGATGTACCGCAACCACCCCTACCACACGCCTATCATCGGCTGGCTGCATGAAATGCAGGGCTTGCAGCCGGACGATGCAAAGCATTTCTTCGCCACCTACTACCAGCCGAAGAATGCTACGCTGCTGCTGGTGGGCGACGTGACGCCCGAGGATGCCCGCACGCTGGCGGAGGAACATTACGGCGCGTGGGAAAATACCCGCGCCGTGCCAGAACGCCGCTGGCGCACCGAGCCGCCGCGCCGCGTGAGCGAAACATTGCGTATGGCGCACGCCTCCGTGCAGCAGTCACTGTGGCGGCGCTATTACGAGGCCCCGAGCTTTGTCGAGGGGAAAACCGAGCAAGCCATCCCGCTGATGCTGCTGGCTGACATGCTGGGCGCTGAGGGCACGGGACTGCTTTACAAAGCACTGGTGGCCACCGGCAAAGCCACGGTTATCGATGTCGGCTATTACCCCTACTCGCTGGGCCCGGAGAATTTCTCCGTCAGCATGACCCCGGGCCCGGACGGCGTGGACGGGCTGACCACTGCCTATGAAAAGGCGCTGAAGCAGATTCTCTCCGGCAAGGGCTTGAGCGACGCCGCGCTGGCGCGTGCCAAGACACAGCTGGTTTCCGAGACGGTCTTCGCCCGCGACGGGCTGGAGGGGCAGGCCTTCATCCTCGCCCAGCTCGTCATCCTCGGCATGGAGCCGGAGGATTTCGTCACTCTTCCGCAGAAGATCAATGCGGTGACGCTGGAGCAGGTCAAGGAAGCCGCCTCGTCCGTGCTGAATGACGCCACCGCCGTCACCGGCTACCTGCTGCCCGACCCCACGGCGCCGAAAGGCACGGCCCAGCCCATTTCCATCAAGGAGGGCAGCCTTGTTCACTAAGTGGCGTACCCTGTTCGTTCTCCTCACGCTCGTGGCGTTCCCGGCGCTGGCCGCCCCGCAGGTGCAGGAGGTGAAAACCCCCGGCGGCCTCACCGCGTGGCTGGTGGAGGATCACCACTTGCCCATGGTGTCGCTGCGGCTAGTCTTCAGGCAAAGCGGCGCGGCCTATGTGCCAGCCGCCCGCCCCGGCGTGGCCCGCTTCGCCATGGCCATGCTGACCGAGGGCGCGGGCGATCTCTCCAGCGAGGCGTTTGACGCGAAGCTGCAGGAAAACGCTCTTTCACTCGGCTTCGGCGCTGATTACGACCATGCCTCCGCCAGCCTGGACGGCTTAAGTGACAAGATGGAAGAGGGCATGCGGCTGATGTCGCTTGCCCTCACCAAGCCCCGCTTCGCGCCGGACGATGTAAAGCGTGTGCGCGAGGAGCTGCTCACCTCGCTGCGCCTCCAGCAGCAGCAGCCGGATTATCTGGCCGGCCGCGCCTTCCGCGAGCGCATCTATGCGGGCCACCCCTACGCGCAGCCGCTGCTCGGCACCGAAGCTGACCTACGCAAGGCCGACAGCGCCGCCCTGCGCGCGTACCTGAAACAGGCCTTGAAGCGCGACCGGCTGGTGATTGCCGCCTCCGGTGACATCACGCCGGAGCGGCTGGCCGCGCTCCTCGACACCTATCTCGGCCCGCTGCCCACCGGCGGCACACCGCCGGCGCTGGCCCAGATCACGCTGCCCGCTGGTGGCGCGCCCGTCAGCCAGAACGCCCCGTTCCCGCAGGCCGTAGCCGTCTTCGCCCTGCCCGGCGTGGCGCGCGATGATAAGGATTTCTACGCGGCCTACCTGATGAACTACCTGATCGGCGGCGGCGGGTTCGAGTCACGCCTCACCGACAAGGTGCGCCGCGCCCGCGGCCTCACCTATTCCATCTATACGGGCCTCTCCATGGATGACGCCTCCAACCTGCTGCAGGGTGGATTTGCCACCGAGGCCGGCAAGGCGAAGGAGGCCATGCAGGTGGCCCGCGACGTCATCGCCAAAGCCTATGCGGACGGCTTCACCGAAGAGGAGCTGGCACGCGCCAAAAGCTACATCACCGGCTCCTTCCCGCTCGACATCGACGCCAACCGCGATCTGGTGAACTATTTGATGATCATGCAGCTGAAAGACCTCGGCATCGACTACCTCGCCAAGCGCAACGCGCTGATGGAGGCGGTGACGCTCGAGGATGTGAACCGCGTGGCCAAGCGCCTGCTCAACCCCGACCAACTGGTCAGCATCCTTGTGGGAGACCTGCCGAAATGACGACCCTGCCCTTCACCGTAGATACAAGCCACCTCTTCCCCGGCACCCCCGGCGTGGTGGATCGTTACGCCAGCGTGGCAACCGACGCGGCAAAGAAACTGCTGGACGTCATTCAAAGCGGCAAGAAGCCCTTCCTGAAACTTCCCTCCGAGACCGTCGACCTGCAGGAAATCTTATCCATTGCGCAGGATTTGCGGGCGAAGTTCCGCCACGTCGTCGTGGTCGGCACGGGGGGCTCAAGCCTCGGCGCCCGCTGCCTCGCCGCGCTGGCGCCGCTCGGCGGCACGCCGCAGCTGCATTTCCTGGAGAATGTCGACCCCTATACCTACCAGTCGCTGATGGGACATCTGCCCCTGAGCGAGACGGCCTTCCTGTTCATCAGCAAGTCCGGCGGCACGCTGGAAACGCTGGCGCAGGCGCTGCTCATCGTCAAGGCGCTGGAGCAGTCGGGTGGCAAGGACGCGGTGGCCAGACACTGCATTGCCATCACCCAGCCCGGCGCCTCGGCGCTGCGCACGCTGGCCGAAACCTACGGCATGCGCCTGCTGACGCACGATCCCGAACTCGGTGGCCGCTTCTCGGTAATGAGTAATGTCGGCCTGCTGCCGGTGGCCTGCCTCGGGCTCGATGTCGCCGCCGTGCGCCGCGGCGCGCAAGCCGTGATCGACGCGCTGAAGGCCGACCCCTCGCCGAACCACCCGGCGGTGATGGGTGCCATCTACCAGCAGCATTTCCTTGAGGCGGGCCGCAATATCCACGTGCTGATGCCCTACGCCGACCGGCTGAAGCTGCTCGGTGACTGGTTCCGCCAGCTCACCGCCGAATCGCTGGGCAAGGACGGGCAGGGCTTCACCCCGCTCTCGGCGCTGGGCGCGATTGATCACCACTCCATGCTGCAGCTCTTCCTCGACGGCCCGGCGGACAAGTGGTTCAGCTTCGTTACCGTGGCCGATCACGGCGGCGCGGGCAACATGGACGCCGCGCTGGCCTGCCAGATTGGTATGGACATGGTGGCAGGCAAGACGCTGAACGAGGCGATGGACGCCGCCGCGCGTGGCACTATCGACACCATCGCCGACCATAAACTCCCCGTGCGCAACATCCGCTTGGCCCGCCTGAACGAGGAATCCCTCGGCGCGCTGCTCATGCTGTTCATGATGGAAACCGCCTTGACGGCCACCCTCATGGGCGTCGATGCCTACGACCAGCCCGCCGTGGAAGAGTCCAAAGGCCGCACGAAAGCGTATCTCCAAGCCTAGGGCACGCCCTCTTCGGTCTTTCCTGCACGGGCTGGCCGCGCTAGTATCCGTGCATGACCGCGCCCATCCGCCTGCTGCCGCCCACCCTTGTCAACCGCATCGCGGCGGGGGAGGTGATTGAGCGTCCGGCCTCCGTCGTAAAGGAACTGGTGGAAAACGCGCTCGATGCCGGGGCGACGCGCATCGAAGTGCTGCTGGAGGCCGGGGGCATCCGCCGCATCCAGGTGACCGATGACGGGCATGGCATGAACCGCGACGCCCTGCAGCTCGCCGTGCAGCGCCACGCCACGTCCAAGCTGCCCGATGACGATCTGCTCGCCGTGCGCTGGATGGGTTTTCGCGGCGAGGCGCTGCCCTCCATCGGCTCGGTCAGCCGCCTGACGCTTACCAGCCGCGCACGGGGCCATGCGGACGCGTGGGAACTCTGCGTGGAAGGCGGCGAGGTGAGCCCGCCCAAGCCCGCCGCCGCGCGCGAAGGCACCCGCATCGAGGTGGCCGACCTGTTCTATGCCACCCCCGCCCGCCTGAAATTCCTCAAAGGCGAACGCGCCGAGACGCAGGCCGCGCTCGATATGCTGAAGCGCCTCGCCATGGCGCATCCCGGCGTGGCCTTCGAAGTCATCACCGATGGCAAGCTCTCCCTGCGCCTCTCGCCTGAACCCGGTGACCTGTTGGAGGCCCGTCTGCCTCGCCTTGCGGCCGTGATGGGCAAAGATTTCCGGGAAAACGCCATGCCCATCGAGGCGGAGCGCGACGGGGTGCGCCTCAGCGGTTATGCGGGCCTGCCCACCTACCATCGCGGCACCTCGACGCTGCAATACCTCTTTGTCAATCACCGCCCGGTGCGTGACCGGCTGCTGCTGGGCGCACTGCGGGCCGCCTATATGGACGTGCTGGCACGCGATCGTCACCCGGTGGTGGCGCTGTTCCTCGATGTGCCGCCGGAATGGGTGGACGTCAACGTGCACCCGGCCAAGACCGAGGTGCGCTTTCGTGACGTGAACGCAGTGCGCGGGCTGCTCATTTCGGCCCTGCGCCATGCCATCCAAGTGCATGCCCAGCGCAGCACCTCCACGGGGGCCGAGCAGGCCCTGCGCCAGATGGGCTCGCCTGCAGCAATTCTGCCATTTTCCGGCCCTCGCCCCGCGGTGCCGACCGGCAGCGCCCATGCCGCCATGCGGGTCCTGTTCGAGCCCTCTGCCCCCGCCGCCTATGCCACCTCCGGCACCGCGCCGGTGATGACTCTCCCCGAGCCAGCCGTGGCGAGCGAGGAGACGGCCTTCCCCCTTGGCGAAGCGAAGGCGCAGCTGCACGCGACCTACATCATCGCGGAAACCGGGGGCGGGCTGGTCATCGTTGACCAGCACGCCGCGCATGAGCGGCTGACGCTCGAGCGTATGAAGGCGCAGATGGAATCGGGCCGCGTGCCCCGGCAGGCCTTGCTGATCCCCGAGGTGGTTGAGTTGGAGGCCGGAGCCGCCGAGGCGCTGCTCGCCCGCGCGCACGAGCTGGAAGCGCTGGGGCTGGTGCTGGAATCCTTTGGCGAGGGGGCGGTGGTGGTGCGCGAGGTGCCGGCGCTGCTTGGCCCCGTCAATGCGAAGGCGCTGGTGCGCGATCTCGCCGATGACCTCGCCGAATTCGGCGAGGCGCTCGCCCTGCAGGAAAAGCTGGGCCATCTCTGCGCCACCATGGCCTGCCATGCCAGCGTGCGGGCTGGCCGCACCCTCGCGCGCGAGGAGATGAACGCCCTGTTGCGCCAGATGGAGCAAACCCCGCTCTCCGGCCAGTGCAACCACGGACGGCCCACCTACGTGCAGCTTTCGCTCGCGGAAATCGAGAAGCTGTTCGGGCGGAAGTAGTTTTTGGTTTGCCCCTGCTACGGCCTTCTGGCCTCCGCAATGGGCCGCCGCTTCGCGGGCTCATGGCTGACTCGCGCCTCCTGCGCTCGACTAACAGGTAATAGTCGCCGTCATCCTGCGAGCCTGAAGGGCTGCGCAGGATCTCCTTCGTGACGCGAGATGATTCCGGGCCCGCTAACGCGTCCCGGAATGACGGAGAAGAAAGAGAGCATGTCACCCCGGCGCATGCCGGGGGCTGGCGTATCCTTACCGGGAGTCCCCGCGTACCACGTGCGGGGTGACAGTAAACCCCCAACCCATCCCCCAAGACGCATGGGCCTTGATGCGTCAGGGGAAATCGCTTACCTGTGGGGTGTGTCCACGCCTGTCTCTTCCACATCTGCCTGCCTGAGAGGCCGCTGCCCGCGCTGCGGGGAGGGGGACATTTTCGCGAGCTGGTTGCAATTTGCGCCCGCTTGCCGCGCCTGCGGGCTGGATCTGTCGCGCCATGATACGGGCGACGGCGCGGCGTACCTGACCATCTGCGTGGTCGGCGGGCTTATCACCGTGCTGGCCACCGCGCTGGAAATCCTGGTCGCCCCGCCTTACTGGCTGCATGCCGTGCTATGGCTGCCGATGGTCATCCTCGGCTCCATCCTGTTCCTGCATTACGGCAAGGCCTGGCTGCTGGCCGCCAGCTACCGTCACCACCGCCTCGGAGATACGACATGAAAGCCCCCGCCGGCTATCGCTGGAACTCGCCCACACGGTTCGAATGGGTGATCATTACGCTGGCGGTCCTGACCTTGCTGGGCCTTGGCAGCTGGC
This sequence comes from Alphaproteobacteria bacterium UBA998, assembly GCA_002291925.1. Classification (GTDB taxonomy): domain Bacteria; phylum Pseudomonadota; class Alphaproteobacteria; order Rickettsiales; family UBA998; genus UBA998. The sequence goes on along the minus strand of DBAY01000019.1, from coordinate 4,564 downwards.
AGGTCCAGCGGCTGCAGTGGAAGGAGGCGATGATCGCCGACATCGCCCGCGCCAACGAAGCGGCCCCGGTGGAAGGCTGGCCGCAGGACGTGGCCGCGCTCGGCTGGCGCCGCCTGCAGCTTTCCGGCCATTTTCTGCACAAGGACGAGTTCCATCTGGCCGCCCGGTACTATCGCGGGCAGCTCGGCTACCACATCCTCACCCCGTTCCAGCTAGAGGATAGCCGCGTGGTGCTGCTCAACCGCGGCTGGGTGCCGCCGACAAGCAAGGACGCTGCCACCCGGGCCGAGGGGCAGGTGGACGGACCGCTCTCCGTGGTGGTGCAGGTACGCACCGATAATGACCGCACCGCCTTTACCCCTGACGCGGATTCGGCCAAGAATATCTGGTTCTGGCGCGACATCGACGCCATGCGCAAGGCGAGCGGCCTGCTGCTCGAGCCGGCGACGGCGGACGTGCTGCATATGGAGCCGCCGGGCGGCTATCCCATCGCGTCCGATGGCGATATCCAGCTGCGCAATGACCATCTGGGCTATGCCATCACTTGGTTCTCGCTGGCGTTGGCCGCCGCGGTGATGTTCGCGCTCTATCACCTCAAGCCGCAGGAGGCGACGGCATGACGCAGGCATATCAGGCATTGGAGGCACAATTTGCCGAGTTAGCCCTGATGGGCTCGATTTCCAGCGTATTGGGCTGGGACGCAGCGACCTGTATGCCCGATGGTGCGGCCGAACTGCGCGGGCAACAGCTGGCCTTTCTGGCGGGCCAGAGCCATGCGAAAATTAGCGATCCCGCCTTGGCCGACCATCTGGCCGCAGCGGAAGCAGAGGCCGCCGGGCTCGATGACTGGCAGCGCGCCAATCTGCGCGAAATGCGCCGTCACTGGACTCACCGCACCTGCCTGCCCGCGCGGCTGGTGACCGAACTCACGCAGGTCACCACCGAAAGCGAGCATGCTTGGCGCAGCTTCCGCAAGGAAAACGACTTCAAGGGCTTCCTGCCCCATCTGCGCCGGATCATCGACTTGACGCGCGAAATGGCCGGCATCAAGGCGGAGACGCTGGGCCTTGCCCCCTATGACGCGCTGATGGACAGCTACAGCCTCGGCCTGCGCATGGCGGATGTGGATCGCTGGTTCGACGAACTGGCGGATTTCCTGCCGGGGGCCATCGATGAGGCCATCGAAAAGCAGCCGCCCTTGCCGCCTGCGCCGGGCCATGCCTCCAAGGAGAAGCAGGAGGCGCTGGCCCGCCACTTGATGACAGCGCTGGGCTTTGATTTCGCGCATGGGCGGCTCGATACCAGCACGCACCCCTTCTGCGGCGGCTTTCCCGGTGATGTGCGCATCACCACGCGCTATGACGAGGCGTCTTTCATGGAATCCCTGCTCGGCGTGGTGCATGAGACGGGCCACGCGCTCTATGAATCGCAGTTGCCTGAGGCGTGGCGCATGCAGCCGGTGGGCGAGGCGCTTGGCATGGCGGTGCATGAAAGCCAGTCGCTGTTCGTGGAAATGCAGCTCTGCCGCAGCGCCGCCTTCTTCCGTTTCGCCCTCCCGCTGCTGAAGCGCGAGCTGGGCATGGCGGATCAGGTGACGGCGCAGCAGCTCTACACCCGCGCCATCCACGTGAAGCGCAGCCTGATCCGCGTTGGCGCGGATGAGATGACCTATCCGCTGCATATCATCCTGCGCTATGAGCTGGAAAAGGCGCTGCTCTCCGGCGCGCTCGACCCCGCCGACCTGCCGGGGGCATGGAATGACGGCATGGTGCGGCTGGTCGGCATTCGCCCGGATTCCGACGCCAATGGCTGCCTGCAGGACATCCACTGGCCGGGCGGCTCGTTCGGCTATTTCCCGAGCTACACCATCGGCGCGGTCATCGCCGCCCAGCTGCGCGAGGCCATGGAGCGCACCCTCGGCCCGCTCGATGCGCTGGTGGAAAAGGGCGAGTTCGCCCCCATCACCGGCTGGCTGAAGGATCACATCCACGGGCAGGCCTCGCGCCTTTCCATGGCGGAATTATTGCAGCAAGCGACGGGTGCCCCGCTGACCACCGACGCCTTCCGCCGCCATTTGCAAGGCCGTTACCTGAATCGCTAACCCTTTAAAGGCAGGCCGTTCTTCCTCCCCATGGAAGGATGACGAAGCCTTGTAGGCAGGAGGCGATGCCTTCCACCGTTCAGCCCTCCCAGTTGCAAAGCGGAAAGCCACGGCTTATATAGGCTACAACCGTCGGCCCCGCTCAAGACGGAAAAGCCGGCTTTGCAAGCAACATCAAAAAGATAAGAGGATTAGCGATGGGGAAAGTCATTGGCATTGACTTGGGCACGACCAATTCCTGCGTGGCCATCATGGAAGGAAAGAACGTCCGGGTCATCGAAAATTCGGAAGGTGCGCGCACCACGCCGTCGATTGTAGCTTTCACCGGCAGCGGGGAACGCCTCGTCGGCCACCCGGCGAAGCGCCAGGCCGTCACCAACCCGGAAAACACCATTTTCGCGGTGAAGCGCCTCATTGGCCGCACCTTCGCCGACCCGACGACGCAGAAAGACGTCGATCTGGTGCCTTACAAGATCGTGAAGGCCGATAACGGTGACGCATGGGTGCAGGCGGCGGGCGAGAAATACTCGCCGAGCCAGATTTCCGCCTTCACCCTGATGAAGATGAAGGAAACCGCCGAGAGCTTCCTCGGCGAGACGGTCACGCAGGCGGTCATCACCGTGCCGGCCTATTTTAACGACGCCCAGCGCCAAGCCACCAAGGACGCCGGGAAAATCGCCGGCCTCGAGGTGCTGCGCATCATCAACGAGCCGACGGCCGCCGCGCTGGCGTACGGTCTGGACAAGAACGAAGGCAAGACGATTGCCGTCTATGACTTGGGCGGTGGTACGTTTGACGTGTCCATCCTCGAGATCGGCGACGGCGTGTTCGAGGTGAAAGCCACCAACGGGGATACGTTCCTCGGCGGGGAGGACTTCGACAGCCGCATCATCGATTTCCTGGCCGACGAGTTCAAGAAGGAGCAGGGCATTGACCTGCGCGCCGACAAACTGGCCCTGCAGCGCCTGAAGGAAGCCGCCGAGAAGGCGAAGATCGAGCTCTCCTCGACGCAGCAGACCGACGTCAACCTGCCCTTCATCACCGCCGACCAAAACGGTCCGAAACACTTGAACGTCAAGCTAACCCGCGCCAAGTTGGAGTCGCTGGTGGATGACCTCATCCAGCGCACCATCGAGCCCTGCAAGGCCGCCATGCGCGATGCCGGGCTGAAGGCCTCCGACATCGACGAGGTGATTCTCGTGGGCGGTATGACCCGCATGCCGAAAGTCACCGAGAAGGTGAAGGAATTCTTCGGCAAGGAGCCGCACAAGGGCGTCAACCCGGACGAGGTGGTGGCCATGGGCGCCGCCATTCAGGGCGGCGTGCTGCAGGGTGACGTAAAGGACGTGCTGCTGCTCGACGTGACCCCGCTGTCGCTCGGCATCGAGACGCTGGGCGGCGTGTTCACCCGCCTCATCGACCGCAATACGACGATTCCGACCAAGAAATCGCAAGTCTTCTCCACGGCGGATGACAACCAGACAGCGGTCACCATCCGCGTCTTCCAGGGCGAGCGCGAAATGGCGGCGGATAACAAGCTGCTCGGCCAGTTCGATCTCACCAACATCCCGCCCGCGCCGCGCGGCATGCCGCAGATCGAGGTTACCTTCGACATCGACGCCAACGGCATTGTCAACGTGTCCGCCAAGGACAAGGCAACTGGCAAGGAGCAGCAGATCCGCATCCAGGCCTCGGGCGGCTTGTCCGACGCCGATATCGAGAAAATGGTCAAGGACGCCGAGGCCAACGCTGCAGCGGACAAGAAGCGTCGCGAGCTGATCGAAGCCCGCAACCGCGCCGAGGGCCTGATTCACGAAGCAGAGAAGAATTTGCGCGAGCATGAGGCGGTCGTGAAGGTCGAGGACAAGGCGAAGATCGAGTCCGACATCAAGGCGCTGAAAGAAGTGCTCGAGGGCGATGACCAGTCGGCCATCGAGTCGCGCACCGAGGCGCTCACCCAGTCGATGATGAAGATCGGCGATGACATCTACCGCGCCCAGCAGGCCGCGGGTGCCACGGCGGATGCCGCCGCGTCGGCCAATAACACGGCCTCCGGCCCGACGGCGGAAGCCAAGGACGGCGAAGTGCTCGATGCGGACTTCGAGGAAGTCCGTGACGACAAGAAACAGTGATGTTAGTGGTCAGAGTTCAGAGTCCAGAGTTCAGTCCATTGTTTCTGAACTCTGACCACTGAACTCTGTACTCTGGATTCATCCGTCATGGCCAAGCGCGATTATTACGAAATCCTCGGCGTCGAGCGCGGCGCGGATGCGGATGCCATCAAGAAGGCGTTCCGCAAGCTCGCCATGCAGTACCACCCGGACCGCAACCAGGGGGACAAGGATGCCGAGCAGAAATTCAAGGAAATCAACGAGGCCTACGACGTCTTGAAGGACGACCAGAAGCGCGCCGCCTATGACCGCTTCGGAGGCGCCGCCTTCGAGCAGGGCGGCATGTGGAGCG
>DBAY01000066.1 GCA_002291925.1 Alphaproteobacteria bacterium UBA998 | reverse complement strand
CCCTCCCCCTGTAGGGGGGAGGTTGGGAGGGGGGCGGAAGAATCGCCTAACGTATCCTCACGCCCCCACCCCGACCCTCCCCTTACTGGGGAGGGGGGTGTATGGGGCTCCGCCATCTACCAGCAACTAGAGACCAGCAACCAGCAACCCTAAAACAACGTCCCCTGATTATCCGGCGCGGTCGGCTTTTTCTTGCCCCGCGCGGGCAGCAGGCGCAGCACGGGCGTAGCGGGGCGGGCGGGCGCGTCGGTGCGCTGCACCTGGGCCTCGCCATCATGAAATTGCAGCGTCACCGGCACGTCCGGCAGCGCCTCACGCGACGTGACCGGCCGCCCTTCGCCGTCGCGCACCAGCACGAAGCCGCGCCGCAGCACTTCGCGGTGATCGAGTGTCTCCAGCATGCGGCCCAGCGCCGCGACCCGCTCGGCGCGGCGGTCAATCTGCTCCAGCACATCCCGCGGGGTGAGACGGCAGGTGATGTTGTCGAGCCCGTCCTTGTGCTTCTCGAGCCGCCGCTGGATGTTCACCGCCAGCAAGCCGTTCAGCCCGCAGAGTTTATTATCGACATCGTGAATGCGCTGCATCAGCCGCAGCGGCGCAAGGGCGGCGTCGAATGTCCGCAATTCCGCTGCCTTGTGCTTCAGCAGCTGGCGCGGCGCGTTGGCGAGCCGCTCGGTTGCCCCATCAAGTCGCTGTCGGCACTGGCCGAGGATATCGTCCGGCCGCGGCAGTCCGCGTGCCAGCCCCGCCAGCTTATCCCCGCGCGCCTGCAATCCAAGATGGGTACAGCGCGCCATGCGCAGCCCCGCCTCCTCCAGGTAAAACCGCACATCCACCAGCACCGGCAGCGCCATTTCCGCAGCAGCAGTCGGTGTCGGCGCGCGGCGGTCGGAGACGTAATCAATCAGCGTCGTATCTGTCTCATGCCCCACCGCCGAAATCAGCGGAATCTCCGAGGCCGCCGCCGCCCGCACGACGATCTCTTCGTTGAAGCACCACAGATCCTCGATGGAGCCCCCGCCCCGCCCGACGATCAGCACGTCCGGGCGCGGCACTTTCCCACCGGGCGTCAGCTGGTTGAAGCCCGCGATGGCCTCGGCAATCTCCAGCGCCGCCCCCTCGCCCTGCACGCGCACCGGCCAGAGCAGCACATGGCAGGGGAAGCGGTCGCTCACCCGGTGCAGAATGTCGCGGATCACCGCCCCGGTCGGCGAGGTCACCACGCCGATCACTTTCGGCAGGTACGGCAGCGGCTTCTTGCGCTCGGCGTCGAACAGCCCTTCCGCCGCGAATTGCTGCTTGCGCTGCTCCAGCAACGCCAGCAATGCCCCCGCCCCGGCAGGCTCCAGATGCTCGATGATGAGCTGGTATTTCGACTGCCCGCCGAACGTGCTCACCCGGCCGGTGGCAATCACCTCCAGCCCCATCTGGAGCAGCGAGGAAAGCCGCCCGGCATTTCCTTTCCAGCACACGGCGGCGAGCACCGCCTTGTCATCCTTCAGGTCGAAATAGACATGCCCGGAAGAGTGACGCGATACCTTGGAAATCTCGCCCCGCACACGCACATGGGAAAAGCTCTCCTCCATCACGCGCTTCACCGCGCCGGAGAGCTCGCTCACCGTGAAGGCCGGCTGATTATGGCTAAGGGCCGGGGTTTCCATCATTCCTGCTTGTCAGGTCGCACCGCCATGGGCTATGGATGAGCCGTAGAAGCGCGGATTTCCGGGCATCCTGACAGAACAGAAAAAGAACGGCAAGACCCATGCGCATCCTTGTCATCGGCTCCGGCGGCCGGGAACACGCCATCGTGAAGGCCCTGAAACGCTCGCCCCGCGTCACGAAACTCTGGTGTGCCGACGGCAATGGCGGCATCGCGCAGGACGTGGAATGCCTCCGCCTGCCCGATCCGCAGACCATCCTCGCCTTCGCGCAGAAGGAGAAGGTCGATCTCGTCGTCATCGGCCCGGAGCAGGCGCTGGTGGACGGCGTCTGCGATACGTTGCGGGCGGCGGGCATCCGGGTGTTCGGCCCGTCGAAAGCCGCCGCGCAGCTGGAAGCTTCCAAGGGTTTCACCAAAGACCTCTGCCGCAAGTACGGCATCCCCACCGGCGATTACGCCCGCTTCACAGACGCCGCCGCGGCGAAGGAATATGTCGCCCGCCAGCCCATGCCCATCGTGATCAAGGCGGACGGGCTGGCGTCTGGTAAGGGCGTAGTCATCTGCATCCGCCGCGGCGAGGCTGAGCGCACCATCGACGAGATGTTCTCCGGCATGTTCGGCGAGGCGGGCGCCAGCATCGTCATCGAGGAATTCCTCGAGGGCGAAGAGGTCAGCTTCTTCGCGCTGTGCGACGGCACCACCGCCGTGGAATTCGGCGCCGCGCAGGACCACAAAGCCGCCTATGACGGCGACAAGGGCCCCAACACCGGCGGCATGGGCACCTATTCCCCCGCCCCCGTCGCCACCGCCGCCATCCGCCAGCAGATCATGGATACCATCATCCTGCCCACCGTGCGCGCCATGGCCAGGGAAGGCACCCCCTACCAGGGCGTGCTGTTCGCCGGGCTGATGATCACCCGTGACGGCCCGAAACTCATCGAATACAACGCCCGCTTCGGCGACCCCGAGACGCAGGTGCTGATGAGCCGCCTGGACGACGACTTGGCCGAGCTGCTTTTCCGCGTCGCCGAGGGCAAGCTGCCCAACCGCCCCGTGCGCTTCAAGCCAGACGCCGCCGTCTGCGTGGTGATGGCCACCAAGGGCTACCCCGGCGAATACAAGAAAGGCAGCGAAATCCGCAACCTCGCCGCTGCCTCCGCGCTGGATGGCGTCACCATCTACCATGCCGGAACGAAAGCCGAAGACGGCAAAATTCTTGCCCATGGCGGCCGTGTGCTGGGCGTCACCGCCCTCGGCGCCACCGTCGAGGAAGCCCAGAAACGCGCCTATGCCGCCGTTGACACCATCGACTGGCCCGAAGGCTTCTGCCGCCGCGACATCGCCTGGCGCGCCATAGGAAGAAGCGCGGCGTAAGCGCCTAAAATCAATTTGGCATTGTCCCATTAAGAT
>DBAY01000031.1 GCA_002291925.1 Alphaproteobacteria bacterium UBA998 | reverse complement strand
CGTCATCCTGCGAGCCTGAAAGGCTGCGCAGGATCTCCTTCGTCACGCACAGAGATTCCGGGCACGCTTGCGCGTCCCGGAATGACGTTACTAAAACAGAATGTCACCCCACACGTGGTACGCGGGGTCTCCCTGCGTAACGAGAAAATTCCGCAACGAATGCAACATGACTAACACCAACAACATCTTTACAAACCACCGCGCCTTGCGTACACCCGAGGCATTCCTGACAACCCCTTGACCAGAGGCCCGGCATGGATGAGCGCTCCGCCATAAGCGACGATCCCTCCGCCGTGGAAGCCGACGTCCACGCGCTGTCGCCGGAACTCGTGCGCGACGTGTTTGAAGCCCTCGACGGCGCGGACGGCAAGGAAGTGCGCCGCCTCATCGAGCCGCTACGCACAGAGGATCTCGCGGAACTCATCAACGGCCTCTCCGCCCCCGAGCGCGAGAAGCTTATCGACTTCATCAAGCGCGACTTCGACGACGACGTCCTGCCCTTCCTCGACCCCGACACCGCCGACGCAGTGATGGAGCAACTCGGCATCCGCCGCAGCGCGCAGGCCATCGCGGAGCTGGAACTCGACGACGCGCTGCACATCCTCGAAGACCTCGAGCCGGAAGATCAGCAGGAAATCCTCAAATCCATCGATCCCGCCACGCGGAAGGAACTGGAAGCCGGCCTCTCCTACCCTGAGGAGAGCGCGGGCCGCCTCATGCGGCGTAACATGGTGTTCGTGCCGGAATTCTGGAGTGTGGGCGACACCATCGATTACCTTCGTCGTCACCCGAAACTGCCGGAGGATTTCTACGTCATCTACGTCATCAACCCGCAATTTCGGCCCGTGGGGCTGCTGCCGCTGGCCACCCTCATGCGCCACCCACGCGATGCCAAGATCGCCGAACTGATGCAGCGCGACCTGCACAGTTTTACCACCAGCACCGATCAGGAAGAAGTGGCCTACGTCTTCCGCAAATACGGCTTGGTGGAAGCCCCCGTGCTGGGCGAGGAAGGCCGCCTGGTGGGCAGCATCACGGTAGATGACGCCGTGGAAGTCATGCGCGAGGAACTGGAGGAGGATTTGCTCATCTCCAGCGGGGTATCGGGGCAGGATATTTCCGGCAGCGTGCTGGCCTCCGTGCGCACCCGTTTCCCGTGGCTGTTCGTCAATCTCATGACGGCGATGCTGGCCGCTCTCGTCGTCAACGCCTTCAGCCAGACCATTGCGCATCTGGTGATTCTGGCGGTGTTGATGCCCATCGTCGCCTCGATGGGCGGCAATGCGGGGATTCAGGCTTCCACCGTCACCGTGCGCGCCATCGCCATGCGGCGGGTGAACGTGCGCGGCGCGTGGAAAACCGTGTGGAAGGAAGTGCTCATCGGCGGTCTGAATGGCGTCGGCATTGCCTTGCTCACCGGCACCGGCATCTGGCTGCTCTACGGCGACCCGCAAATCGCTGCCATCTTCGCCCTCGCGATGATTCTCGTGATGGTGATGGCCGGGCTCGCGGGTGCCGGCCTGCCCATGCTGATGCGCCGCCTCGGCATCGACCCGGCCATCACCTCCGGGGTGTTCCTCACCATGCTCACCGATATCGTCGGTTTCCTGTCCTTCCTCGGACTCGCGACGATGCTGGTCGCGCGTTAGAGCCTGCTTTTCCGAGGCTTCGGTGGCTCCATCGCCTTCTTTGCATACTGACACAATTCCACCACCGGGCAGCGCCAGCATTCGGGCTGGCGGGCTTTGCAGACATAGCGGCCATGCAGGATTAGCCAGTGATGGGCGTGGACCTTGAAGCTGGCGGGCACGGCTTTCTCCAGTGCCGCTTGCGTGTCATCAGGGTTTTTCGTGCGGCATAAGCCCAGCCGGTTGGCGACGCGGAAGACATGCGTATCCACCGCAATCACCGGCCAGCCGCGTGCACAGTTGAGCCAGACGCGGGCCGTCTTGCGGCCTACGCCGGGCAGGCTTTCCAGCGCCTCCGGGTCTTCGGGGATGACGCCGCCGAAGCGGGCCACCAGTTGCTCGCTCAGGGCCGCGACATTCTTCGCCTTGGTGGGGAAGAAATTGAGCGTCTTGATGTATTCCGCGATGTTCTCCGCACCCAGTGCCGCCATTTTCTGCGGCGTATCGGCCACCGCGAACAGCGCGGGCGTGGCCTTATTCACGCCCACATCGGTCGCCTGCGCGGAGAGCACAACGGCCACCAGCAGGCAGAAATCGTTGGGCGCTTTCAGCTCTGTCACAGGATGCGGCTCCAGCGCGGCGAAACGCTCGAACAACGTTGCAATCTCAGGTTTCTTCAGCAGGCGTGGCATGGCGGAAAACGCTATTCCACCACGCGAAGCGGGTCAGGAATGGTCGGTTGCGCCGGCACTGATTGTACTCCCGCCTTATGCTGCATCCCGGGCATCGGCGCTTTCGCATGCCTCATGCGATCCTGACAATTCTGGTCGAAGCCGGAGGGCAGCGGGGCTTGCGGCCTCGTCACCCAGCTGACGATGTCGCGCAGTACCACTTCCGCTTGGAGGTCGCGCAGCAGCATGTGATAGCCGTCCGGATAGAACGCCACGCGGTGCGGCGCCTTGAGGCGCAGGAAGGAATCCTGCACCGGCGGCAGCGGGATCACCTGATCATTCGCGCCGTACAGCCCCAGCAGCGGGTACTGCACGTCACCGATACGCTCCTGCGCCGTGTCCATCAAATTCACGATGCCGTAGATGGCGTCGATGCGCGTTTCCTTAATGACCAGCGGGTCCTTGCCGAGGGCGATCAGCATCGGGATGTTATCCGAGGCGAGGATTTTCAGCCCGCGCCCGGTGACCGTGTACCACGGAAAGGTGTGCGCTCCCATCCACAACGTGCCTTGGTAGAACCAGTTCATGCTGCTGCTACCCCACAGCGCGGGGCCGCTCAGAATGGCCCCGGCGAGCGGCAGTCTCGGCTGCTCGGCCAGCAGCGCGATCACCACGGCGCCGCCCATGCTTTCACCCAGCAGATAAACGGGCACACCGGGATGCGCCTTGTGCACGGCCTCCACCATCCCGGAGGCGTCGCGCGTCAGGTTGGCCTGCCCAGCCCAGATGCCGCGATCGGCTGTTTCGCCAAAGCCGCGCTGATCGTAAGCATAGGTGGCGATGCCATGCGCGGCGAAATACCCCCCCGGCCCGGCAAAGGCATGGCTGTAATCATTGAATCCGTGCAGCGCGATGATGGCCGCTTTCGGCCTGGCCTTGGGCAACCATTGCCGCAGCGGTAGCGAGGTCATGTCAGCGGCGAGGTAGCGGCCTTCCAGCATCACGGGCGGCTGCACGGCCTTCTGGTGAAACTGCTCCGTCGGCGAGCAGGCGGCCAAGAGGGCTACGGCCGCGATAGAAAGCACTTTCTTCCCGTAGGCAAGGGAAGGGGTTTTAGCGAACACACCACGTATCAACCGCACACTCATCGCTCTTACAGGCAGCACACAAAAAAATTTTGCATCCCTTCTCTGCCAGAGGAAAGCGGTGCTGGCTACAAAATCCGTGTAATCTTACTTTGAAATGACGGGTTTCCAGTAGTATAGTTCGAAACGGATTTCCGGCACGGAAAAAGGGCCGGCGAAAAGTAAATTTTTCGTTTGTCAACTTTTTTGAATCCTAAAGGGAAATCCAACCTTTCTTTAACGCATTGTTATCGTTTCCATGCCAAAGTCGAATCATACAGTAGCGCGGGCCTTTTCAAACGTTATGGCAAGCACCCGGGGTACTGTAGGCGGGGTAGAAAACCCCGGCGGAAATGGTGGTAGCTTAGTCGCCCGGGAAGACCTCCTGGTGGTCGATCCGAAGACCAAGACGAAGAAGCCGCCCTTCTACCGGGTCATCATGTTGAATGATGATTATACCCCGATGGATTTCGTGGTGCAGGTACTGAAGTCCGTCTTCAGACACCCGCATGAAGATGCGATTCGCATCATGCTCGAAATCCACCATCGCGGCTCCGGCATCTGTGGCGTGTTCACACGCGATGTCGCCGAAACCAAGGTGGAGATCGTAGTAGGAATGGCTAGACAAAACGAGTACCCGCTACAATGCGTCATGGAAAAAGAGTAAGAAAGGTCTATACGATGCTGTCCAAGAACCTGGAGGCAACCCTCCACCGTGCCCTGGCCGTCGCCAAGATCAACAAGCACGAATTCGCCACGCTGGAGCATCTGCTCTTCGCGCTGTCGGATGACCCCGATGCAATGGCGGTCATGCGCGGCTGCGGCGTGGACATGGCGCAATTGAAGCGTAGTGTGGCCGATTTCATCGAGAACGACCTGAATTCGCTGGTCGTCGAAGGGCTGGACGAAGCCAAGCCGACGGCGGGCTTCCAGCGTGTCGTGCACCGCGCGGCCATTCATGTGCAGTCCTCGGGCAAGCATGAAGTGACCGGCGCGAACGTGCTCGTCGCCCTCTTCTCCGAAAAAGATTCCCATGCGGTGTACTTCCTGCAGGAACAGGACATCAACCGCCTCGACGTGGTGAACTACATCTCCCACGGCATCGTGAAATATGGCGACTTCAACCGCATGACGCCCACCGCGCAGGAGGGCCATGAAGGCGGCGATGAGCCGGAAGAAACGCCGAACGAGAATATCAGCTTCACCTCGGCGGCCGCTGGCGGCAAGGAGAAGGAAAAAGGCGGCGACGCCCTCTCGCAATATTGCATGAACCTGAACCACAAGGCGGAACAGGGCAAGACCGACATCCTGGTCGGCCGCGAGGCGGAAATCGACCGCACGGTGCAGATTCTCTGCCGCCGCACCAAAAACAACCCGCTCTATGTCGGCGAGGCCGGCGTAGGCAAGACCGCCATCGCGGAAGGCCTGGCGCTGCGCATCGTGCGCGGCGAAGTGCCCCACGTGCTGCGCAACGCGGTCATCTACTCGCTTGACATGGGCAGCCTGCTCGCTGGCACCCGCTACCGCGGTGACTTCGAGGAGCGCATGAAGGCGGTCATCAAGGAGATCGAGAAACTCCCGAACGCCGTGCTGTTCATCGACGAAATCCACACCATCATCGGGGCGGGAAGCACCTCCGGCGGCGCGCTCGATGCCTGCAACCTGCTGAAGCCTGCGCTCGCTCGCGGCCTCTTCCGCTGCATGGGCTCGACGACTTTCCGCGAGTACAAGAATCACATCGAGAAAGACCGCGCCCTCGCCCGCCGTTTCCAGAAGATCGACGTGGCGGAGCCGGATGTCGAAACCTCCATCAAGATCCTGCGCGGCCTCAAGCCTTACTACGAGGAGCATCACCGCGTGCGCTACACCCCGTCCGCCCTGCGCTCGGCGGTGGAGCTCTCGGCCCGCTACATCCATGACCGCAAGCTGCCGGACAAGGCCATCGACGTGCTCGATGAAGCCGGTGCCGCCCAGATGCTGCTGCCGGAAGGCAAGCGCCGCAAGGTCATCACGCAAAAGGACATCGAGGAGATCGTCGCCAAGGTCGCCCGCATGCCGTCGAAGAACGTCACGATGGACGATGCCAAGACGCTGCGCGACCTGGAGAAGAACCTCAAGCTCGTCGTGTTCGGTCAGGACAACGCCATCGAGCAGGTGGTCTCCGCTATCAAGATGTCCCGTGCGGGTCTCCGCGAGGAAGAAAAACCGATCGGCAACTACCTCTTCACTGGCCCGACGGGCGTGGGCAAGACGGAAGTCGCCAACCAGCTCGCCAAGGCGCTCAACATGGAGCTGCTGCGCTTCGACATGTCCGAGTACATGGAGAAGCACTCCGTCTCCGCGCTCATCGGCGCCCCCCCGGGCTATGTGGGCCATGAGGAAGGCGGCCTGCTCACCGACGCCGTCAGCAAGACCCCCTTCGCGGTCGTCCTGCTCGACGAGATTGAGAAAGCGCACCCGGACGTCTATAACATTCTCCTGCAGGTGATGGATTATGGGAAGCTGACCGACCAAAACGGCCGGACCATCGACTTCCGCAACACCATCCTCATCATGACCAGCAACGCCGGTGCGGCTGACGCCGCCCGCCCCGCCATGGGCTTCCTCAAGGAAGACCGCGCCGGGGAAGACAAGGAAGCGGTCAACCGGATGTTCGCGCCGGAATTCCGCAACCGCCTCGATGCCATTATCCCCTTCCGTCACCTTACGCCGGAAATCGTCAGCTCGGTGGTGGACAAGTTCATCTACAAGCTGGAGTCGCAACTCTCCGAGCGGCACATCCATATCGAGCTGTCGCCGGAAGCCCGTGCCTGGCTGGTCGAGAAAGGCTACGACAAGGCGAACGGTGCCCGTCCGCTGGCCCGCCTGATTGCCGACAAGATCAAGCGCCCGCTGGCCGACGAAGTACTCTTCGGCAAGCTGGTCAAGGGGGGCGAGGTCACGGTGGTCGTCACGGACGACGAGCTGGCCCTCAAAACCAAGGCCGGCAGCGGCAAGAAGAAACTGGCCCGCGAAGACGAGGCCGAACCGGAACTGGTCGGGTAAATAACAAGCGGATGACCGCGCCAGACAAGAACACCCGACTCAGCATAAGCAGGCGCTTTTCGCGCCTGCTTTTTCTTGCGCTCGCCGGCACCGCACTGACGGCCGAAGCGCAGACTTACACACGCTACTCCACGGGCACCGGCTTCTTCGTCAGCCGCAATGGCCATGTGGTGACCAATGCGCACGTGGTGCCCGGCTGCGTGGACATCCAGCTGCGCACGCCGGAGGGGCTGGTGCCCGCGCAACTCGTGGCGAGCGAGCCGGACAAGGACCTCGCTTTGCTGCGCACCGATGTGCGCCCCGGCTTTGTCGGCAAGCTGCGCTGGATGCCGGAGCAGATGCAGCCTGGTGAGCGCGTGCAGATGCTGGGCTACCCCGAAGAATACGGCCAGCGCGGCGAGGCGCATATCAGCGAGGCGACGATTGTCTCGCTCTACGGCCCACAGGAAGAGAAGGAATGGCTTTCCTTCACCGACTCCGCCCGCCACGGCAATAGCGGCGGCCCCCTGCTCGATCAGGCAGGCAATGTGGTGGGCGTCGTGACGGCCAAGGCAGTCCTCTACACGAACGACCCCAGCGTCATGGGCGGCGCCAGCACCCGGACCACGGACGTGGCCATCACCGTCCCCACGCTGAAATCCTTCCTGGATCGCCACCGCGTCTTCTATCAGGAAGCCGATTCGCAATACCTGCAATCCGACAACCGCATCCGCAATGTCGCGGGACGGTATACAGTGCAGGTGCTTTGCCAGCAGAATTAGCTCTTTTGGTATAAAAAAGGTTAGTTTATGAGACGCCATGCGCAGAGAAGATTTTTGTACCGCACAGGATTCAGCCTGCTTGAATTATCGATTGTAATAACAATTATTGCGTTACTGGCCGGCGGAGTTTTCGCTGGAAGAAGTTTGATGGAATCTGCGCGGTTAAATCGCGTTATTTATGATGCGAGTCATTACATATCAGCAGTAAACACTTTTACCAAAAAGTACGAAGAGTTGCCTGGTGATATGACTAGAGCAACAAAAATATGGGGCGCCGCCAGTAATGTCAGTGCAATGGATTGTATTCTAACAAATTCCTCAGGCAGCCTTCTCACTTGCAATGGTGACGGGAATGGCCTGATCCATGCGGGGCTACCCTGCCCTTTGGGAACTGAAGCGTGGTGTTACAGCGAACGTTATCGTGCTTGGCAGCACTTAACAAACGCTGGATTAATAAAGGGTAGTTTTTCAGGCATTCATGCTTTGAGTCAATCGTGGCAATCGCAAGGTGGCGTTAACACCCCACAAGGGCCTTACAATTCGACTGGTTTCGGTTTGGCTTATTACCCGGCGGCATTTTCTCACCCTGACTATTTTGATAATCCCACGCCTATAAATATACTCTTCTATGGAGTGAACATTAATGGACCTTTCTATGGTCCAAGCAGTCCTTTGCTCCCCGCAAAACTGTTCTGGATGATAGATAAAAAAATGGATGATGGGTTGCCCGGGTCAGGCAAAGTTGTTGCCTTCAAGCAAACTGCGGCGTGGGATGATGAATGCTCCACATCGAATGACATTGCTACCGCTCGCTACGCAATAAGCACCGATGAGCGGCGATGCGGCCATCTCATGTTTAAAATACACTGATGCTATTTCATCTGTGTGAGTTCAAATAACAAATTAACCAGTTATCTAATCCCTGTAAATTAGATGCCAGAGTAGCAAACCTAAAAGGCGCAGATTTCTTAGCTGATCAGTTTCAGATTTTGCAGAATATCCATTTCCGCGTCGCTGGGAGTTTCATTTTCTTTCATGCTCTCGGAGCGTTTGAACTGGCCGTCGACGAAGGCCCCGTCCTCGATGGAAAGCGAGGAATGCATGATCACCCCTTCTACGTGCGCCGTGGCGAAGAGATGCACTTCCTTGGATTTAATCAGCCCCTTGACGCGGCCATAGACCTGGACGGAATCGGCAATCACATCGCCGATGATGGCGCCGTTCTTGCGGATGGTGATGGCCCGGCATTTGACGTTGCCCTCAATGCGCCCATCAATATCGAGCGCGCCTTCACTGATCACATTGCCAAGCAGGTTGACATCCGCCGCGATGACAGAGGGCGGTTGCTTCTTCAAGGCAGGCAGGCTGCTGTTAGCGGGAGTATTATTCTTTTGAAACATACTGGCCGGCCTTCAGAAAATTGAGCGGGTTGAGCGCGCGGTCATTGTAGCGCACCTCGTAATGCAGGTGATTGCCAGTGCTGCGGCCTGTGCTGCCCTGGATGGCAATCAGCTGCCCTTCGGAGACCTTATCGCCCTCCTCCACCAAAATTTTGCTCAGATGGCCGTAGCGGGTGGAGAGACCAATGCCGTGATCCACCTCCACGAGATTACCATATGCACCCTGCCAGCCCGTCCGGCTTACCGTGCCGTCCGAGGTGGCATAGACTTTGGCACCGACCGGGCCGGAGAAATCCACGCCCAGATGCTGGGCGAGGCGGCGGGTGAAGGGATCGATGCGCCGCCCAAAGCCGCTGCTGATCTCATCTGTATCAATCGGCTTGGACAGCGGGATAATGTCAAGGATCGCGCGAAGCTTCAGGAGTTCCTCAACATCGTTCAATACTTCGCGCTTTTCACCTTCAAACAGCTCGGCGGCGCGGTAAGGCACGAACGGGCCACCCTTGGCGCCCTCGGTCTCGTCCGCATCCTTCTCCGACTGCTCCACTTCGTCCTCGTAGCGGTTCGTGAGGGTGCGACGGTCCAGCCCGGTGAGAGAGATGGCACGTTGAAGCTCGCTGATCTTGCCGTCCGTCACCTGGCGGATGGTATCAACGAATTCCTCATTCTCCTTGCGCAGCTCTGCAATGCGCTGCTCAAGAAAATTGATGCGCTCGAACATCATCGTGTGGTTCTCGCCCTCGCCCTTGGCGCTGACACTGGAGAGGCCTGCGATGTTGTTGTCACTGTATTGCTGGATGACGAATTCGGCATATTCGGAGAGGTCACCGTCCTCCTCCTTCATGCGCACCAGATCCTGCTTGAGCAACGAAAACTCGCTGCTGATTTTCTGATTTTCCAGGCTCACCTTGGCGATGGCGCGGTCTTTTTCCTGAATTTGCGAGCGCGCCGCCATGAAGCTGCCGGTAGAATAGGAAGCCCAGGAAACGAACCCAAGCACTCCCACGATCAGTACTCCTTGGAAGCTGCGCGAAAGCGGGTAGTAATCCACCGAGTGGTTGGAAACGACAATGATCTTGCGGGTATGAAAGAGCTGGCGGATCAGGGAGAAAGGAGACTTGCGTTTCGCCATGCTGTCATCCGGTGTGGGTGAGCTTCCGGCCGGGGGTGAATTTTCGGCCCACACGGTTATGACATGTGATCACACGTGAATCAATCCCGGAGTGGCGCTTCGCCGGCAAAAAACGTTAATTTTATGTAAATATAGTGGGTTGAAGTGGCGTGATCATCTAAATATGGTAGGTTATGGCGGGCGTGCAACTATTCCTGCCGCGCCAAAGCAAGGCTAATTCTGACGGGTAAAAATCGCCGCGAAAAACCCGTCCGTATCGTGCCTGTGCGGCCAGAGCCGCAGCATCTCTTCCTGCCCGGTGAGACGCTGCACTGCGGGCGGCAGCGGCCGAAGGGAAAACTCTTTCTGTTTTTGCAGGAACGCCTCCGCCTGCTGACGGTTCTCCTCGTCAAATAGTGAGCAGGTGACATAGACCAGATGCCCGCCGGGCTTCACCAGCCGGGATGCGCTGGCGAGGATGTTAGCCTGCAGCTGGGTCAGCTCCTGCAGGTCCTTCGGCGCAGTGCGCCATTTCAAATCCGGGTTGCGCCGCCACGTGCCGCTGCCGGTGCAGGGCGCGTCGATCAGCACCCAGTCGGCGGTCTGCTTGTGGCGCTTCACAAACGCGTCATTCTCCGATGCCAGCACGCGCAGCTGCACGTTGTGGACGCCCGCACGCGCCAGCCGCTTGGGCATCTGCGCGAGACGACGCGCATTGACATCCCACGCCATCAGGCGGCCGCGATTCCCCATGGCAGACGCCAGCGCCAGCGTCTTGCCGCCTGCACCGGCGCAGAAATCCGCTACCTTGTCGCCCGGCTTGGCGCTCACGAGCGAGGCCGCCAGCTGCGAGCCCGCGTCCTGCATCTCGAACCAGCCCTCGCGGAAGGCAGGCAGAGTGAAAACCGGCCCGCGCTTCCGCAGACGAATGCCGTGCGGCACGAACTCCAGCGCCTGCGGTTCGTAGCCCGCCGCTGAGAGGGCGTCCATCACCTGCGCCCGAGTGGCCTTCAGCGTATTGACGCGCAAATCGACCGGCGCTTCCTTCGCCATGGCCTCCAGCGCGGGCACAAACTCATCCTCCAGCGCGGCCTTCAGCGAGGGCTCCATCCAGTCCGGGAAATTCAGCCGTGCCGCTTGCGGCATGTCCTCCGTCACCAGAGGTTGACGCTCGAGCGTGGCGAGCGCTTCCCGTTCCTTCGGCGACAAGGGCGCGGCGGCATGACGCTCGCCGTTCAGCCACTCGCCCAGATCCGCCAGCGTACGGCCCTCGAGCAGCACCAGCGCACCCAGCACCAGCGTACGCGGGTCGACGGTCAGTCCGGCCCGCTCTAGCCGCCACTCCAGCGCGCCACCTTGCCGCAATACACCGTAAAACAGACCCGAAATCGCCCCGCGATCCTTCGAGCCGATATAGCGCCGTTCCATGAAATAGGACGCGATCAGGCTGTCGGCGGGGGCGCGGCTGCCCTCCTGCCAGGCGGCATTAACGAGCGTAATGAGATCAATCGCCGCGGCGACCTGCGCTCCGGGTTTCATGGGGGAGAGTTACGGGTTACGGAGTTACGGGCTACGAGTTTTAGCCGCGCATGACACAACCCGCAACCCGTAACTCTTACTGGCTCACGCGGTAATTCGGGGCTTCGCGCGTAATCGTAATATCGTGCGTGTGGCTCTCGCGCAGGCCGGCGTTGGTAATACGCACGAACTCGCAATGCTTCTGCATCGCCGCGATGGTGGCATTGCCGGTGTAGCCCATCGCCGCCTTCAACCCGCCGACGAGTTGGTGCACCACGGCGGAAATCGGCCCCTTGAACGGCACGCGGCCCTCGACGCCCTCCGGCACCAGCTTCAGCGTGTCGGCCACTTCCTGCTGGAAATAACGATCCGCCGAGCCGCGCGCCATGGCGCCGACCGAGCCCATGCCCCGGTAAGCCTTGTAGCTGCGGCCCTGATAGAGAATCTCCTCGCCGGGGCTTTCCTCCGTGCCCGCGAACAGCGAGCCGAGCATGGCGCAGGACGCGCCTGCTGCAATCGCCTTGGCGAGATCGCCGGAATATT
This sequence comes from Alphaproteobacteria bacterium UBA998, assembly GCA_002291925.1. Lineage (GTDB taxonomy): Bacteria > Pseudomonadota > Alphaproteobacteria > Rickettsiales > UBA998 > UBA998. Next base: position 34,178 of record DBAY01000031.1, on the reverse strand, counting down.
TGATGCCGCCATCGGCGATCAGCGGCACGCCCGCTTTCTGGCACACCGGTGCCACATCCATGATGGCGGAAAGCTGCGGCACGCCGACGCCCGCCACGATGCGCGTGGTGCAGATGGAGCCAGGGCCAATACCCACTTTCACTGCGTCCGCGCCCGCCTTGATGAGCGCCGCCGCGGCCTCACCGGTGGCGATGTTGCCCGCGATGATCTGCGTCGTCTTGCTCAGCTTGCGGATGGTCTTCACCGCTTCGATCACGCCTTTCGAATGGCCGTGCGCGGTATCCACCACCAGCACGTCCACACCGGCTGCGATCAGCGCCTCGGCGCGGGTGATGCCCGCCTCGCCGACGCCCGTCGCTGCCGCCACGCGCAGGCGGCCCTTCTCATCCTTCACAGCCTGCGGATATTGCTGCGCCTTGATAATGTCCTTCACTGTAATGAGGCCGATGCATTTGTACGCATAATCCACCACGATCAGCTTTTCGATGCGATGCTTGTGCAGCAACTTCTTGGCACTCTCCAGCGATGTGCCTTCCTTCACAGTGATGAGGTCCTCCGACGTCATCAGCTCGGCGATTTTCTGGCGTTTGTTGGAGGCAAAACGCACGTCACGGTTGGTGAGGATGCCGACCAGCTTGCCGCTTTTCTCCGTCACCGGCACGCCAGTGATGCCGTGCTGCTGCATCAGCGCCAGCGCATCGGCCAGCGTCGCATCCGGCGTGATAGTGACCGGGTTGACCACCATGCCGGATTCAAAGCGCTTCACGCGCTTCACTTCATCGGCCTGCTGCTCCGGCTCCATATTCTTGTGGATGCAGCCCAGCCCGCCCAGCTGCGCCATCGCGATGGCGAGGCGCGCTTCCGTCACCGTATCCATCGCGGCAGACATCAGCGGGATATTCAGCTCGATGCCGCGCGTGACGCGGGTTTTCGTATCGGTAGAAGCGGGCAGCACCTCGGAATAGCCGGGCTTCAGCAACACGTCGTCAAAGGTGAGCGCTTCGATGATGGGAGATGCGGTGGGGGTGCGTGCCATAGCCAATCCAGTGATCATTGTTGGCGCATTTATCTACTGAAGAAGGAACTACTTGTCACGCGTAGTTCCATATTTTCTTTGGAAAACTTAAATATTTTTTAAAGCTAACCCAATAAGATTATAATGATTCTGTTTCTGCATCTCATAGGCAGCCCATGCTAAACCGCCGAGAGTTTATTGCCACAGTTACGGGCCTTGCCATTGGAGCGGGCGCGCCGACGGTCTGGCGCGGGAGAGGCAACCCGCTCGCCATAGATGCTGACTCTGGCCTCAACTACAAAATATACGCCACCGGACGGCAAGGGGCGCGCTATCAAGGCAGTACCAATCTGTATAATGAGCAACAATCGGTCGTCTCAGAGATCAATCTGCAGACAGGTACCCTGCGTCGCGTACTGCTTCCCATGGGAGAGGCGCATAGTGTGTTTGTGGAACAGGCGAACGATCTTATAGCTGTATTGCCTCAATATTACATACAAGCTGCATTTTTGGATATTGACCTAAAGCCCAGAGGCTTCTTCCATGCTCCTGAGGGTTATGTTTTTAGCGGCCATGGCCTGAAACCTCCAGGCACTGACCTCATGTTCTGCACCCTTCATCCGCACAAGGGTGCCGGTAGCCATATCAAGCCTGACGGCATAATCCAAGTATATGACCTTTCAACCTGCAAGCTGGTAGATCAATTCTCCAGCGGTGGAGTTCTTCCGCATGATATGAGTATCTTTCGTGACGGTCGGCGCGCGGCGGTTGCGCATGCGGGGAATCGCAAATATATCACCCAGCCTGTCGCTGGGTCCTTTACGGGCTATACCAGCGCATCGTCGCTTTTTACGCCCAAGCTAAGTATTATCGACCTGTATACGCGCCACGTCGTTCAGGAGATGCCAGTGGAACAGAATGAAGCACTGGTTCACTTGACTGTTACTCAAGATGACCAGGTTTATGGGGTGCTGCAGCGATTTATCGAGTGGAGCAAGAAACCGTCCTCTGCCGTCGGGGCAACAGAGCTCGACACTTTGCAGAAAGGCGGCCTTCCCTACAGTCTGCATGAACTTGAGCTGCCCGGTGACAACCAAGGGGTAGCCATTCCACTTCCTCTCATTCACTTCAACCCACAGACTGGTACCACCAGACCAATTTTTACCGCACCCGACAAACAGCGCCGCTCACAATCCGTTATCCACCACTCAATGACCGGAACGGTGATCGCCGTGTATGTCTACAGCGAATATCTGGTTTGCGTGCCCCCCGCCAAGCCGGCCTTCGCCGTCCGCAGCAGCGACCTTGGCCTCCAATCACCCATCGGGCTATGTGACCTGCCGGGCACGCCTTACTTCGCGGTGGCTGGGATGATGGATGATATCGCTATCGTGGATGCGCGCGACATGGGTCTGGTGCACCTTGTCCGGACCCCCCTCTTCCGCAGCTCGCACCTTACAGTGCAGGCAATTTAATGATTTTTACCTCTCATGCACTAACGTGAGAGCTGCTTGCCTGAACTATAATTAATGCAGGCGCAGCATGCTGATAATCTTCGGCACACTAAGTTGGTGTCGTTCTTGCGAACAAACATAAACACCAAAGGAGATTTCCCATGCGTACCGCCCTCACCCTTCTCGCCCTCGTCAGCAGCGTCAGCCTTGCCGGTGCCGCGCTGGCCGCGCCTGGTGGCACCAACGCGATGCACAGCCAAACGCCGGTGATGACACAGACGCAGGCCCCTGCTGCTCAAACCAAGCAGACCGAAGCCAAATTAGCCAGCAACGCAACCCATCACAAGCTTGGTACCAAACGCACGCATCATAGCCGCTCTGCCTCGACCGGCACGAAGGGCACCGGCAATGCGAAAAGCGCGAAGTCGATCCCTCACTAACCACGTTTTTGGCTGAAACGTGCTTTTTCACCGGAAGCGGTCCCCTGCCGCTTCCGGTTTTTCTTTGCGCCTTAGGCCAAGCGTTTGGCGCGTAGTTTTTCCTCGAAACGCGCCTTGTGAATCACCGCGCGCTCGTGGGTGCCGCAGCCGATTTCGTCGATGCCGTCATGGGCGGCGACGTCCCACCACAGGCGGCGGCCCTCGATGCGGGTCAGCGTGGCGGTGACGGTGATGGTGAGACCCGGCGGCGTCGGGGCGGTGTGGCTAACAGTAATGTGCGTGCCGAGGCTTCCCTCGCCTTCGTCCAGGTACGGCGCCATCGCCTTCACGCAGGCCCACTCCATCAGCGCCACCATGTAGCCGGTGGCGAACACATCGGGGAAGTCCTGAAATTCCGGCGCTTCCGGATAGATATGGCGCACTACCTTCTCGGGCGGGACGGTGTAGCAGTGGGTGTAGGTGAGGCCAGGGGCGAGATCGGGTTTCATCTTGTGGCTCCGTCATGGCAAATCGTGCAACGATGAAGTTATCCATATCAACTCATGGATGGCTTCGCTAGCACGCGCCATGATGAAACATTGCCGTGACATTTTTTATTGCCGCCTCTCTTCGCAAAAAGAAAAGCCCCGCACCATGTGCGGGGCTTTTCTTTTACTGTTAGTTGAACGCAGCAGCGCGTTTTAGGGGCAACTAAATCAGGCAAACGCCTCTTCCCACGTGCCCGTCGTGGCGGCCTTGGTGTACTCCGTCACGCGGTTCTCGAAGAAGTTGGTGTGCTCCACGCCGTTGAGGATATCGTCCATCCACGGCAGCGGATTCTTCGCGATGTTGTAGAGCGGGGCCATGCCAAGCTGGTTGAGACGGCGGTCACCGATATAGCGGATGTAGGACTTCACCTCATGCGGGGTCAGGCCCTCGATGCCGCCGACGCCGAAGGCGAGATCGATGAAGGCGTCCTCCAGCGAGACGATCTTGTGGCAGATCTTGTAGAGCTCGCGGTTCAGCTCCTCGTCGGCTACTTCCGGGTTCTCGTGCAGGAAGGTGCGGAACAGGCGGATGATGGACTGGGTGTGCAGGGTCTCGTCACGCGCCGACCAGGCGACGATCTGGCCCATGCCCTTCATCTTGCCGAAGCGCTGGAAGTTGAGCAGGATCGCAAACGAGGCAAACAGCTGCAGCCCTTCCGTGAAGGCACCGAACGCGGCGAGCGTGATGGCCACCGAGCGTTTGTCGTTCACGTTGAAGCTGTGCATGTAGTCGTATTTGTCCTTCATCTCCTTGTAGGTGAGGAAGGCGGCGTATTCCGTTTCCGGGATGCCGAGCGTGTCGAGCAGGTGCGAGTAGGCGGCGATGTGGATCGTCTCCATGTTGGAGAAGGCCGAGAGCATCATCTGCACTTCCGTCGGCTGGAACACCTTGGAATAATGCTTCATGTAGCAGTTGTTCACCTCGATGTCCGACTGGGTGAAGAAGCGGAAAATCTGCGTCAGCAGGTGCTTCTCATCCGGCGTGAGCGTGGCTTTCCAGTCTTTCACGTCATCCGCCAGCGGCACCTCTTCCGGCAGCCAGTGAATGCGCTGCTGCATCAGCCACGCCTCATAGGCCCACGGATACTGGAACGGCTTGTAAATCGGTTTTGCATCGAGAAGTGACATGGTTTTTTCCTTGGTATTTAGTATTTGGTATTCGGTATTCAGGAAGGCATCGGCATTCATTCACTGAATACCGAACACCGATTCCTAAATACTACTGGCACGCCAGGCACTCATCATACTTGTTGTCCGACGTCTCGGCGACCGGCTGACGCTCTTTCTTGAGGAGCGACATTTCCAGTTGCAGGGCCGGGGTGGCTTCGGCGTTGGCGTGGCCTTTCTCGGCGCGCTGCAGCGAGGTGGAGCGGCAGTAGTACAGGCTCTTCAGGCCCTTTTTCCACGCCGTGAAATGCAGCAGGTGCAGGTCACGCTTGTGGATATTGGCCGGGATGAAGAGGTTGACCGACTGCGCCTGGCAGATGAACGGCGTACGGTCGGCGGAATGTTCGACGACCCAGCGCTGGTCGATCTCCTGCGCGGTGCGGAATACTTCCTTCTCGTCCTCGCTCAGAAATTCCAGATGCTCGACCGAGCCCTCGTTGCGGGCGATGGAGCCCCAGACATCCTCGTTGTCGTGGCCATGCTCGGCGAGCAGTTTCTTCAGGTGTTTGTTGCGCACCACGAAGGAGCCGGAGAGCGTTTTCTGCGTGAAGACGTTCGCCGCGTAGGGCTCGATGCCCGGCGAGGAGTTGCCGGCGATGATGGAGATGGAGGCCGTCGGCGCGATGGCCATCTTGTTGGAGAAGCGCTCCATATGGCCGACTTCCGCCGCATCCGGGCAGGGGCCGCGCTCGATGGCGAGCTTGCGCGAGGCGGCGTCCACATGGTCCTTGATGTCGCGGAAGATGCGGATGTTCCACACTTTCGCCATCACCGACTCGAACGGGATCATCTTCGACTGCAGGTAGCTGTGGAAGCCCATCACGCCGAGGCCCACCGAGCGCTCGCGCATGGCGGAATAGGTGGCGCGCTTCATGGAATCCGGCGCGGTCTCGATGAAGTTCTGCAGCACGTTGTCGAGGAAACGCATGACATCCTCCACGAAATGCTCCGCATCCTTCCACTGGTCATAGGTCTCCAGGTTCAGCGAGGAGAGGCAGCACACGGCCGTGCGCTCTTCGCCCAAGTGATCCGGGCCGGTGGGCAGCGTGATTTCGCTGCACAGGTTGGAGGTTTTCACCTTCAGGCCAAGCTGCTTGTGGTGCTCCGGGATGCCCTTATTGACGTTATCAATGAAGAGCATGTAGGGCTCGCCGGTCTCGATGCGGGCGGTGAGCAGCTTGATCCACAGATCGCGCGCCTTCACCCTGTGCACCACGCCGCCGTCCTTCGGGCTGCGCAGCGCGAATTCCTCGTCCGCCTCGACAGCCTGCATGAACTCGTCGGTGATGGCGACGCCATGGTGAATGTTGAGCGTCTTGCGGTTCGGGTCACCACCGGTCGGGCGGCGGATTTCGATGAATTCCTCGATTTCCGGGTGATGAATCGGCATGTACACGGCGGAGGATCCGCGGCGCAGCGAGCCCTGCGAAATCGCCAGCGTCAGGGAGTCCTGCACGCGCATGAAGGGAATCACACCCGAGGTCTTGCCGTTGCCGCGCACTTTCTCGCCGATGGAGCGCAGATTGCCCCAGTAGCTGCCGATGCCGCCGCCACGCGCTGCCAGCCACACGTTCTCGTTCCAGAGGTCCACGATGCCTTCCAGCGAATCCTGCGTCTCGTTCAGGAAGCAGGAGATGGGCATGCCGCGATCCGTGCCGCCGTTAGAGAGCACCGGGGTGGCTGGCATGAACCAGAGCTGGCTGATGTAATCATAGAGGCGCTGCGCATGGGCCTGGTCGTCGGCATAGGCGGAAGCGACGCGGGCGAACATGTCCTGGAACGTCTCGCCGTCGAGCAGATAGCGGTCGCGCAGCGTCGCCTTGCCGAAATCGGTGAGTAAGCTGTCCCGGCTGGCGTCGGTGCGGATGGCGAAACGTGTGGCGCGCATAGTCAAAATCCCCTGAGTTTTTTCTAGTTTAGCACGTGCCCGGCTGGCGACCAAGCAATTGTTTTTCCAAAATTAATGTGACCTCTCCCCGTCTGGTCGTCTCCCATCACCGGCATGGCTGATGTGCGGCGACGGGTTCCCACCGTAGACAAAATCCGGAAGGGGGAACACATCTTTTTGGTTAATTCGGATGGCATGATTTCAGCGCTCATAAAAACTGTTTTTCTTGTCAATTAGTTAGCCCTGAGATTCACCAAAAACCACAACATCTTGTGGTTATGAATCCAAGCTATCAACATATGGTGTAAATCTGTCAAATGCTTTTGTAAGATTTTTCTTATCTACCGACATTTGACGCCTCTCCTGTTGATATTGTGCTACAGGAGCGATGGGCACACCATATATAGTGATAAAAAGCCTTCACGAAAATGTCATCCAAGCCTGTTAAGCTTACAATGAGGCCGTGTAAGATGGCTTATCAGCCTCCAATCAACCGCTTACCCAACGCCCCTATATCCTGATGCGGCCATGAGTTATTTCCGTCCCCCTGCCATTTCCCCGTGGACCATCTGGATGGGCCGCGCCGTCGCGCTGGGCGGGGTGGCGCTGGGCCTGGCCGCCTACACACAGGGCGTGGGGTTCCCCGGCATCTCCGAGGGGCTACAGGCCATCGGCAACAGCGCGGGCATTGGCGAGGCGGCGATGACAGCCTCGCAGGCCTTCACGCCGCTGCTGCTCGGCACCCTTGGCTCGCTCGCCGTCTGGCGCAGTACCGAGAAGGCCGATCAGGTGCGCCGCCTGAACCGGCAGTACCATCGCGGCCTGAACGAGGCGCTGGATGGCGGCCTCTCCGATATTCACCTGCCTTCCGGCCTGCTGGACAAACAGCGCCAGGCCAGCTGGCTTGCCACCACGGCCTCCATGGCCATGGGCGCGCTGCTGGCGGTGGCGGGCGTATTCCTCGTCTATAGCGGCATGTTTAGCAGCCTCTCCACCTACCTGCCTTCCGGCCTGCCAAGCGTGCTGGGGGGGCTGGGGCTGGGGCTGGTGGGCGCGGGCTACACGGCGTGGCAGGTCGGCTCGGTGGCCGCCGAAGCGCGCGAGTTCGCCCATTCCGGCGAAGCCTCCGCCGAGCGCGGCCGCATCGCGGAAGCCGAAGCCGCGCAGGGCGCGCGGATGGAGAAGGTCATGGCCGGGCTCGATCCCGCCCCCGCCGTGCCAGCGCGTATGGCCCCGGTCGCCACCCCGCTCACCGACAGTTTCCGCGCCGAACAGGCCCAGCGCGCCATGGAAGCCGAGGCGGCCCTCGCCGCCGCACAGCCACGCGGCTTCCTCGCCCGCCTGATGGGCGAGCGCAGCCAGCCGCAGGTGCTGCAGCGCTAAAATGTCGGCAACTGCCGGAAACCGGATTCCACCGGCTCGGTCGACGGGGTGACGTCGACCTGTTTCACCGACGCGGCCAGGGGGCCCGTATGGCAGGCAAACAGAAAACGGCGCACCGCGTCCTCCGGCCCGCTTACCAAAGCCTCCACCGTGCCGTCACTGCGATTGCGTACCCAGCCGGAGAGCCCGTGCTTCTCCGCCTCACGCCGCGCCCACGCGCGGTAGCCGACGCCTTGGACGCGACCAGAAATAGTCAGATGCAACGTAGCGTCACTCGAACTCAATCAGCACCTGCTCTGCTTGCACCGATTCTGGCGCTTTGACCAGCACGCGTTTGATCTTTGCGTCGGCGTCGGCGTACATGACGTTTTCCATCTTCATCGCCTCGATGCGGAGCAACTCCTGACCGGCATGGACCTTGTCGCCTTTCTTCACGGCAAGCGTGGTCACCAGACCGGCGATGGGTGCTTTCACCTGATCGCGCCTCTTGCCGGATTCCTTCTTCGGCATGTACTGCGCCAGCTCGGCGACGCGCGGCGAGCGCACTTTCACGTCGATTTCGGAGCCGCCATAGCTGAGGCGGAAGCCCTCGGTGAGCGTCTTGATCTGCACGGAGACCGGCTTGCCGTTGACAGTACCCTGGAACAGGTTGCGGCCCAGCTTCCATGACGAGCGCATCACGATGAGGCCGGTGTCATAGCTGATGTCGTAGCCGTAATCGGTCGGGCGCACGATGACAGGGTAGTTGATACCGCCGACATTCGCCACCCAACGCGCACTAATGACGCGGGCGCGGCCCGGCACCTGCTGCGTGGTCTGTGCGGCGCGCTCAGCATCGCGCAGGAAAAGATGCACGCCCACACCGAGGAACACGCGCGTAGTCTCCTCGTTCACATCCGCGCCGGTGAAGCCTTCCGGGTATTCCTTGGCGATGAAGTTGGTGGAGATGTCCCCCGCCACGAATTTCGGGTGCGCGAGGATGGATTGCAGGAAGCTGATATTGTGCGCGATGCCCTCGATGACGTAGGCCGAAAGCGCCGATTTCATCGACTCGATGGCCTGATTGCGCGTCGGGGCGTGCGTGCACACCTTCGACACCATCGGGTCGTAGAACATCGAAACTTCGCCGCCCTCATAGATGCCGGTGTCGATCAGCACAGATTCTGCCGTGACCGGCTCGATGTAGCGGTTGATGCGGCCGATGGAGGGCAGGAAGCCGCGCTTGGGATCTTCCGCATAAACGCGCGATTCGAACGCCCAGCCGTTATAGGTGACGTCCTTCTGCTCGAAGCTGAGCTTCTCCCCGGCGGCGACGCGGATCATCTGCTCCACGAGGTCGAGGCCGGTGATGAGTTCGGTAACGCGGTGCTCCACCTGCAAGCGGGTGTTCATCTCGAGGAAGTAGAAATTCCCCTTGTCATCAACAATGAATTCAACGGTACCGGCGGAATAGTAGCCCACCTTCTTCGCAAGCGCGACGGACTGGCGGCCCATCTTGGAGCGTAAGCTTTCATCGACGAAGGAGGACGGCGCTTCCTCAATCACCTTCTGGTGACGGCGCTGGATAGAGCATTCGCGCTCACCCAAATAGACCGTGTTGCCGAACTTGTCGGCCAGCAGCTGGATTTCGATATGGCGCGGGTTCTCGAAAAACTTCTCGATGAACACGCGGCGATCACCGAAGCTGGACGCGGCTTCGGAAGAAGCGAGCGACATGCCCTCGATGAGCTCCTTCTCGTTGCGCGCCACGCGCATGCCCTTGCCCCCGCCCCCGGCAGCGGCCTTGATCATCACGGGGTAGCCAATCTTCTTGGCAAGTTTCTTCGCCTCCGCCTCGGACTCGATGGCTTCCAGCCCGCCCGGCACGATGTTCACGCCCGCTTTCTTGGCGATGATCTTCGATTCGATCTTATCACCCATCTGCTTGATGGCGGTCGAAGGCGGGCCGATCAGAACCACCCCGCGCTTCTCCAGCGCCGCGGCGAATTCGGAATTTTCCGAGAGGAAGCCATACCCCGGATGCACCGCATCCGCCCCGGACTGGTCCACGGCGGAGATGATATTGTCGATCTTGAGGTAGCTATGCGCTGACGGCGACGGGCCGATATAGATGGCCTCGTCCGCTTCCTTCACATGCAGCGCGTTGGTGTCGGCTTCCGAATAGACGGCCACCGTGCGGATGCCCATCTTGCGGCAGGTGCGCATGATGCGCACGGCAATTTCACCCCGGTTGGCAATGAGAATTTTTTTAAACATGTGTCAGCCGTTGGTAGGGGTAACCATGCTCCCCCCCTTGAGGGGAGCGGATGAAGCAAGGCCGCAGGCCGCCGCTGAGTCGTGGGGGGCACCCCCCACCGCTCGGGCGGCGCTGGCGCTTGTCCTCGCTGGCTCCCCCTCAAGGGGGGAGCAGAAAATGACTAAACACTGACCACTGACCACTGTCACTCTCACTACAACGGCAGGTTATCGTGCTTCTTCCACGGCATCTCCTGCTGCTTGGTGCGCAGCATGGTGAGCGAGCGGCAGAGGCGCCAGCGGGTATTCTGCGGACGGATGACGTCATCGACATAGCCGCGCGAGGCCGCGACAAAGGGAGAGGCGAACGTGTCGCGGTATTCCTTCACCTTGGCCTGCTTTTCCTCTTCGCTGCCAAGCGCACCGCGGAAGACGATCTCCACCGCACCTTCCGGGCCCATCACGGCGATCTCCGCCGAGGGCCAGGCATAGTTGAAATCGCCGCGCAGGTGTTTCGAGGACATCACGATATAGGCCCCGCCATACGCTTTGCGGGTGATGACGGTGATCTTCGGCACCGTGGCTTCGGCGTAAGCGTGAATCAGTTTCGCGCCATGCTTGATGATGCCGTTATGCTCCTGATGCGTTCCGGGAAGGAAGCCCGGCACATCCACGAACGTCACGATGGGAATGCTGAACGCGTCACAGAAGCGCACGAAGCGCGCGGCCTTGCGCGAGGCGTCAATGTCGAGGCAGCCCGCCAGCTCCATCGGCTGGTTGGCGACGAAGCCCACCGTGGAGCCTTCCATGCGGCCAAAGCCGACGATGACGTTCTTCGCCCATTCCGGCTGGATTTCGAAGAAGTCGCCCTCATCCACCACACGGTAGAGCAGCTCGTGCATGTCGTACGGCTTGTTCGGATTTTCCGGCACCAGCGTGTTGAGCGACAGCTCCACGCGATCGGCGGGGTCCGAGGTCGGGCGCGAGGGCACGCCGGACTTGTTGTTGAGGGGGAGGAAGTTGAACAGGCGGCGCGTCTGCATCAGCGCCTCGATGTCATTGTCGTACGCAAGGTCGGCCACGCCGGTCTTGCGGGTATGCGTCGAGGCGCCGCCGAGTTCTTCCTGCGTCACCACCTCATGCGTCACGGTCTTCACCACGTCGGGGCCGGTGACGAACATGTAGGACGAGCCGTCCACCATCACGGTGAAGTCGGTGAGCGCGGGGGAATAGACCGCCCCACCCGCACACGGGCCCATGATGAGGGAAATCTGCGGCACCACACCGGACGCCAGAATATTGCGCTGGAAGATTTCGCCGTAGCCCGCGAGGGAGTCGACGCCTTCCTGAATGCGCGCGCCGCCGGAATCATTGATGCCGATGACCGGCGCACCGGCCTTCATCGCCATATCCATGATCTTGCAGATCTTGCGCGCGTTGGACTCAGAGAGCGAGCCGCCGAACACGGTGAAGTCCTGGCTGTAGACGAACACGAGGCGGCCATTGATCGTGCCGTGGCCGATCACCACCCCGTCGCCGGGAATCTGCTGTTTTTCCATCCCGAAATGGCCGCAGCGGTGCTCGACGAACATATCGAACTCCTCAAAGGATTCGGGGTCGAGCAGCACCTCGATCCGCTCACGCGCGGTGAGCTTACCTTTCTGGTGCTGTTTCTCTATACGGTCGGTGCCGCCGCCCAGCCGGGCCAGATCGCGCTTGCGCTCGAGCTCGGTGATGATGGCATTCTGACGCATTGCAGGCATTAAAAACCCATCAATGGTTGAAGGAAGCGCCTTCTCTAGCAAAGAAGGGGTAGAAGGTGAAGCGTTTTCACGCCCTCACGCTATTCTTTGGGGTTTCCCAACACCTTATCCGCTAGCTGTTGAGAGGTGGCGCGCAGTTTTGCCAGCTCGGACAGCTGGTTGGCCTGGAATTTGTACTGCAGAAAGAGGTTCTGGTAACCTTCATAGGCCGTGCATTTATCGCGATCCAGCCGTGTGCCGGTGATGCTTTCGCCTGCGCAGATGACGTAGCCGTCGAAGTCCGAGGCCCCCTGCACCGGCACCATCAGTTCGTAATAGAAGGTTTTTTTGTCCTCGACCGTTGTGTAAAGCCCGCGCCAGACGGTGAAGCCCTCTTCATTTTCGGCGAGTTTTACCGGGTACTCGTTCTTTAGCAGGCTGGAGAGCTTCGCCTTCACCGAGGCATCATTGCCGGAGGTGAGCAGCAACTGAAAATCCCGCGCGCTCAGGTCATTCAGCGTGGCGCGGCAGACCGGCCCGCCATCCTCGATGCGCGCGGCCAGCACAACGAAATTCTGCTGCCCCCGCCCCACATCCCGCGGCCAAGCGAGGTAGTTATACGGCACCGCCAAGGGCACCTGCTCCTTGCCGAGCGTAATCTTCACCGGACGATCGTCGCGGAAGCAATTCACCTTCGTGGCGGCGTGGGCGGCGGAAGCACATGTCAGTGAAAGTGCTAGTGCGAGTGCCAGTTTTTTTGGCATGTCATTCCAGCGCAGGCTGGAATTCAGCTTCATTTGTCGCCCTGAACGCGTTTCAGGGCCTTTTACTGAAAGATGCTGAAACGAGTTCAGCATGACCAGACTGGATTCCAGCCTGCGCTGGAATGACAATGAAATACGCATGGCCACCTCGCTCCTTCGTCTCACCATATCGCCTCACGCCACCGTCAGCAATTCCAGAAAACGCGCCGCCGAAGCCAGTTCCTCGCGCAGCGCCTCATTACGCGCCTGCTGCTCCGCGTCCTCGCCCCAGCGGTCCGTCTGCACGCGCTGCTCCAGCAGGGAGAGCGCGAAGGCTTCCTCCACGCTCAGTAATCCCTCCCCCTGTTTACGGGGGGAGGTTAGGAGGGGGGATGACGCTGGCTCGGAGTGAATGGAAGCGCCCTGCCCCCTCCCTAACCCTCCCCTGTAAACAGGGGAGGAGATAATACTTTCATACACCGCCAACCCCAGAATCAGCGAGCCGAATCCCGTCGCCAGAATATTCAGCGGCACCAGATGGGCCAGCGGCAGCGAGGCCAGCACCTCGCGCAGGCGGTGATGCACCGACTCGGCCTGCTTCTCCGGCAGGATGCCCGTCTGACGCTTGAAGCGCACGTCATAACGCTGCTCGGCCCAGCGCAGCCACGGCTCCCACTCCGCCTCTTGGCGGGGGTACAAATCCGCGTTTTCCTCCTCGCGGAAATAGAGCATGTCGCCATCCACATAGCCCGCCATATGCGCGACCAGCCGCGCCTGCTCGTCCTCGGTGAGGTCGCAGATACCATTGGCCATTTGCGTCAGCGGCATGGTGTGCGGCTGCACCTCCTCGCTCTGCGCGCGCCACTCGGCGGCGACCGCCTCGGCAAGAACGGCGGTGGCGAGGTGCAGCAAATGCTTGCGCGGCGTCTTCACCGGCTTGCCATCCAGATGAAGGGCGAACCCCTGCCCCTCGGGCATCACGGAGACATCTTTGTAAAACCGTTTCATGTCATACCTTTCCTTTCTGCGTCCAGCGCGAGCGGCGGCGCGCGATCTGCCACAGGCTGCGGCGTGACCAGCGGCGCAGCCAGAGCCGGTAGGGTGCGGTCAGCGCGCGTGCCGTGCGGTACCAGCGGGCCATAAGCCGGTATGCCCAGCGGATGAGCGCAATCTGCATCAGCTTCTCCTCACAGGCGCGGAACATGAAGGAGACAATCGCCACCCCCAGCAGTTTCTGGGTGATGATGGTCACCAGCCCTTCCGTCACGCGCCCTTTGACAAACAGCCAGACCACCACGAAATTGATCGGCACAATCAGCACCAGCGGCACAAGGAACACCGGCAGCGTCGCCCAGGGCGAGAGCGGCGCCACAAAGGCCTGAATGCGCCGCTTGGTCAGCTCCAGCGGCAGCCATGCGATGAGCCCCGCCAGCCAGCGCCCGCCAAATTCCCACAGCCATGCTTCCAGCAGGAACAGTAGGGCCAGCGAGAGCAGCAGTGCGCGCCGCAGCGGCTTAGTGAGACGCCGCTGGTTCATGTGGAAAGTCCCAAGGCCTTCCAGCTCTGTTTCATGTGCGCGGGCAGCGGCGCGGTGACATCCAACCCCTTCATGCGGATGCGCCGCGCATGCAGATGAAGCTGCGCGGGCAGCCCCAGCCCGTCCACGAAGGCCCCCTGCCCGCCATATTTGCCGTCCCCGTAAATCGGGTGCTCGATGGCCGCCATATGCACGCGCAACTGGTGCGTGCGCCCGGTGATCGGCTTTAGCTCCACCCAGGTCAGCTTGCCTGCGAGCGTTTCCTTCGTCACATATTCGGTGACGGCGCGCTGGCCATCATCGCTCAATTCCATCTTCTCACGGCTGCCGAGCTTCTCGATCGGCGCGTCGATGATGCCCTCGTAAGGCTGCGGCACGCCGACCACCAGCGCCCAGTAGATTTTCTCGACGTCCTTCGCCGCAAACGCCCGCGCCAATTCCTCCGCCGCCTTGCGCCCCTTGGCGACCAGCAGCACGCCGCTCGTGTCCTTGTCCAGCCGGTGCACCAGCCGCAGTCGGTCCTCGCCCTCGCTGGCAGCGGCGAGCAGCGCGTCCACCGAATCCTTCACGCCGCTGCCGCCCTGCGTGGCAAGGCCCGCCGGCTTGTTCAGCACCAGGCAGCGCGCATCCTCATGGATGATCATGGCGCGCAGGCGCTTCTGCGCCTCGGCGAGCGGCAAGGCAGGTTTCGTACGCGGCGCAGGCGTTTCCGATGCGGCCATCACCTCCGGCCGCACCGCCACCACCTGCCCGGCGATCACCTTCTGCTCCGCCTTCACACGCTTGCCGTCAATACGCACCGCGCCCTTGCGCAGATGCTTCTGCAAGAGCCCATAGGGCACGCCGGGCAGATGCGTCTTCGCCCAGCGGTCAAAGCGCAGGCCGTCTTCGGCGGCGGTGATGGTGAACTGTTTCATTGTTCAGAAAGATGATTGGTGATTGGTCATTGGATAATCGGGAAGAAATGAGCATGCATCATGATACGTTCCAATAATCCATCATCCAATCACTAATCATCCCGCCACGCGCATCCCCACCGCCAGCGCCAGCACGGAGAGTGTCACCGAGGATACCATGTAGACGAAGGCAGGGAGCGTCTCACCGCGCTGCATCAACGTCACCACATCCAGCGAGAAGGCGGAGAACGTCGTGAAACCCCCGAGCACGCCGATGCCGAGAAAGGCCCGCCATTCCGGCGTCAGCGTGGGCAAGGCCGCCCCGGCCAGCAGCCCCATCAGCAAGGAGCCGAGGATATTCACTCCCAGCACCCCATAGGGAAAATCACTGACCGGCAACCGCGCCACGCCACTGACCACCAGATAGCGCAGTATGGCACCCAGCCCGCCGCCGAGGCCGATAAGAAGAAGTTGGTTCATGGAGGTCATATACATCATTGTCATTGCAGAGATAAGCGGGAATCCCCTGCATTGTCATGCTGAACTTGTTTCAGCATCTTTTCAAAGGCCCTGAAACGAGTTTAGGGCGACAATTGAAGAGATTCTCGCTTTCGCGGGAATGACGATTATTCTTGATCCTTCAGCTTCTCCCGAAGCCTATCCCAGTAATCGAGCCGCTTCTTTACCTCGCGTTCGAAACCCACTTCGCGAGGCTGGTAGTAGTCGCGGCGGGGAAGCTCCTCAGGAAAGTAGTTCTGTCCCGAAAACCCATGTTCCGTATCATGGTCATACGCGTAGTCGGCCCCGTAGCCGATTTCCTTCATCAGCGTAGTCGGCGCGTTCAGGATGTGCTTCGGCGGCATGAGCGAGCCGTGCTCCTTCGCATCGCGCAGCGCCGCCTTGTAGGCCGTGTAGAGGGCATTCGACTTCGGCGCGGTGCCGAGATACGCCACCGCCTGCGCCAGCGCCAGCTCCCCCTCCGGCGAGCCGAGCCGTTCATACGTCTCAATCGCCGCCTGCGTCACCAGCAGCGCCTGCGGGTCGGCCATGCCCACATCCTCCGAGGCAAAGCGCACCAGCCGCCGGCCAATATAGCGCGGATCCTCTCCCCCCGCGAGCATGCGACAGAACCAGTAAAGCGCCGCCTGCACATCCGACCCCCGCAACGATTTGTGCAGTGCGGAAATGAGATTGTAATGGCTCTCTTGCGATTTGTCGTAGACCGCTGCCCGGCGTTGCAGGAATTTCTTCAGCGCCTCCGCATCGAGCGTCTTTCCCGGCGCGAGCGCGAACAATTCCTCGCACAGATTCAGCACGTACCGCCCATCGCCATCCGCCAGGTTGGCAAGCATCGTGCGGCCATCCCCGGTGAGGGGCAGAGTACGCGCCTCCGCCTCCTCCGCCTTGGCCATGATCTGCTGCAGATGCGCCTCGCTTAAGCGCTCCAGCACGATCACCCGGCAGCGCGAGAGCAACGCCGCATTCAACTCAAAGGACGGGTTCTCCGTTGTCGCACCCACCAGCAGGATGGTGCCGTTCTCCACGTACGGCAGAAACGCATCCTGCTGCGCGCGGTTGAAGCGGTGAATCTCATCGACGAAGAGCAGCGTGCCTTTGCCATCCTGCCGCTTGGCAGCCGCGCGCTCGAAAATCTTCTTCAGCTCCGCCACCCCAGACGCCACGGCGGAGACCGTCTCCATCTCGCACCCGCTGCGCTCCGCGATGAGCCGCGCCAGCGTGGTTTTCCCGCATCCCGGCGGTCCCCACAGAATCAGCGAGACGAACTGCCCCGACGCCGCCATGCGCCCGAGCGGCCCCTCCGCACTCAGCACCGCCTCATGGCCGATGACATCCTCAAACCGCCGCGGCCGCAGCCGCTCAGCCAGCGGAACGTAAACGGGGGAGCGGGAGAAGAGTGTGTCCATGGGAGGTTGATTGGTTGTTGGTGGTTGGTATTCGGTATTCAGTGGCAGACATCGTCATTCCGAACCGTAGGTGAGGAATCCTTATACAGGGATACTCTCAACGCTCCCTGTAGAAAGATTCCTCTTCGCTGACACTCGTTCGGAATGACACGTCACCGAATACCAACCACCAACAACCAATCCCACCTTAATACTGCACCTGCAGCTGCAGCACGTCCTCGCCGCGCTGGAAGGTGATGGCCCAGCCGCGGGCGCGCATCTGCTTCAGGCGGCCCAGCTGCTGCGTGGATTCCACCTTCGTGTTATTCACCGAAAGCAGCACGTCCCCCGGCTGCAAGCTGAAGCCCGGCGGCACAGCGGAAACCACCACGCCCTTGCCTTCCAGCGCGAGGTTAAAATCCGCTGCTACACGGGGCGAGAGGTTCATCACCGTCACCCCGTTCAGCGGGTGTGTCCCTTTGAGCACCCGCGTATCGCGCGCGGGTACCTCTGGAGGCGCTTTCAAAGTCAGAGTGAGCACTTTCGTTTCCCCACCGCGCACAATGGCAAGCGGCACCTCGCGGTTCAGCTCGGCGGTGGCGACGCGAAACTTCAGCGCATCGGCATTGTCCACATCCGAATCACCAAACCGGGCGATGACGTCCCCCGGCAGCAATCCAGCCTCCGCCGCCGGGCTGCCCTCGACCACCTCCGTCACCAACACGCCGCGCGCCCGGCTCAAACCCACCGCCTTAGCGATCTCCGTATCCACGTTCTTGTAGCTCCCGCCCAGCCATGGGCGCACCACGTAGCCGCCCGAGGCACCGTTGCGCAGCACCGCCGTCACCATGTTGGACGGAATGGCGAAGCCGACGCCGATGCTGCCGCCAGACTGCGAATAAATCGCCGTATTGATGCCCACCAGCCGCCCTTGCATATCCACCAGCGCCCCGCCGGAATTACCGGGGTTGATGGCGGCATCCGTCTGGATGAAGAACTGGTAGTCCGACACCCCCGCCGCCGAGCGCGCCAACGCGGAGACGATACCGCTGGTCACCGTCTGCCCCACCCCAAACGGGTTACCGATGGCGAGCACGAGATCGCCCACCTGCAGCGAATCGGAATTGACGATGGGCAGCGCGGGCAGCGTTGCCCCCTTGGTATCGAGCGTGAGGACGGCCAGGTCGGCGGATTTGTCCGCCAGCTTGACCTTGGCATTGAATTCCCGCCCATCGGAGAGCACGGCGATGATATCCTCGCTGCCCTCGATGACGTGATTGCTGGTGACCACCGTGCCGCCCGCCTCGACGATGACGCCGGAGCCAAGCGAGCTGACCACCCGCTCGCGCGGTCGCCCGGCCATGCCGAGCCGCCCCCCGAAGAACTGACGGAAGAACGGGTCCTGCATCAGCGGTGAGAGCGGGTTTTCCACTTGCACGCGGCGCTTGGTGTAGATATTCACCACCGCCGGGGCGGCCTGCTTCACCACCGGCGCGAAGGAAAGCTGCACCTGCGGCTGGCTCTGCGGCAGGGCGCGGGGCAGTTCCTGCGCATAAGCGCTGCCCGCCAGCAGGGCGGAAATGATGAAGATTTGGCGAAAAACTGTGTATTTCTGGCGCTTCATGGCCTGAAATCTAATAAATTCCCCGCTGAATTACAATGGAGCCGCCATGCACGGATGGACAGAGCATGACGCCAAGCGCTTTTTAAAGGCTTTGGGCGTAACCCCGGCCAGTGTGGGCGGTGAGGCGCTTTACGAAACGTTTCTGACCTATGAGCATCTGCCCGAGGCTTTCCGTGAGATGGTGAGAGCCAAGCTTGACCAGCTTGGTTATGAACCTGCGGTCATAAAGCACGTTCCGCTGCCGCTGAGAGATCCTGCATTGAAGGAAGCCATGCATACCTTGGTAGAGGCGCATCGGCGCGGCTTTGAAAAGCTCATGGAAAACCGTGTTGGTGAGTGGCTTGCCGAGCATGGCGCTTCACACGAACCTGACAGCGTTCTGCAGGAACTGATCCGTCAGACGGAAGAAGAGTTTGGGGAATATCTCAATTATGCAGGACGCTACTGCCGTCCCAAACATCCTTTGAATGGCGACGCAGCCGCGCTGGCAGAAACATTCTCACGTTCTGTGCTGGCGACATACCAAGCGCTGCAGACAATCACAGGCAAATGCCATCTCGCACGAAGCGAAATGCTTCATCCCTTGATGGAAAAAGTCGAACAAGGAGAAATCCTTGCTCCGGTAGTTACTCAGGGCGCTGAATTGCGCCACTGAGCATCCTTAGCATAAAAAAAGCACCCCGCACGCGGGGTGCTTTTTCTTGTCTGATTGCTGAGCGCTTACGCCGCGTCGGCTTCTTCGTGCTCGCTGTCGGTGAACTGCACGGGGCCGGAGTCCTGGCCCTTGGCCGACTCGTCGCGGTCAACGAACTCGATGATGGCCATCGAGGCGTTGTCGCCGAAGCGGAAGCCGGCTTTCATGATGCGGATATAGCCACCGCTGCGCTCAGCGTAACGCGAGGCCAGCGTATCGAAAAGCTTGGCTACGATTGTGGTGTCGTTGTGCAGGCGGGAGAGTGCCAGGCGGCGGTCTGCCAGCGTGCCATGCTTGCCGAGCGTGACAAGCTTCTCGACATACGGGCGAAGCTCTTTGGCTTTCGGCAGCGTCGTCGAGATCTGCTCATGCTTGATAAGGGCCATAGCCATGTTCGCCAGCATCGCCTTGCGGTGAGAGCTGGTGACGCCCAGTTTGCGGCCACTGATTCCGTGTTTCATTGTCTTGACTCCAGAGTTCAGGATTCGGTGGTCAGGGTTCAGGGATACGAACTGAATCCCGAATCCTGCCCCCTGATTCCTCAGTAGGGTTCTTCGTAACGGCGCGCCAGTTCCTCGATGTTCTCCGGCGGCCAACCTTGGACGTCCATGCCAAAGCGCAGGCCCATGCCTTGCAGCACTTCCTTGATTTCGGTCAGCGACTTGCGGCCGAAGTTCGGGGTCTTCAGCATTTCCGATTCGGTCTTCTGCACGAGGTCACCGATATAGACGATGTTGTCATTCTTCAGGCAGTTGGCCGAACGGACGGACAGCTCCAGCTCGTCGACCTTCTTCAGCAGGTACGGGCTGAACGGAAGCTCGGAACGCTCGCCGCGCTCTTCCGCCATCGGCGCGTCTTCGAAGTTGATGAACAGGCGCAGCTGGTCCTGCAGGATGCGGGCGGCCAAGGCCACAGCGTCATCCGGCGTGATGGAACCATCGGTGGTGACGTCCAGGATCAGCTTGTCATAGTCGGTCTGCTGACCCACGCGGGCGTTTTCCACCTTATAGGCCACATTGAGGACCGGCGAGAAGAGCGAGTCGACGGGGATGACACCGATCGGCGCGTCTTCATTGCGGTTGCGCGAGGCCGGCACATAGCCTTTGCCGATCTCGACCATCAGTTCCATGTTGAGGTTGGCGCCCTTGTCGAGCGTGCAGATGACGAGGTCCTTGTTGATGATCTCGACATCGGCATCCGCCTGGATCATGCCCGCGGTGACTTCACCGGCCTGGTTGGCGCGCAGGTACATGCGCTTGCGGTCGGCGGAGTGCGCCTTCAGCTTCAGGTCCTTGATGTTGAGGATGATGGAGGTCACGTCCTCGCGCACGCCGGGAATGGCGGAGAATTCATGCAGCACGCCGTCGATCTTGATCGAGGTGACGGCGGCACCTTGCAGCGAGGAGAGCAGGATGCGGCGCAGGGCCACGCCCAGCGTCATGCCAAAGCCACGCTCCAGCGGCTCGGCGACGATGGTCGCGCGGGTGCCTTCGTTGCCCTTGGTCTCCACGTTCAGCTTGGACGGCTTGATCAGATCCTGCCAGTTCTTGTTCAGAATATTAGCCATGATACGTTCTCGATTCCTCTACACAATCCCATGCTGGTTGATTTTCAGGCCGGCACCAGCCGCCGGCATACGTAGCTTAGACGCGGCGGCGCTTCGGCGGGCGGCAGCCATTGTGCGGCACCGGGGTCACGTCCTTGATGGAGGTGATGGTGAAGCCAACGGACTGCAGCGCACGCAGGGCAGATTCACGGCCAGCGCCGGGGCCTTTCACCAAAATCTCGATGGTCTTCATGCCATGCTCGGCGGCCTTCTGGCCGGCGGACTCGGCGGCAACCTGCGCGGCATACGGGGTCGACTTGCGCGAGCC
The DNA here is from genome assembly GCA_002291925.1 of Alphaproteobacteria bacterium UBA998. GTDB lineage: Bacteria > Pseudomonadota > Alphaproteobacteria > Rickettsiales > UBA998 > UBA998. The sequence goes on along the minus strand of DBAY01000031.1, from coordinate 13,055 downwards.
CTTGAAGCCGTGGCTGCCGGAGGAAGACCACGCCACCGTGTTGCCGTTATTGTCGGTGATGGTGACGATGGTGTTGTTGAACGAGGCGTTCACATGCGCCACGCCCATTGTGATATTCTTGCGTTCGCGCTTCTTAACGCGGCCGGCTTCCTGCTGTTTAGCCATGATCGTTTACCTGAATTCAAAAAGTTATTTCTTCTTGCCGGCAATGGCGACCGCCTTGCCCTTGCGGGTGCGGGCGTTAGTGTGGGTCCGCTGACCGCGCACCGGCAGGCGCTTGCGGTGACGCAGGCCGCGATAGCAGGCGAGGTCCATCAGGCGCTTGATGTTCATGGAGACTTCGCGACGCAGCTCGCCTTCCACCGTGTAGTCGGCGTCGATGATCTCGCGCAGCTTGATCACTTCACCTTCGGTGAGCTGATTGACGCGGCGGCTTTCATCCAGACCGGCCTTCGCGCAGATGTCGCGGGCGAACTTGTCGCCAATGCCGTGAATGTAGGTGAGCCCGATGACCAGGCGCTTGGAAGAGGGAATGTTTACACCGGCGATACGTGCCACGTTAGATTCCTTTCACTAAAATCTCGTTATCGTTGTATTCCAGTCGCTTTCAAGCGGTTTAGACGCAAAAAACCGCTCGGAGCGCGCCGAAAAGAGGCTGCATCATACGGGGATTTCCTCGCTTGTCAATGGCCCAATGCGGGTTTTTTAAGGGCGAAGAATGGCCTCGATTTGCCCCATCACTTCCGCGATGTCGGCCATGCCGTCCACGGACGCCAGCACCCCCTGCGATTCATAGTACGGAAGCAGCGGCGCCGTCTGGGCGTGGTAGGCTTCCAGGCGCTTGGCCACCGTCTCCGCCTTGTCGTCGGCACGGCGGCTGAATTCGGTGCTCCCGCAGGCGTCGCACACGCCGCGCGTGGCGGGTTGCTTGTGGGTATCGTGATACCCCTCACCGCATTTGGCGCAGGAGAAACGCCCGGAAATACGCTCCACGAGGATGTCGTCCTGCACTTCCAGCTCGATAACATAATCAAGCGGAGTGCCAACCTGCTTCAGCATTACGTCCAGCGCCTCGGCCTGCGCCAGCGTACGCGGGAAGCCGTCTAGGATGAAGCCGTTCTGGCAATCCGGCTGGGTGATGCGCTCGCGGATGAGGCCGATCATGATCTCGTCATCCACCAGCGCGCCTTTGGCCATGATGCCCTTCACATGATTGCCCAGCTCGCTGCCGGAGGCCGCCGCTTCGCGCAGCATGTCGCCGGTGGACAGTTTGGCGAGGCCGAAGGTTTTCTGCAGATGGCTGGCCTGCGTACCCTTGCCCGCGCCGGGAGGACCAAGAAGAATCAGGTTCATGACTATCTCCTCCCCTTAAGGCGGGCTTTCTTGATCAGCCCCTCATACTGATGGGCGAACAGGTGGGACTGCACCTGCGTGATGAAATCCATGATCACGTTCACCACGATGAGCAGGCTGGTGCCGCCAAGGTAGAACGGCACGGAGTATTCGGAAATCAGCAGCTCCGGCACGGTGCAGACAAAGGCGATGTAAAGACCGCCGACCACGGTAAGGCGGGTGAGCACGTAATCCAGGTAGGTGGCCGTCTGCTTGCCGGGGCGGATGCCGGGGATGAAGCCGCCGTTCTTCCTCAGGTTCTCCGCCGTTTCTTCCGGGTTGAACACCACGGCAGTGTAGAAGAAGGAGAAAAACAGGATGATGCCCACATACATCGCGATGTAGAGCGGCTGGCCGTGCGAGAGGTAGGACGTGACGGTGGAGAGCCACTCCGGCGCGCTGCCCTGGTTGAACTTCGCGATGGTCAGCGGGAAGAGCAGAATGGAGCTCGCGAAGATGGGCGGAATCACGCCGGCGGTGTTGACCTTCAGCGGCAGGTGGCTGCTGTCGCCCTGGAACATCTTGTTGCCGACCTGGCGCTTGGGGTACTGGATGGTGATGCGGCGCTGGGCGCGCTCCATGAAGACGATGAAGGCTAGAAGCCCCGCCGCCAGCAGGATGATGAACAGAACCACGCCGGTGGAGATGGCTCCCTTGCGGCCGAGCTCGAAGAAGCTGGTCAGCGCGCCCGGCAGGTTGGCGACGATGCCGGTGAAGATGATAAGCGAGATGCCATTGCCGATGCCGCGCGCGGTGATCTGCTCGCCCAGCCACATCAAGAAGATGGTGCCGCCGGTGAGGGTGATCATGGTGGAGATGCGGAAGAACAGGCCCGGATCGATCACCGCCGAGCCGGACGGGCCGGTGGTATTTTCCAGCCCGACCGCGATACCGTACGCCTGCACGGCGGCAAGCAGCACGGTGCCGTAGCGCGTGTACTGGTTGATCTTGCGGCGGCCCGCCTCGCCTTCCTTCTTCAGCGCCTGCAGCGTCGGGATGGTGACGGTGAGCAGCTGCATGATGATGGAGGCGGAGATATAGGGCAGGATCGCCAGTGCGAAGATGGTCATCCGGCCCAGCGCGCCGCCGGAGAACATGTTGAAGATGCCAAGCACGCCGCCTGCCTGCTGTTGCAGGATTTCCTGCAGCACGGTCGGGTCGATGCCGGGGATGGGAATATAGGTGCCAAGGCGATAGACAATCAGCGCGCCGATGACAAACCACAGGCGCTTCTTCAATTCAGTGGCACGGCCCAGCGTTCTAAAATCGATGCTGGAGGCAAGCCGTTCGGCGGCAGAAACCATTAGAGACCTCGTATTTTCGAACCGATACTTCTAGCGGTTTGCGCATCGAGCGCAAGGTCTTTTGCATATTGCAGGAAGAGTGCATCCCCCTGCGGGGCCTCGATGATGGCTTTGGGAATCACCCAGTCAGCCCCACACGTGGCGGCCAGATGCGTGATAGCCTCGCCCTGCGCCCGGAGGTTTCCGCCACGTGATAGATCGGCGCCGGTCACAAGGATAACCGGGACACGCCCTCCCTGCCCGCGGTAAGCACGACACCAGGCCTCGCCGCTGGAATACTCCGATGGGCGCGCGATATGATCATCGCTGACAATCAGCGTAAAGGGCTTGTCCTCCAGCGCTCGAAACGCCGTGGCGTGATCCGGCAGGCAGGTGACGCAAAAGCCCTCCTGTTCGAGGAGGGCTTTCATGCGTTCTTGAAAAACTGGATTATCGTCGATCAGCAGCACATGCCGGGCTGCCTCTACCGTCGCCTGTGTGACGCGACGGCCAGGCATGGCACGATCAGACCGCTTCGGCCTGTGCCAGCGTGACGCTGCCGCCCGCCTTCTCCACTGCGGCCATTGCGGCCTTGGAGGCTTTGTCGACGGTCAAGGACACCTTGGCTTTCAGCTCGCCATTGCCGAGCAGCTTCACCGGCTTGGAAAGGTTGAGAATCAGGCCCGCTTCCACCAGCATTTCCTTGGTGACGGCCTTCTTTGCGTCGAGCGTCTTGGCGTCGATGGCGCGCTGCAGGTCAGCGAGGTTGAACACGCTGAATTCCGTGCGGGTGTAGTTGTTGAAGCCGCGCTTCGGCAGACGGCGGTGCAGCGGCATCTGGCCGCCCTCAAAGCCGTTGATGGACACGCCAGTGCGGGACTTCTGGCCCTTGTAGCCGCGACCGCCCGTCTTACCCTTACCGGAGCCGAGGCCACGGCCCACGATCATCTTCCGATGACGGGCGCCCTGGTTGTCTGCGAATTCATTGAGTTTCATCTTGCTCTCCAGAGTTCAGTGGTCAGAGTTCAGAGTTCAGTACCCATCACTGAACTCCTAACTCTGAACTCTATTCTTCCACCACCTTCACCAGGTGTTGCACTTTCGTAATCATGCCACGCACGGCGGGGGTGTCCTGCAGCGTGCTGGTACGGTGACGCTTGTTCAGGCCGAGGCCGATGAGCGTTGCGCGCTGGTCATCCGTGCGGCCGATGGGGCTGCCGGTCTGAATCAGCGTGATGGTCTTGCCGGAGGTCTTCTCGGCTTTCTTCGCGGCGGCCATGATTATTCTCCTGCTTCTTCGTCGTAGGCTTTCACGGTGTTACCGTAGGCCTGCTCGCGGCGGGCGATCAGGTCGCTGATCTTCAGGCTGCGGCGGGCAGCAATGTCGCGCGGGGCGTTCATCGACTTCAGCGCATCGAAGGTGGCTTTCACCATGTTGTGCGGGTTGGCGCTGCCAGTGGACTTCGCCACCACGTCCTGCACGCCCAGCGCCTCGAACACTGCCCGCATCGGACCGCCGGCGATGATGCCGGTACCGGACGGAGCCGCGCGCAGCATCACCTTGCCGGAGCCGAAATGGCCCTTGGTGTCAAAGTGGATGGTGCGGCCTTCGCGCAGCGGCACGCGAATCATTTTCTTCTTGGCGGCGTCGGTGGCTTTCGACACGGCGTCGGTGACTTCCTTCGCCTTGCCGGTGCCGTAGCCCACGCGGCCCTTGCCGTCACCGATGACCACCAGCGCGGCGAAGCCGAAGCGGCGGCCACCCTTTACTACTTTCGCGACACGGTTGATCGACACCAGTTTGTCGATCATTCCGCCGCCTTCGTTCTCCTCATTGCGTTCTGCGCGTGCCATGTGTGTATGTCCCGTTGCTTAGAATTTCAGACCGGCTTCGCGGGCGGCGTCCGCCAGCGCCTTGACGCGGCCGTGGAAAAGGTACCCACCGCGATCGAACACGATGTTCTCGACCTTGGCGGCTGCGGCGCGCTTGGCGATCAGCTCGCCCACCGACTTGGCGGCCTCGATGGTGCCCGGCTTCTTCACCTTGCCCTTGAGGTCCTTGTCCAGCGTGGAGGCGGAGACCAGCGTCTTGCCCTGCGCATCATCGATCAGCTGGGCATAGATATGCTTGCCCGAGCGGAACACGCTGAGGCGAACCTTGCCCTTGGCATTCTGACGCAGCGCATAGCGTACGCGGGTGCGGCGGCGTTCAAACAGAGACTTAACAGTGGCCATAACCGGCTCCGTACCTTTTCAAAATTACTTCTTCTTGCCTTCCTTGCGGCGCACGCGCTCATCCGAGTAGCGCACACCTTTGCCCTTGTAAGGCTCCGGCTTGCGCAGCTGGCGGATTTCCGCGGCCACCTGGCCCACGCGCTGCTTGTCCGCACCGGTGATCTCCAGCGTGGTCGGCTTGGGCGTCGTGATCTTGATACCTGCCGGAATCACGTAGCGGATCTCGTGGCTGTAGCCGAGCGACAGGGCCAGCACGTTGCCAGTCACCGACGCGCGGTAACCAACGCCAAGAATCTCCAGCGACTTGGTGAAGCCTTTATCGACCCCCTCAACCATGCCCCCCACGATAGAGCGCACGGTGCCCCAGGTGGCGCGGGCGCGCTTGGTGTCGTTGGCGGGCTGCACAGTGATCTTGCCGTCGCCGAAGCTGACGACCACGTCGCTGGTCAGCGGGGTGGACAGTTCGCCCTGCTTGCCTTTGACGGTGATTTTATCCGCAGCCACCGTAACATTGACGGAGGCGGGAACAGCGACGGGGTATTTACCAGTACGTGACATGGATATCTCCTAGAAGACGCGGCAGAGCACTTCACCGCCGACATTCTGCTGACGGGCCTCGTAGTCGGAGAACACGCCTTTGGAAGTGGACAGGATCTTGATACCGAGGCCGTTATAGAACGGATTCAGATCGCGGATGGGCGAATATTCACGGCGGCCCGGCTTGGAAATGCGGGTGATTTCCTTGATGGCCGGCTCGCCCTCGTGATACTTCAGCTCCACCTCGATCATGCGGCAGCCCTTGGAAGGCTCGAACTCGCGCCAGTCGCGGATGAAGCCTTCGCGCTTGAGCACTTCGCACACATTGCCGAGCAACTTCGAGTACGGGGCCTGCACCTTCGCGAGGCGGGCGCGCTGCCCGTTGCGGATGCGGGTGATCATATCGGAGAGGAGATCGTTCATGGACATGGGACGGGCCTCCTTACCAGCTCGACTTGATGACGCCCGGCAGCATGCCGAACGAACCCAGCTCGCGCAGCGCGATGCGGGAGAGTTTGAATTTGCGGTAGACGGCGCGCGGACGGCCGGTCATCTCACAACGGTTGCGATAGCGGTTCTTGGCGCTGTTGCGCGGCAGTTCGGCGAGCTTCATCTGTGCATCGAAACGCTCTTCGAACGACAATTCCTTGTTCATGACAATCGCCTTCAGCTTGGCACGCTTGGGGCCATACTGCTTCGCCATCTTGGCGCGGCGGTTGTTTTTCTCGATCATGCCTTTCTTGGCCATGGTCTGGTGCTCCTAGTTACGGAAGGGGAAATTGAAACCGGCGAGAAGCGCCTTCGCTTCTGCGTCGCTCTGGGCGGTCGTGGTGATGATGATGTCAAAACCGCGAACCTTTTCCACCTTGTCGTAGTTGATTTCCGGGAAAATGATGTGCTCCTTGACGCCGAACGCGTAGTTGCCGCGTCCATCGAAGCTCTTGCCGTTCAGCCCGCGGAAGTCGCGGATACGCGGCATGGCGACGTTCACCAGGCGGTCGAGGAATTCGTACATGCGCTTGCCACGCAGCGTCACCTTCACGCCGACCGGCGCGTTCTCACGCAGCTTGAAACCAGCGATCGATTTCTTGGCGCGGGTGATGACGGCTTTCTGACCGGCGATCTGGGTCAGGTCTTCCTGCGCGCCGTTGATCAGCTTGGAATCCTGCGCTGCATCGCCAACGCCCATGTTGAGGACGATCTTCTCGATGCGCGGAACCTGCATCTCGTTCTTGTAACCGAACTGCGACTTCATCGCCGGACGGATTTTCTTGCTGTATTGTTCCTGTGCGTACGACATGGTCTAGCTCTTACGCGTTAAGGGTTTCGCCGGAGCGTTTTGCGACGCGGGCCTTGGTGCCGTCTTTCAGCATCGTGAAGCCGACGCGGGTGGCCTTGCCATCCTTTGGGTCCACCAACGCCACGTTGGAGACGTGAATGGAGGCTTCCTTCGTTACGATGCCGCCATTGCCGCCCATTCCGGCGCGGGTGTGGCGCTTTACCTGGTTGATGCCAGCCACGACGACGCGCGACTCTTTCGGCAGCACCTGCAGCACTTTGCCTTTCTTGCCTTTGTCCTTGCCGGTGAGGACGACCACTTCATCGTCTTTCCGGATTTTCATCTTGGGGGCTGTCATGATCCTGTTTCCTTGCCTATGGGTCGCTTACAGCACTTCTGGTGCCAGCGAGACGATTTTCATGAACTGGCGGGCACGCAGCTCACGCACAACCGGGCCGAAGATACGGGTGCCGATCGGCTCGTTCTGCTTGTTGATGAGCACCGCCGCGTTCTTGTCGAAGCGGATGACGCTGCCGTCCTGGCGCTTCACATCGAACTTGGTGCGCACGATGACCGCGCGGTGCACGTCACCTTTTTTAACCTTGCCGCGCGGAATGGCGTCCTTCACGGAAACGACAATGACGTCGCCCACGCTGGCCGTCTTGCGCTTGGAGCCACCGAGCACCTTGATGCACATGACTTCCTTGGCACCGGAATTGTCCGCTACATCGAGACGGGATTGCATCTGAATCATGGTCTGATCTCCTCGTTCCCGGCGTTACGCGCTGACTTTTTCCAGCACTTCCCACGTCTTGGTCTTGGACATGGGGCGGCATTCGACGATGCGCACAACATCGCCGGTCTTGAAGGAATTCGCCTCGTCATGCGCCGCGTATTTCTTGGAGCGGCGAATGGTTTTCTTGTAGAGCGGGTGCTTGATACGGCGCTCGACATTCACGATGACCGTCTTGTCACCCTTGTCGCTCACCACGGTTCCCTGAAGGATACGCTTCGGCATGTTGTTTCCCTACCCTCGACTTAGGCGTTGGTCTTTTTGGCGGCTTTGGCCTTGGCGGGCTTCTTTGCCACCTTGACCGGCTCACCGTTGATTTTCTGCGTCAGCGCGGTTTTGGCGCGCGCAATGTCCCGGCGCAGCTCGCCGAAACGGTTCGTATTGAAGGACTCGCTGGCAGCCTGCTGGAAGCGCAGGTTGAACAGCTCGCGCTTGGAGGACAGGATCATGTCCTTCAGCTCGTCCTGGCTTTTGGCGCGGATGTCTTCCATTTTCATGATTATTCTCCCTCACCCACGCGGGCGACGAATTTCGTTTTCACCGGCAGCTTGGCTGCCGCGAGCGCAAAGGCTTCCTCAGCCACCTGGCGGCTGACGCCATCCACTTCGAACAGGATGCGGCCGGGATGCACGCGTGCTACCCAGTATTCCACCGAGCCCTTACCGGAGCCCATCCGTACTTCCGCCGGCTTGGCCGAAACAGGAAGGTCCGGGAATACGCGGATCCAGACGCGGCCCACGCGCTTCATGTGACGGGTCAGTGCGCGGCGGGCCGCTTCGATCTGACGCGCGGTGATGCGCTCCGGCTCCAGCGCTTTCAGGCCAAAGGCCCCAAAGCTCAGCTGGCTGCCACCCTTGGCGTTGCCGTGAATGCGGCCTTTAAAGGCCTTGCGGTATTTTGTCTTCTTTGGGCTCAACATCGTCGTTGTTCCTGCTCAAATAATTTCCGCCGGAAAGTCTTAGCGGGGATTTCGCCCACACCAGTAACGATCCGTTCGCAACCTAAAAGTGATTTAAGCTGCTTTAGTAGTCTGTTCCGTTTCCTGTTCCCCAAGGACTTCGCCCTTGAAGATCCAGACCTTCACGCCAATCACCCCGTAGGTGGTTTGGGCGGTCGCTATACCATAGTCCACGTCCGCACGCAAGGTATGAAGTGGCACCCGACCCTCACGGTACCATTCCATGCGGGCGATCTCCGCTCCGCCCAGACGGCCGGAGCAGTTGATACGGATGCCTTCGGCCCCGAGGCGCATGGCCGACTGCACGGCGCGCTTCATGGCACGGCGGAAGGCGATACGGCGCTCCAGCTGGCGGGCAATCTCCTCGGCGACGAGCGTCGAGTCGATTTCAGGCTTGCGAATTTCCACGATGTTGAGGTTCACCTCATCACCGGTGAAGGCCGCGAGGTCCTTCTTGATTTTGTCGATGTCAGCGCCTTTCTTGCCGATCACAATCCCCGGACGGGCAGTATGGATGGTGATGTTGGCGCGCTTGGAAGGGCGCTCGATAACGATCTTGCTGACACCGGCGGAGTTCAGCTTCTCCTTCAGGTACTTGCGGAGCTTGATATCCTCATGCAGACGCTTCGCGTAGTCCGTGCCATCGGCGAACCAGCGCGAATCCCAGGTTTTGTTGATGCCCAGGCGAAGCCCGATCGGGTTGACTTTCTGGCCCATTAGGCGGCCTCCTCTTGTTCGCGGACGACGATCGTCAGGTTGGAGAACGGCTTCAGTACGCGGGCGCCGCGACCACGGGCACGCGCATGGAAGCGCTTCATCACCATGTTCTTGCCGACATACGCCTCTTTCACGACGAGGCTGTCAACATCGAGCTGGTGGTTGTTTTCGGCGTTGGCGATGGCGGACTGCAGCGCCTTCTTCACGTCGATGGAAATACGACGGTGCGAGAAGGTGAGCTGGGTCAGCGCGTCGCTGACATGCATGCCGCGGATCATCTGGGCGACCAGATTGAGCTTGCGCGGGCTGGTGCGCAGGCGGGTCAGGACCACCTTGGCTTCCTTGGCCGATTCACGGCGCGGACGAGCTTGTTTACTCATGACCTACCTGCCTTATTTCTTGGCTACTTTTTTATCGCCGCCGTGACCGGTGAAGGTCCGGGTCGGGGCGAACTCGCCCAGCTTATGACCGACCATTTCCTCGGTCACAACCACGGGAATATGCTTCTTGCCGTTATAGACCCCGAAGGTCAGCCCGACGAATTGCGGGATGATGGTCGAACGGCGCGACCAGGTCTGGATGATCGGGTTGCGACCAGTCGCACGCGCTTCCTCTGCCTTTTTCAGCAGATACGCATCGAAGAACGGGCCTTTCCAAACAGAACGCGGCATGGGATGCTTCCTTTACTTCTTCTTGGCCTTGTGACGGCTGCGAATGATGAGTTTGCTGCTCGGTTTCTTCGGCGAGCGGGTCTTCTTGCCTTTGGTCGGCTTGCCCCATGGGGTTACCGGATGGCGGCCACCGGAGGTGCGGCCCTCACCACCACCATGCGGGTGGTCGATCGGGTTCATCGCCACACCGCGCACGACGGGGCGAATACCCTTCCAGCGCGAACGACCGGCCTTACCGTCATTGATGTTCTGGTGGTCCGGGTTGGACACCGCACCGATGGAGGCCATGCAATCGCTGTTCACCATACGCAGTTCACCGGAGCGCAGCTTGAGCTGGGCATAACCGGAGTCTTTGCCGACGAGCTGGACGTAAGCACCAGCGGAGCGGGCAAGCTGAGCACCCTTGCCCGGCTTCATCTCCACATTATGGATGATGGTGCCGATCGGGATGTTCTTCAGCGGCATCGCGTTGCCCGGCTTGATGTCCGTACGCTCGCCCGCGATGACCTTGTCACCGGCTTTCAGGCGCTGCGGCGCGAGAATGTAGGCCTGCTCACCGTCATCATAGGTGATGAGCGCGATGAACGCGGTGCGGTTCGGATCGTATTCGATGCGCTCAACCGTCGCGGAGACGTCAAACTTGTTGCGCTTGAAGTCGATGATGCGGTAGCGGCGCTTATGGCCACCGCCATGACGGCGGGCGGTCACGCGGCCGAGATTGTTGCGGCCACCGGACTTGGTGAGACCCTCGGTGAGTTCCTTCACCGGCTTGCCTTTCCAGAGGCCGGAGCGGTCTACCTGCACCAGCGCACGCTGACTCGGGGTGATGGGGTTGTAGCTCTTCAATGCCATCTTAACGTACTCCCGCGGTCAGGTCGATGGACTGGCCTTCCGCCAGGGTGACGACCGCTTTCTTGGTGTCGGAGCGCTGACCGGGAAGCCCACGGAAACGCTTCGTTTTGCCTTTCAGCGTGATGGTGTTCACCGATTTGACGGTCACGCCGAAAATTTCCTCGACAGCCTGACGGATCTGCGCCTTGTCGGCATCCTTGCGCACTTTAAAGGTGACCTTGTTCTGCTCGCTCGCCATCGTGGATTTCTCCGTGATGACCGGGCGCTGCAGCACGTCATAGAGCGCGGCGTTGGAAACCTTGCCCTTGGCAGTCTCTTTCTTCGCGGCCGATTTCTTCGGCGCGGCTTTCTTTGCTACGGCAGCGTTCATGCGAGTCGAGCCTCCAGCGTTTCGACCGCCGCCTTGGTGAGCACGAGCTCCTTGTGGCGGAGGATGTCATAGACGTTGATGCCCACTTGCGGCAGTACGTCGACATGTTTGATGTTGCGTGCGGCGCGAACGAAAGATTCCTCCACGTTCACATCCACGATGAGCGGCTTCTGCCAGCCATGCTTGCCGATGGCAGCCGCGATGGATTTGGTCTTGGCTTCCTTGGCGGCGACGCCGTCGAGGATCACCAACTCACCCGCCGCCTGCTTGGCCGAGAGCGCATGGCGCAGGCCGAGCTTGCGGAATTTCTTGGTGAGGTCGTAGGCATGGCTGCGCACGACCGGACCGAAAATCGTCCCGCCGCCGACCCACTGCGTACCGCGGCGCGAACCGGTACGGGCGCGGCCCGAGCCTTTCTGCTTCCACGGCTTCTTGGTGGTGCCGCTGACGTCGCTGCGCGACTTCACGAGGTGGGTGCCCGCCTGCTTCTTCGCGCGCTGCCATTCAACGACGCGCTGAAGAATATCCTTGCGGGGGGTCAGGCCAAAAATCTCCGGGTTGAGATCGATCTCACCGGCGGCCTTTCCGTCAATAGCAATGACCTTGGCTTTCATGTGTGCCTGCCCTCTTTATTTGTTGCCGCCATCAGCAGGAGCCGCGGGGGCTTCTGCGGGCGCTTCCGCTGCCGGGGCTTCCGCCGTGGCAGCCTGCTTGATACCGGCCGGGAACGGCGCCGTCGTCGGACGACCACGCTTCACGGCATCGCGCACTAGCACGTAGCTGTTATCCACGCCCGGCACCGCACCCTTCACGAGGATGAGGCCGCGCGCCGCGTCGGTGGAGACGATCTGCAGGTTCTGCACGGTCACCTTCTCGGTGCCGAGATGGCCGGCCATCTTCTTGCCCTTGAACACCTTGCCCGGGTCCTGGCGCTGACCGGTCGAACCGTGCGAGCGGTGCGACACGGAGACGCCGTGGGTGGCTTCCAGACCGCGGAAGTTGTGACGCTTCATGACACCCGCGAAACCCTTACCCTTGCTGGTACCGGTCACGTCGACATACTGACCGCCGACAAAGTGATCCGGGGTCAGCTCGGCGCCGACATCCACCAGCGCATTTTCCTGCACACGGAATTCCACGACCTTGCGCTTCGGTGCGATTTTCGCCTTGGCGAAATGGCCGCGCATGGCCTTGCTGACATGCTTTGCCTTGGCTTCGCCGAAACCGATGGCGAGCGCGGTGTAGCCATCTTTATCCTTGGTTTTCTGACCGACAACCTGGACGTTGTCCATCTGAAGCACGGTGACAGGCACACGCTCACCCTGATCAGTGAACACCTGGGTCATGCCGAGCTTCTTCGCAATGACTCCTGTACGCATCTGCTAACCCTTTCCTACCCAGCGGACCCTCGGAAAAACCAAGGTTCTTGGGCGATGCTTACGTCTTTTTTCAACCCCGCCGGACGGCAGGGAAGCGGACTTATAACCGCACTCCCCACCCGATGCAAGCGAAAATCTCATGATTTTTTGATTTCCCGCTTACCCTTCGGCGGGGCCATGAAAAAAGCCGGCCCGAAGGCCGGCTTTTCATCATTTATTCAAGCCGTCTTAGGCAACGTTGCCGATGACAGTGATCTGCACGTCCACGCCGGCGGCGAGGTCGAGCTTGCCGAGGGCGTCCACGGTCTGCGGGGTCGCATCGACGATGTCGATCAGGCGCTTGTGCGTGCGGATCTCAAACTGCTCACGCGACTTCTTGTCGATGTGCGGCGAGCGCAGCACCGTGAAGCGGTTGATGCGGCGCGGCATCGGCACCGGGCCGCGCACGCGGGCGCCGGTACGTTTAGCCGTGTTGACGATCTCCTTGGTGGAGTGGTCAAGCATCTCGTGATCGAACGCGCGAAGGCGAATCCGGATTTTCTGGTTCAGCATAGCAAAATCTCCTTTTCGCCTACTCAATAATTTTTGC